>NZ_CP094241.1:933989-1245319 GCF_022749495.1 Neisseria macacae ATCC 33926 | reverse complement strand
TGCCGTGCAAACCGCCGTTAAACAAGCCGAAGCGGGCCTGAAACAGGCGCAGGAGCAATACGCCGTGGCGCAGCAGAACATCATCAACACGGGAGTAGGGCGCGAGGGCGCACAGGCGGGCATCGCCAACGCGCAAGCCCTGCTGGACTTGGCAAAACAGGATTTGGGGCATACTGTGATTTACGCGCCCGCCAGCGGCAAACTCGGCGAAGTCAGCGTAAAACAAGGGCAGCTTGTGAGCGCGGGCACGCAGCTGATGTCCGTCGTGCCGCCCGAACGCTGGATCATCGCCAACATCAAAGAAACCGATATGGCCAACGTGAAAATCGGGCAGAGTGCCAGCGTGAGTATCGACGCACTCGGCGGCAAGGCGTTCAGCGGCAAAGTCGCCGAAATCTCGCCCGCCACCGCTTCCGAATTCAGCCTGATTAAAGCCGACAGCGGCACGGGCAACTTCGTCAAAATCGTCCAACGCATCGCCGTAAAAATCGTATTTGACGCAGGGCAACAGGATTTGGAACGCCTCGCGCCGGGGATGTCGGCGGAAGTGAACATTGCTACGAAGTAAGGTAAAAGGTCGTCTGAAAAGTTTTCAGACGGCCTTTCAGACTGCTTTTTTTATTGAAGTAAAGCAAATCGGGCATTATCCGTGCATCAATTGCCCAACCCACTCAACAAAAAGCAGCCTCAAACTCCATTCCCCCATTTTCAGGCTGCCTTGTAAAATTCTATAATTACGCTTTTATGCCAAACCATTTATCTGCGAAAGTCCCACACCCAATTTGACGTTGCCGTCATCGGCGCAGGCCCGTCAGGCTCGGTTGCCTCCGCCCTGCTTAACAAACAGGGCTTCAAAGTATGCGCGCTGGAAAAACAGCATTTTCCGCGCTTTGTGATTGGCGAGAGCCTGCTGCCGCACTGCATGGAAATGCTGGAAGAAGCCGGTTTTGCCGATGCCGTGCGCGCCGAGAAAGGCTTTCAGTTTAAAAACGGCGCAGCGTTCGCATGGCGCATTTCACGCGCATCACCGACAACATCGCCGCCGAAGCCGATTTTGACCGCAACAAAATCCTGATTACCACCCACCCGCAGCACCGCGACGTATGGTTTTGGACAATCCCTTTCGGCGACAACACCTGCTCGCTCGGCGTGGTCGACACACCCGACAAACTGGCGGGCGATTCCGAAGCCGTGTTGAAACAAATAGTGGCAGAATGCCCCAATCTGGTTGAATTTTTTAAACATTCCGAATGGGAAAACGGCTTCCCCTACCGCAGCATCCAAGGCTATTCCGCCAATGTTAAAGCCCTGCACGGCAAACATTTCGCGCTGTTAGGCAACGCCGCCGAGTTTATTGACCCCGTGTTCTCATCGGGCGTAACCATCGCGCTGCATTCCGCCAAACTCGCCGCTGACCTGCTTGCCCGCCAGCTCAAAGGCGAAGCGGCAGACTGGCAGCGCGAGTTCGCCGAGCCGCTGATGGTGGGCGTAAACGCTTTTCGCACCTATGTGGACGGCTGGTACGACAACCGTTTCCAAAACGTGGTGTACGCACCCAACCGCGCGCCCGAAATCAGCCGCATGATTTCCGCCATTCTCGCGGGCTATGCGTGGGATACGGCAAACCCGTTTGTAGAAAAATCGGAACAGCGGCTGAACACGCTGGCGGAACTGGTGGGGGATTTGGCGTTTGAATAGGTGTTGATGTCGTCTGAAAACAGTTGCAGGTCGGGCATTGATGCCCGACAAACACCGACCTGTTTATCTTAAAATGAGACCTTTGCAAAATTCCCCAAAATCCCCTAAATTCCCACCAAGACATTTAGGGGATTTTGGGGAATTTTGCAAAGGTCTCAAAAGGAGAAGAAATATTACAAACAGCTGTTCCGTTAATTGAGCAAATTGATGAGTTATTTTTCGGAAAGTTGGATAACAACGAAGAACAATTTAAGCATTTTCTTGTTAGATTAAACAAAGAATAAGAATATTATTTATGGAGTTGTCAATTTTGATAGCTCCATACTACATTTGAAACTCAAAAATAGAGCATAGCTATAGAACAGAAATTTATTCAAGAGAATTATTTACACCAAAATATAGAAGTCCTCTGTTTTATTTTCAAAAAGTAAAACAGAGAACATAAATGGTTGGCTCTTGAAAGCAATGTGTAAAAATTTTACGTTAATATTGTAAAATATAATGATATAATTACTCTGTTATCGGGTTATTTTTACGTATTTTTAAGAAAGTCATCAATATTTGATTGCAACAAGTTGAAATAATTAGAGTTTTATTTTTTCATTCTTTCCTTATATAGAAACAACCCTTCTAAAACAGAATTGCATAAAAGGTCGTCTGAAAATCGGTTTTCCGGTTTTCAGACGACCTTTTTGTTGTGTCTCGCAAGTTAAACCGGATTGATAGCCTGACAGCCTTCTGTGTTTACGCACAATCGTGAAATATGAATCTTGCGCGTTCTACTTGTTTAAAAACATAGTGGGCAAGTTTAAGCCGGTTCTGTTTTCGGTTTCGTTGCCTTGTCCTGATTTAATCTAAATCTACCCTGTATAATTTGAGGTTGATTCCGAATAGGAAAATACATTTGCACCAAAATTGTTTCAATGGGAAACCATTTAAGCAGAGAGTTTTCAGAATGTTTACTTATGCAGTTGAAGCAAATGAAAGCTACTTGGGTTATCATTGAAAATTACAAAAAGCAGTTGCAGAGCAGCCGGGAAAATTGTCGTGTTTCGCTTTTTGAAGCAGGACAGCAAGTTATACAGTTTCACCGAATACAACAAATGAACATCTTTTTTTATCAGTTTTAACGCGTTATCTAGGATAGTATTTATGAGCAAACAGGTAACCTACAACCAACACCCCGAGCAGCAAGCCCGCGACATCATCGATCAAAAATTGGAGCAGGCAGGCTGGGCGATACAGTCGGTGAAGCACTTTAATCGCAACAGCAGTTTAGGTGTGGCAGTGCGTGAATATCCGACCGACAGCGGTCCGGTAGATTATCTGTTGTTTGTTGATGGCGAGCCGGTTGCTATGATTGAAGCTAAGCCAGAAAATTTTGGACATAAGCTCAATACGGTGGAAGAGCAAAGCGCACGCTATGCCGATAGCGAACTTAATTATATTCAGCAAGCAGAGATTGCCTTTTTATATGAAAGCACGGGCGTAGTAACACGTTTTACCAACCGCAACGACCCTGCCCCGCGTGCCCGTGAAGTATTCAACTTTCACCGCCCCGAGACATTGCAAAAATGGGCAAGTGAAGGCAAAAACACCCTACGCGCCAAACTCAAGGCTATCCCGCTACTTAATCCCAATCATCTATCTGCGTCTGAACTTGGCTTGCGCGATTGCCAATTAACCGCCATTGAAAATATGCAAGATTCTTTGGCAAAAGATTTGCCGCGCGCCTTGATTCAAATGGCCACAGGTGCAGGCAAAACTTATACCGCCATCAGCATTATGTATCGTTTGCTCAAATACACAGGCAAACGCCGCATTTTATTTTTAGTCGACACCGTCAATTTGGGCGAACAGGCCGAGCAGGAAATGTTGGTTTTTACCCCGTCTGACGACAACCGCAAATTTACCGAACTCTACAACGCTCAAGTGATTAAATCGCCGCACATTCCCAACGGCGTAGAAGTCTGCATTTGTACCATTCAGCGCATGTATTCCCTATTAAAAGGGGAAGACCTGTCGATACCGGATGACAGCATGGAATTGGAAGAATGGGAAAACCGCTTAAAAGAACCATTGCCCGTTGCCTATCAACCGGATCTGCCACCCGAATTTTTTGATTTTATCTTTATCGATGAATGCCATCGCTCCATTTACAACCTTTGGCGACAAGTGTTGGATTATTTTGATGCCTATCTGATTGGTTTAACCGCCACACCGGACAACCGCACTTTTGGCTTTTTCAATCAAAATGTCGTCAGCGAATACAGCCACGAGCAAGCCGTTGCCGATGGCGTAAACGTAGGCAATGAAGTCTATCTGATCAATACCAAAATCAGCCTTGATGGCGGCAAATTCAAAGCCGAAGAACTGGTCGAACACCGCGAACGCACCACACGCCGCAAACGCTGGCAGCAGCAAGATAGCGATGAGGCCTATACCGCCAAGCAACTCGACAGGGATGTTGTCAATCCAAGCCAAATCCGCACCATTATCCGTACGTTCCGCGACCATTTGCCCGTAATGTTCCCAAATCGTCAAGAAGTACCCAAAACCTTGATTTTTGCCAAAAACGACAGCCACGCCGACGACATCATCAAAATGGTGCGGGAAGAGTTCGGGCAAGGCAACGAATTTTGCAAAAAAATCACTTACAAAGCCAAAGACGATATTGTGGGTGAAAACGGCGAAATCATTGAACAAGGCGAAGAACCCAAAACCGTCTTAGCGAATTTCCGCAACAGCTACAACCCGCGCATCGCCGTTACCGTCGATATGATTGCCACAGGAACGGATGTCCGCCCACTTGAATGCCTACTGTTTATGCGCGATGTCAAAAGCCGTAACTATTTCGAGCAAATGAAAGGGCGCGGCACACGCACGCTTGATAAAGAAGGCCTGCAAAAAGTCAGCCCTTCCGCATCATCAGCCAAAACCCATTATGTAATTGTCGATGCCATCGGTGTTACAAAATCGCTCAAAACGGCAAGCCAACAATTAGACACCAAGCGTTCGGTCAGCTTTTCCGATTTAGGAAAAGCCGTCGTCTTCGGCGGCGCATTTGATAGCGACAGCATCAGCTCACTGGCGGCACGCCTTGCCCGTTTAAACAAACAGCTTGATGACGAACAACAGAAGCAAATCACCGCCATCACAGGCGGCGTCCCATTACCGCAATTGGTCAAAGACCTGTTTCACGCCATCAATGCCGATGAAATCCATCGGGCAGCTTGCGAGCAAGAAGGCATTTCCATCGATGAGACGCCGTCTGAAAAAACCGTTTTACAGATACAAAAACAGCGCGTCAAAGCCGCCACACGTCCGCTTTCCATGGAACTCTTCACCATATTGGACGACATCCGCAAACAAAACGAGCAGAAAATTGACGCCCAGATTGATGAAGTCATCCACGCAGGCTGGGCAGAAAATGATGAAACCCTGACCCAAGATTTTGCCGAATGGATACGCAGCAACAAAGACGAAATTACCGCCTTGCAGATTTTCTATAATCAGCCTTATCAACGCCAAGCCTTAAGCCTTGCGATGATTAAAGAGCTGGCAGATGCCATCAAAAAAGCCAAACCGAAATTGGCATTCAGCCATATCTGGCAGGCATACGCGCGTTTGGATAACGTCAGCGAACAGGCAGAAAGCGAACTCACCGCCTTAGTCAGCCTTATTCGCCGAGTGATTGGCATTGATGGCAAAATCACCCCATTTAGCAAAACCGTGCGTAAAAACTTCCAAACATGGGCGTTTGAACACAACCGCCGCGCCGACAAACCGCTGACCGAAGAGCAAATGCAATGGCTGACCATGATTCGTGACCACATCATCACTTCCTTTGCCATCGACGAGAACGACTTTGAACTTACCCCGTTCAATCAACACGGCGGCTTAGGGCAAGCCTATGACGTATTGAGCGAAGTCGCCGCCAACGACCAAGACTTTAACACCCTATTAAACGAGATTAACCGACAATGGACAGCATAAAAATGACCACAGAACAGCAATTGCCGAAAGGGTGGAAAATAGAACGATTGGGTGATATTGCTATTACTGAAAAGGGTAAAAAACCAAAAAGCCAATCTAGCGAAAAAACAGATACACATTGCTATCCCTATGTGGATATTGAAGCTTTTGAAAAAGGTGTTATTAAAAGTTATACCGATGGAGTGAAATGTGTTCTGTGTGATGAAGATGACTTCTTAATGGTCTGGGATGGTTCACGCTCTGGATTGGTAGGTAAAGGCATTAAAGGAGCATTAGGTAGTACGCTTGTTCGCATTTCATTGCCAGATATAAACAATCTTTATGCTTATTATTTCTTACTGTCAAAATATAAAGAAATTAATACTCGCGCTAAAGGTTCTGGTACACCACACGTAGATCCCGATTTATTGTGGAATTATGCTTTTCCCATTCCACCGAATCTAGAAACCCAACAAGCCATCGTCAATAAAATCGAAAGCCTGTTTACCGAAATCGACGAAGGCATAGGTCGTCTGAAAACCGCAGCGCAGCAAATCCAACAATACCGCCAATCCCTGCTCAAAAACGCCTTTAACGGCGAACTCACCAAAGAATGGCGCAGCAAGCACGCAGATACCTTGCCGTCTGAAAACGAACTGCTCGCCCAAATTCAGACGACCCGCGAACAACACCACGCCCAACAGCTTGCCGACTGGCAAACAGCCGTCAGCCAATGGGAACAGAATGGAAAAGAAGGGAAAAAACCGAGTAAGCCTAGCTCATTATCGAGTGTAAATATACTCTCTAAAGATAGTGAATTGCCTGAAAATTGGCTATTAACAGAAGCAGAATCTATTTGTGATTTTATTACCAAAGGTACAACTCCTCCTAAGAATGAACTATTTATGAAAAGTGGCGAGGTTCCTTTTTTAAAAGTTTATAATTTAACTAAAAATGGGAAGCTGGATTTCACAATAGAACCTACTTTTGTTTCAAAAGAAACACATAATAATTTCCTAAATCGTTCAAAAGTCTATCCAAATGATATCTTAATGAACATTGTTGGTCCTCCGCTAGGTAAGGTTTCTTTAGTTCCAGATGATTATCCTGAATGGAATATAAACCAAGCAATAGTTATTTATCGTTCAATATTTGTTCATTCTAAATTTTTGGCAAATTATTTATTAGCAGAAAAGACTATAAAACTCATGTCATCTCAAGCTAAAACAACAGCTGGACAACATAATTTAACTTTGGAAATTTGTAGAAATTTGCCGATTCCAGTTTGCTCTCTAGCAGAACAAACCCAAATCGTTGCCATTTTAGAAAGCAAACTCACCGCCTGCGACCAACTCGCCGCCGAACTTGCCAAACAACTCAAACAAGCCGAGCTGCTCAAACAGGTCGTCTTAAAAGCGGCTTTTTCAGGTAGCCTTTTGGATAAATAAATTAAAGAGAAAACGAATATGACCACAACGCAAAACCACACTTCAAATGCTATTGTCCAAAAGGTTTGGAGCTTCTGCCATATGCTGCGCGATGACGGCGTGAGCTACGGCGACTATTTGGAACAGATTACCTATCTGATTTTCTTGAAAATGGCTTTTGAATACAGCCAGCCGCCCTACAAGCGCGATGTCGGCATTCCTGCCAAATACAACTGGCAAAGTCTGACCGACCGCACAGGTGCGGAATTGGAAAGTCATTATCTCGCTTTGTTGCGCGATTTAAGTATGTGCAAAGGCTTGCTTGGCCAAATCTTTGCCAAGGCGCAAAACAAAATCCAAGACCCGGCCAAATTATCCCGTTTGGTGGCAATGATTGATGAAACCAAATGGACGCGCTTGGGCGTGGATGTGAAAGGCGATATTTACGAAGGCATTTTGGAAAAAAATGCCGAAGATACCAAATCAGGCGCGGGACAATACTTTACGCCGCGTGCTTTGATTCAGGCAATTGTCGAATGCGTCCGCCCGCAGGCAGATACCCTGATTGCCGACCCGGCAGCAGGCACCGGCGGCTTTTTATTGGCGGCATACAGCTATTTGGAAAAACATGCCAATCTAAACACCGACCAAAAAGAGCGGTTAAAAAAAGGGACGTTTTTCGGCAATGAAATTGTCGCCAATACCCGCCGTTTGTGTTTGATGAACCTGTTTTTACACGGGATCGGCGAAATGGACGGCGATAGCCCGATTAGCTCCGATGATTCCTTGGTTGCGCCAAGCGCACGCAAAGTAGACTTGGTTTTGGCCAATCCGCCATTCGGTAAAAAAAGCACCATGACCATTACCAATGCCGAGGGTGAAGCTGAAACCGAAGATTTTGTCTATAACCGCCAAGACTTTTGGGCAACCACTTCCAACAAACAAGTCAACTTCTTGCAGCATATTTACACCATGCTCAAAAACAACGGGCGTGCAGCCGTGGTCGTGCCCGATAATGTGCTGTTTGAAGGCGGCGCAGGCGAAACTGTGCGTAAGAAACTATTGCAGATGACCGATTTGCATACGATTTTACGGTTACCAACGGGTATTTTCTACGCCCAAGGCGTGAAAGCAAATGTGTTGTTCTTTGATAACCGCCCCGCACAGGAAAAAGCCGTTACCCAAGAAGTCTGGGTATATGACTACCGCACCAACGTGCATCACACGCTGAAGAAAAAACCGATGCAGTTGGCAGATTTGCAGGATTTCATTACCTGCTATTGCCCCGAAGACCGTTCAAAGCGCGCAGAAACCTATCATGCCGAAAACAATCCCGACGGACGCTGGCGTAAATTTAGTATCGATGAAATCAATCAGCGAGAAAAAACCAGTTTGGATATTTTCTGGCTGAAAGACCATTCTTTAACCGACTTGGACAATCTGCCCGCCCCTGATATTTTGGCCGATGAAATCATTGAAAATATCGAAGCGGCTTTGATGAATTTTCGAAGCGTTGCTGAGCAGTTGGCAGATTAGTTAGACCATCAATGAATAGACTAAGGCAACTGCTGCATCTCATTACACTTCAATGATTTGGTGAATTAGTTTACTAAGCAGTGATAGCATAAAAGGTCGTCTGAAAATCGATTTTCCAGTTTTCAGACGACCTTTTTCGTTACGTTTAAACCGCTAAACAGTATTACCGAAAAGCAATAGCGATACCGAATAAAACCGATTTACTCCTGCCAGATAATCTCGTGTTTAGAACCATAAGTAATCTTTTTAATATCGCGGTCAAGAGCAATTTCTTTATCTAGCTTTCCTGAATATTTTGAACCTGCCAATTTTTGAAATAAAGTAATATTCAGCTCATCATTGTGGGAAGTTGTTTTGATATCTGAAATGCCCATTGCGCTATTGCCTAATAAACCTGTCAAATGAACCTGCCTATAATCCTTAGCTTCATGGACAGTAATTTTGAAATTCCCAATATCATCCAACTTGATTTCGTCATTGGCGAAAAAGCAGCCGGACAATATCAAGCCGGTAATACCCAGCATAGCTACTTTAATTTTCATCGTCATTTTATCCTTCGATAGAAGCATCTTCTAATGTGCCGTCAAAATTGCCATCCATAACAATACGGTATCTCTCAACAAATCTCCATCCTTGAAGCCGACAATACGCTATTTAAAATTCTTTAGAATCATAAATAAAGGTTTGAAGAGGATTTTCAGACGACCTGACCGACGGTTTTACCCCTATTTATCCTGTTTATTGACAAGGCTCCAATGAGAAAAGTTCTTTGATAAGCGCTTTAGACATATAAACCTACAAAGTATGATGTAATACTGTTTCTTACCCATTTGAAGTAAATGTATAGATAATGGGTAACTCTTTTGCTGTATTGCCCTTGTTATTTAGAAAAAACAATAATGATATGGTAAGTTTTATTATGTATAGTGGATTAAATTTAAATCAGGACAAGGCGACGAAGCCGCAGACAGTACAGATAGTACGACAAGGCGAGGCAACGCCGTACTGGTTTAAAGTTAATCTACTATAATTTCAGGTTGTTTATCCATCATCCACCTTATCGTAGGAGCGATTATGCCTCAAATGAAATTTAAATTATGGCTGCCGGTGTTGCTGGCTGCCGTTTTAGCAGCCTGTTCACAATCACATCAAGCAGTTGAAGCACCTGCTGCCACCAATTCAGCCGTACCGAGTCAAAGTGCGCAAGCGGCAGAGAAATTAGGAACAAGCTGGGGCGATGAAGTGGAATCTTCCGTTCATTCCGTAAATTTGCGCCGTGTCAGTCAGGAACCTTTGGCGCAAAGCGTATTAAACTACTCTTCCAAAGATTATCGCGGCCGCAGCGTCAATTCGATTGCTTTAGCTTCAGGCAAAGTGGAATTGTCTGTACGCGGTGACGATGGCAGCCTGCTGCCGATATTCCGTGATAAAGGCAACTACTATCTGCGCGGTACAGACGGACAGGCATACCGTTTGGTCTATCAAAACAACAGCAACAAAACCTTGGAAATCGTAGCCAGCGTTGATGGTTTGGATGTGATTTCAGGCAAATCGGCCAGCAAATACGCCGACGGTTATGTCTTGTATCCTCATGATTCTTTAGAAATCGAAGGTTTCCGCAAAAGCAGCAGCGCGGTGGCGTCGTTTGTCTTCAGCAGCCCCCGCGACTCTTATGCCGCCAACTCGGATAATGGCTCCATCCGCAATACGGGTGTAATCGGCACTGCAATTTTCGAACTGTACGACCCAAACCGCAGCAGAAATGAACCTCAAGCCTTTCCCGCCGATGACGGATACGCCAAACCGCCTACCCGATAAGGCATAAATAATAAAAGCGGTCTGTAAACCAAATAAGGTTTCAGACCGCTTTTTATTTTGCAGTAGCAATGAAAATAAAATAACTTGATAAAGATAAACAAGAAAAATCTGTTCTAAATCGTCCTGAGACAAAAGGTCGTCTGAAAACCGGTTTTACAGATTTTCAGACGACCTTTATGCTTTTGAAGCTCAGTTCAACCTATTTCTTCAAAATATATTTGCGTACAGCGGCATTGTGTTCTTCCAGATTATGGCTGAACTGGCTCAAGCCGGTGCCGTCCATTTTGGAGACGAAATAGAGGTATTTTTCATTCGACGGATGCGCGGCGGCTTCAAGGGCGGCTTTGCTCGGCAGGGCGATGGGGGTCGGGGTTAAGCCGCTGCGGGTGTAGGTGTTATACGGCGTATCGCGCTGGAGGTCGGCTTTGCGGATTTTGCCTTTGTACGCGCTTCCCATGCCGTAAATCACGGTCGGGTCGGTTTGCAGGCGCATGCCGATGTTGAGGCGGTTGACGAATACTGAAGCAACATGGGCGCGGTCGTCTTCGTGGGCGGTTTCTTTTTCAATCAGGCTCGCCATAATGAGCATTTCATACGGATTTTTGTAGGGCAATCCGCTTTGGCGATCTTCCCAAGCATCTTTCAGACGACGTTGCATGGTTTGATAAGCGGTTTGGTAGATTTGCAAATCACTGCTGCCTGCGTCGATTTCATAGCTGTCGGGGAAAAACTGACCTTCGGGATTGCTGCTGAGCGCGTCGGGGGCAATTGCCTGCATGAGTTCCGCATCGCTCCAGCCGCGTGTTTTGTGTTCGATGTCGGGGGTGTTATCGATGATTTTACGCATCGTGGCAAAACGCGAACCTTCGACGATTTGAACGGTAACAGCATCGGGTCTGCCGTTGCGGATTTTCTGCAAAATACCCCAGGCGGAAATGTTGGAAGGAAGGCGGTACGAGCCGGCGTTGAGTTTGTTGTGTGCGCCTATCAGGTAGGCGGCTGCGACCAGCACATGGCGGTTGTAAACGACTCCGTCTTCGGCAAGCGTACGGCTGACGGAAGAGATGCCTTGGTTTTTGGCAATTTTGATGCGGTATGCTTTGCCGTTGTCTTTGGGAACAAACAGCAAGGCGGCGAACACGGCGGCAACGGCAACAAAAAATACCGCAAACCATTTCAACATTTTTTTCAGCATGGTAGGATTTTTGATTTGTGAACGTCGGGCGACAGTATAACCGAAATGCGCACCCCATTCCCGCACACCCGCCCGACGTATGTTTTTTCCGCCTCAGTGGTCGTCTGAAATAAAGGGTCGTCTGAATTATGAATCTTCCGTCCGAATGCCAAGACATTGACTGGCAACAAGGCTGGTGGCAGCCTGCGCGCCGCGCGTTTTCACCAAACTTCGAACCGCGGGCAGAATCAGAAACCGTGTCGCTGGTGGTTTTACACAATATTTCGCTGCCGCCTTTCGAATATGGGACGGGCGCGGTGGAAAAACTGTTTACCAACCGCATCGACCCCGATGAACATCCGTTTTTCAGCGTCATCCACACCTTGCGCGTTTCCAGCCACTTTTTGATTACCCGCGAGGGCGAGGCGGTGCAGTTCGTTTCTTGCGACGATATGGCATACCACGCAGGCGTATCGTCGTTTCGCGGACGCGAAAAGTGCAATGCGTTTTCGGTCGGTATCGAATTGGAAGGCTGCGATTTCGAACCGTTTACTGAAGCACAATATCAAACGCTGGAAACTCTGTTGAAAGCGTTGGTTGGGCATTATCCCATCACCGCCGTTACCGGCCATCAAGACATTGCGCCCGACCGCAAAACCGATCCCGGCCACTTTTTCGATTGGCAAAGATTGCAGGCGGCAGGTTTTCCAGTTGTCCGTTAATCGCTCAAAAATGCCATATAGCATTTTTCAGACGACCCTGCCCCATTTTGAGCTATCATTCGCGGCATTTGCTGTCAGAAAAGTTTATTTTCGTTATAATCGAGCATCCATACGGGACAATCCGTGTCCGACTCCGACGAACTTACTCGCGGCAATACGATTCCGCATACGCCCAAAGGCAAACCACCCCGGGCAACGAAGACGGAATGCCGCTCTTACAAAAAAGTGATTACCCATGATTTTCATCGTCTTAGGCTTGGCAGTCATCCTTGCCGTCATCGCCTACAATATGTACCAAGAAAACCAATACCGCAAACAGGTGCGCGAGCAGTTCGGCCACTCCGACAAAGACGCGCTCCTGAACAGTAAAACCAGCCATGTGCGCGACGGTAAAGAATCCGGCGGCAAAGGCCTGTTCGTCAAAAAAGCGAACAAAGCCCAAGAAGCCGCGCTGCGCAATCTGCAAGAACAAGACGAAATCTTCGCCGCCAAAGCCAAACTCGCCAAACCTTCCGCCATCAAAACCGATGTCGAGTTGGCGATTGAAGACGACTTTACCGACGAGCCGGTACAGCATACCGTCATCGGGCTGAACAACGAAATCACCACCCAAACCGCCAGCGACGAGCCGGTCAACCTGCCGTCCGCCGCCAACCAACCTTTGGTCAGCTTGGACGAATTGTCTCAAGTCGAATTGCCGTGGTTTGACCCGCGCTTCGACTACCTCGCCTACATCGCCCTCTCTGAAGCGCAAGAGCTGCACGCCCTGCCCCGCCTGTCCAACCGCCACCGTTTCCAAATCATCGGCTGCACCATGGACGACCGCTTCCAAGTTGCCGAACCGATTCCGAGCGTGTATTACCAAGGTTTCGTCGTCGGCCTGCAAGCAGTCAGCCGCAACGGTTTGGCAACCCAAGAAGAATTGCAACAGTTCAACCAACAGGTTGACACCTTCGCCCAACTGATGGGCGGCAAAGTCCTCCACACCGATTTGGCGGCATTTACCGAAGTCGCGCAGGCATTGGATACCTTCTGCGCCCGCGTCGATCAAACCATCGCCATCCACTTGGTTTCACACAGCAACATCAGCGGCGTCGAACTGCGCGCTTCTGTTGAAAACCTCGGTTTTGTGTTGGGCGAAGACGGCGCATTCCACTACACCGGACAAACCGGCAGCCCGATGTTTGCCATCCACAGTCTCACAGGCGACGCGTTTACCAACGCCCTCTTGGACAACCAGTCCTACAAAGGCTTCAGCATGTTGCTCGATATCCCGCACGCACCTGCCGGCGAAAAAACCTTCGACCTCTTCATGGACTTGGCGGTACGCCTCTCCGGTCAGTTGGGCTTGGATTTGGTCAACGACAAAATGGAAGAAGTTTCTACCCAATGGCTCAAAGACATTCGCAATTACGTCTTGGCGCGTCAGGAAGAAATGGTCAAAGTCGGCATCAAACCCGGCAGCAAACAAGCCCTGCGCCTGTTTTCCTAAAATCAAATGTAATCAAAGCGGATATGTCGTTACGGCATATCCGCTTTTTTTCGGGTAAAATTCATCTGTTTTCAACCTATCATTTTTCAGACGACCTTTGTCCGTATCAGACGAAGGTCGTCTGAAAACCCTCCTTCATGAATCAAACCGCACAACACATCCGCCACCTTACCGACCTCCTCAACCGCTACGCCTACGAATACTACACCCTCGACGCGCCCAGCGTGCCCGATGCCGAATACGATAAATTGTTCCGCGAACTCGAAGCGTTGGAACGAAACCATCCCGAACTCAAACTGCCCGACAGCCCGACCCAGCGCGTCGGCGGCGAGCCTTTGGCAGGATTTGCCGAAGTGCGTCACGAAGTGCCGATGCTGTCACTGACCAACGCCTTCTCCCCGCAAGATGAAAACGGCGTGTTCGATCATGCCGAAATGTACGCTTTCGACCAACGCGTGCGCGACGGCTTGGACGGCGGCAATCCCGAATACATTATCGAACCCAAATTCGACGGCCTCGCCATCAGCCTGCTCTACCGCGACGGCGTATTGGTGCAGGCGGCGACGCGCGGCGACGGCACAACGGGCGAAGACGTTACCCAAAACGTCAAAACCGTCGCCAACATCCCCCTGCGGCTACACGGCGAAAATACGCCCGAACTCATCGAAGTGCGCGGCGAAGTGCTGATGCTCAAAGCCGATTTCGCCGCCCTCAATAAAAGACAAGCCGAAAACGGGCAAAAACCCTTTGCCAACCCGCGCAATGCCGCCGCCGGCAGCCTGCGCCAACTCGATTCGCGCATCACCGCGCAACGCAAACTGCACTTTTTCCCCTACTCCATCGCCCGTCAGCAAGGCGGTTTCACAGCCGAAGAACACATCCAAGAACTCGCCTATTTCCGAGAACTCGGCTTCAGCCTGCCCGATGGCAATTTCGGCTGTTTCAAAAATATCGACGAAGTATTGGCGTTTTACGAACAAATGCAGCAAAAACGCCCCGAACTGCCCTACGAAATCGACGGCATGGTCGTCAAAGTCAACAGCTTGGCGCAACAGCGTGAACTCGGCTTCATCTCCCGCGCGCCGCGCTGGGCGATTGCCCACAAATTCCCCGCCGAAGAAGCCCTGACCGTCGTCGAAGCCATAGACGTACAAATCGGGCGCACCGGCGCCGTTACCCCCGTCGCCCGCCTGCAACCCGTATTCGTCGGCGGCGTAACCGTCACCAACGCCACCCTGCACAATCAGGACGAAGTATCGCGCAAAGACGTGCGCGTCGGCGACACCGTCGTCGTGCGCCGCGCCGGAGACGTGATTCCCGAGGTCGTGCGCGTGATTTTCGAACGCCGCCCGATGCAGGAAACTACCGTTGCCGTTTCAGACGACCTCAAACATCAACAAGACGACCTGTTTGCCGAAACACCGTCTACCAATCAAACCCAATCCGTTCCGCTCCATAAGCCCTACCGCCTGCCGACCCACTGCCCCATCTGCCGCAGCGAAATCGAACGCGAAGAAGGTGAAGCCGTCGCCCGATGCAGCGGTGGCATGCTTTGTCAGGCGCAACGCGCACAAGGCTTAATCCACTTCGCCTCACGCAAAGCCATGGACATCGACGGCCTCGGTCAAAAACAAATCGAGCAGCTTGTCGCCCAAGACCTCGTCCGCCATTTCGCCGACCTCTATCGCCTCGACATCCTGACCTTGCAAAAAATGAAGGAAACGGCAGATAAAGCGTCGTCTGAAAACGAAAACGGCGACGCCGAAACGGTTTCAGGCGACCTGTCTGAATCCAACACCCAAAACGGCAAAAAACAACCGACCAAGTGGGCGGAAAACATTCTCGCAGGCATAGAAGCCAGCAAAACGCCCGAACTCGCCCGCTTCCTGTTTGCGCTCGGCATCCGCCACGTCGGCGAACGCACCGCCAAAACGCTGGCGCAGGCATTCGGTTCGCTGGAACACGTCCGCCGCGCACCCGAACCCATCCTCGCCTGCCTGCCCGACATCGGCACCGTCGTCGCCCGCTCCATCGCCCACTTCTTCGCCCAAGACGCGCAGCAGGCGATGATAGATGAGCTGCTCGCCGCAGGCGTTGCCCCGCAAACCCAAGCGGTTACCATCCCACCCGCCCGCCACGCCGAGCCGCAACGCTGGATTGCCCGCCTGCCCGGTTTCAAAATCAGCGAAAACAAAGCCCAAGCCTTGTGGGAACTCGCCGGCAAAAGCATAGAAGGCCTGCAAACCGACAAAGCCCTCCCCGCCGACTGGCAAGCATGGCGCAGCGAACCACAAAACGCCGCCCTGCTCGAAAACCTAAAAACCTTCTTCGCCCAAACGTCGTCTGAAAACCAAGAAGCAACGATTTCAGACGACGTCAACGAAGCCGTAGCAGGCAAAACCTTTGTGTTAACCGGCACCCTGCCCACCCTCAAACGCGACCAGGCCCAAGCCTTGATCGAAGCCGCAGGCGGCAAAGTTTCCGGCAGCGTGTCCAAAAAAACCGACTACGTCATCGCCGGAGAAGCCGCCGGTAGCAAGCTGGAAAAAGCCAATGCCTTGGGTGTGGCGGTATTGAGTGAGGAAGAGCTTTTGGCGATGCTGGATTAAGCATTTATTAAGGATATTCAAGGATATGACCGAGCCAATTTTCCGACTGTCCAAATCGTTGATTCTGTTCTCAATCAATTTGGCAACTTATCGGGGAATGAACACTCTAAATCTGTTGAACACCTTTTAAATGCCTTGCCTTTTTGCCGCCGACAATGTGGCAACCAAGTCAAACCTAGACAACCGAGGTCGTCTGAATTTTCGATTCGACAATCAAATAGAAGGAAACTGAATGAAACCGATCAAAAAAGCCGTTTTCCCCGTAGCCGGTATGGGTACGCGCTTTCTGCCCGCTACTAAAGCCAGCCCAAAAGAAATGCTGCCCATCGTCGACAAACCGTTGATTCAATATGCGGTAGAAGAAGCAGTAGAAGCAGGCTGTACCGAAATGGTGTTCATCACTGGCCGCAACAAACGCAGCATCGAAGACCATTTCGACAAAGCCTACGAGCTGGAAACCGAGTTGGAAATGCGTCAAAAAGACAAACTGCTGGAACACGTCAAAGACATTCTGCCTTCCAACATTACCTGTCTTTACATCCGCCAGGCCGAAGCTTTAGGCTTGGGACACGCCGTATTGTGCGCCCGCGCCGCAGTGGGTGACGAACCCTTCGCCGTCATTCTTGCCGACGACTTGATTGACGCGCCCAAAGGCGCGCTGAAGCAAATGGTCGATATCTACAATCAAAGCGGCAACAGCGTTTTAGGCGTGGAAACCGTCGACCCGTCGCAAACCGGCTCATACGGTATTGTTGAAGTGGAAAAACTGAAAAACTTTCAAAGAATTACCAATATCGTCGAAAAACCGAAACCCGAAGAAGCGCCGTCCAACCTTGCCGTTGTCGGCCGCTACATCCTGACCCCGCGCATTTTCAGCCTGCTGGAAAACCTGCCGCGCGGTGCGGGCAACGAAATCCAACTGACCGACGGCATTGCCCGCCTGTTGGATCACGAGTTCGTCCTCGCCCACGCCTTCGACGGCAAACGCTACGACTGCGGCAGCAAACTGGGTTATCTCGAAGCCACTGTCGCCTACGGCTTGAAACATCCGGAAACCGGCGCGCAGTTCCGCGAACTGCTGAAACAATACATCCCCCAATAAAGCAAATGACAAAAGGTCGTCTGAAAGTTTCAGACGACCTTTTTGTTTGTACGGATACACGGTTTTCTGTGTATAGTGGATTAAATTTAAATCAGGACAAGGCGACGAAGCCGCAGACAGTACAGATAGTACGGAACCGATTCACTTGGTGCTTCAGCACCTTAGAGAATCGTTCTCTTTGAGCTAAGGCGAGGCAACGCCGTACTGGTTTAAAGTTAATCCACTATAAAAACCAAAGTGCAATGCTTAAAGCTTAAAGCGGCCCCCGTAAATCTTCCTGCGTATTGCAGCTGAAAAAAACATGTTCCGAACCAAAATGCACCGATCTCGCCCGTTGCTGATGCAGCCAGCCGCTCAAGGTTTTCATCCCTGAATACAAATACGGGACGGTGCTTTGCAGGATTTGCGGACGGATATACATTACGTTGTAATGCGGCGTGACCGGTGTTTCCACATAAAACGCATTGCACAAAGGCGTGCGCTTGGAAACCGTTTCAAATTTCGCCACCAAATCAGGCGGCAGCGCAGGCATATTGCACGGCACCACCAGCAGCCAATCCGCCGCCGCAATCTGCAAATCATTGGCAGCCGTACACAAAGCCGCCAGCGGTCCCAAATGTTGCCATTGGCGCGAATCGGCAAAAATATGCGCACTACGGCGAGCATATTCCTCCAAATTCCGGTTGGCGCTGATGGCGATGTGTTCAACCTGCGGACGCAACGCTTCAATAACATGATCAATCAAAGGTTTGTCACGCCACAATACTAATCCTTTATCCGTCCCTCCCATTCGCTCTCCCTGCCCGCCGGCCAATATCAATGCGAAGGTTTTCATTTTGGTAGTCCTTTGTGAAGTCGCTGGTTTTGTGTGCCCATACTGTTAATCGGCTGATTCTTATGTTTTTAATTCATAGGTGTTATGTTCCTACCGATTCCCTGCGAAATCGGCACATCATCCCAGGTCGTCTGAAAAGACGGTTGCCCGCGATAAAATTCATATAAAGTGAATTTTATCATAACACGATTTTACATTAAAGCGCATATCGCCTCATTCGCACCAAATTCCCCTTCGGACAGGTTGTTTCCCCGCCTAAAGGATGATATGTTTATAACATTTGGCAACAAAACGCCCTTCCTTTATTCCATGAGCTTACGAACCCTATTTTCAGGCGGCCTGAGCCTGTCCTCACGATTAAAACTGCTGACTGTCTTATGGGTTGGTTCGGCTTTATTGTCCGTCATCCTGACCCTGATTTTATCGCTGAGGCTGGAAAACGCAGCCACCGTCATTGATGATGCCGCAAGCTTGAGAATGCAGGTTTACCGTTTGGCTTACATGGCCAGCGAACGCACCCCGCAAGCGCAAATCGACAACCAATTGCGCGAATTTGAAGGAACACTCCTGCGCATCACCCAAAGCGATGCCATCTATCCCCTGATGCCTTCGGAAACACCGCCGGCCTATGGTTTGATCCAATCCATGCTCTTAATCGACTGGAAATCAAACATCCAACCCGCGCTGAAACGTTACCGCAGACCGACGCAGATCGAACTCTACCGCTTTGCCGGCAATATCGAATTGTTCTTACAGGCATTGGAAAACGCCAACGAAAAAAACACCTTATGGCTGCGCCGTTTCCAAATGGCGATGATGCTGATGATTTTTGTCGCCGCAGGTTTAATGATCGTATGGCACTACGCTTGGATTATCCGTCCGCTTGAAACCCTGCGCGACGGCGTAGAAACCATCAGCCAAGGCCGATTCGGCGTACAAATCGATACCGAACAAATTCAAGAGTTTGCGCAAGTCAGCAAAGGTTTCAATCAAATGAGCAGTCGTCTGAAAGTCCTCTATACCGATTTGGAAGGACAAGTCGCCAGACAAACCCAAGACCTCGCCCGTCAAAACCGTGACCTGACCCTGCTCTACCAAACCACGCGCGACCTGCACCAAACCCTAACCCCGCGCGAAGCGGCAGAAGAATTCCTCGCACGGACCCTGCCTGCCGTTTCCGCAAGCGCAGGCAGCATCCGCCTTTTAGATAACGACCGTAAAAACACAAACCTTATTGCCTCCATCGGACTGTCTGAAGCCGAAGACAGAGATTCGGATACCGAACAAACCCAACCTGAAGAAGAAACACCCCTATTCAAACATACCGTCGTTTTCCCCATCACCTATCAAGAAGAAGAACTCGGCATCCTGACCCTATATTTTTCAGACGACCCCACACTTAACGACAACGACAACGAACTCCTGCGTACATTATGCGGTCAATTAGGTGTATCCATCGCCAGCAGCCGTCTCGAACAAGAGCGGCGCCTGCTTGCCGTACTCCAAGAGCGCAACCTGATTGCCCAAGGTTTGCACGACAGCATCGCCCAAGCATTGACCTTCCTCAATCTTCAAGTTCAAATGCTGGAAAGCGCGTTCCATGCCGACCAGAAAGAACAAGCCGAAGAAAACATCCGCTTCATCAAAGACGGCGTGCAAGAATGTTACGAAGACGTGCGCGAACTCCTGCTGAATTTCCGAACCAAAATCAGCAACAAAGACTTCCCGGAAGCCGTAACCACCCTGCTGTCCAGGTTTAAACGCCAAACCAAAATCAATGTAGAAACAGTATGGCAGGACGACGGCCGCACATTAAACGATGACGAACAGCTGCAAATCATCTTCATCCTGCAAGAAAGCCTGTCCAACATCCGCAAACACGCCAAAGCCCAACACGTCAAAATCAGCATGCTCAACCAACAAAACTTTACCCTGAGCATCGAAGATGACGGTATCGGCTTTAACCTGCAACACCTGCACAAACTCTCCGGCGAACATGTCGGACTCGGCATCATGCAAGAACGCGCCCGCCGCATCAATGCCAACCTAGACATCCAATCCCAGCCCGAACAAGGCACAACCGTTACCTTAACCTTACCGCAACACAAGAGAACGACCCATGACTATTAAAATCATCCTCATTGACGACCACACACTCTTCCGCAGCGGCATCAAAGCCCTGCTCTCCCGTCAAAGCGACTTCGAAGTCATCGGAGAAGCCGCCGACGGTTTGTCCGGCGTCAAAATGGCGGAACAGCTCAAACCCGACGTCGTCTTACTCGACCTTGACATGCCCGTCATGAACGGCCGCGAAGCACTGGCACAAATCTTGGGCGTCAACCCGAACCAAACCGTCATCATGCTGACCGTTTCCGAAGACAGCGACGACCTGACCGAATGCATGCGTATCGGCGCGCGCGGTTTTTTGCTGAAAAACATCAACGCCGACTTCCTGCTCGACAGCATCCGCAAAGCCGTGGACGGCGACAACGTCTTCTCTCCCGAAATGACCACCCGCCTCGTCCAATCCCTGATTTCCCCGTCCGCACCGCGCACCGACCAGGCACTCTCCACCCTTACCCCGCGCGAACTCGAAATCCTCGGCTACCTCGCCGCCGGACACAGCAACAAAGTCATCGCCCGCCATTTGGACTTGGCAGAATCCACCGTCAAAGTCCACGTCCAAAACCTGTTGCGCAAACTCAACCTCAGCAGCCGTGTCCAAGCCGCCGTTTACGCCGTCCAACACAAAGTCCCGCAGCCTGAAATCAACTAAACGGCTCAGGATATCGATGCCAAAGCGGTAAAACAAAAAAGGTCGTCTGAAAACGGATAGAACGAATTTCGCTCCAACGTTTTTCAGACGACCTTTTCCATCAAACAGGTGTAGAAATGAAGATACTGATTTATTCGGTTTTACTTCCCATCAGCTTGCTTGTCCTACCCCATCTCATCAGCTTAATGCTCCCCAAAACACACCGACTCAGCAAAACAACCATATTCGATGCACCGATAAACCGTGTCTACCAAACCATTACCGACAATCAACATTGGCAATACTGCTCTTCTTTGGACAATTTACAAATTATCAGCCAAAAAAAGACGAAAAAATAACCGCTCGAAAGCGGTTAGATTTTATAGTGTGGTGCGGACGGAGAGACTCGAACTCTCACACCTCTCGGCGCCAGAACCTAAATCTGGTGCGTCTACCAATTTCGCCACGTCCGCGTGATGAAACCGAGGATTATACACAAAGTATCCTACTCTGCAAACAACCTTTGGCTTGAAATTGCTTTATTCCGACCGATATAATGGCAGGTCGGTTATCTGCCGGAACACACTAATATCAAAGAGGAACATCATGCCTGTTTTACTGATTCAGGATTTTTTACAGACGCAGGGTTTGAAGCTGTCTTCAGACGACCTCCGTATTGCTTATCTGACCGCAAAGACGGTGATGAATATGGGCAATGCTTCGATTGACCGCTCGGTTTTGTGGCGTGAGGAAGACGGTTGGAAGCTGGCAGACCATATTGAAGAAACGCCTGAAAACGAAGTTTTGCTCAAACAGGTTTTCATGGCTTTGGATTCGGTATTCAGCCGTGCAACAGCCGTCAAAAGCGCGGCGGTTTACATCCACCTTCCTGGCGAACCGCATGCACTGCTGGTTCGTATCGCGGCACAAGGCGAGCCTTTGGAGAACCTGCTCGCGGTTCATGAAGAAAACGGTACGGTTTACCTTGCCTGCCGTACGGCGCAAAGCGGTTGGATGAATATTGCCAACGATATAGCTTATTGGCTTTCGCTGGACGAAATCCAAGGCAGCCGGAACGAGGGCAGCGGAAGCCAGTTGTCCATCCCTGTGGCAACGCAAAACGGCACGGTTTTGGGCGTGGTTCACGTTGAATTTGCCGATAAAGATCAAGCCGATGACGCAGCCCAAACAGATTGGTCGGCGCTGGCGTTGGCACTTGCCGAGCCGCTGAAAGCATTGGCAGGCATCGAAGACAAGGAAGAAGAACATGAATAATACCTTGAAATTCGTTGCTTCCTGCCGCCTGCCGACCGAATGGGGCGACTTCACTATGCACGGTTTTGAAGAACCGAGCGGACAAGAACACATCGCTTTGACGATGGGCGATTTTTCAGACGACCTCCCTGTCCTGACCCGCATCCATTCCGAATGTTTGACCGGTGATGCCCTGTTTTCCAAAAAATGCGACTGCGGCCCGCAGCTTGAAGCCGCGATGAAGGTGGTTCAACAAGAAGGGCGCGGTGTGATCGTTTATCTGCGTCAAGAAGGGCGCGGCATCGGTTTAATCAACAAAATCCGTGCCTACAAGCTTCAAGACGAGGGGATGGATACGGTCGAAGCCAACCTCGCGCTCGGACTGCCCGTTGACGCACGCGACTTTACGCTTGCCAAGCAAATCTACGACCATCTGAATATCCGTGCTGTCAAGCTGTTGACCAACAATCCTGAAAAAATTCAGACGTTGAAAAATGCAGGCATCAATGTTGTCGAACGTATTCCGCTCCATGTCGGCAAGAATGCGGAAAACGAACGATATCTGCACACCAAAGCCGATAAATTGGGGCATATGATTTTTGATTGAGATAATACTAAACTTATTTATTATTTATATTCAAATAAATATATTTATCTTGAAACAAACGGCTTGCCCTGATAGAGGTTTTTTGGTTTAATCCCGAGTTCTCGGGTGATTAGCTCAGTTGGTAGAGCGTCTGCCTTACAAGCAGAATGTCGGCGGTTCGACTCCGTCATCACCCACCAGGTTTCCTTTCATTGTTGCAAAACAATGATGCGCGGTGGTAGCTCAGTTGGTTAGAGTACCGGCCTGTCACGCCGGGGGTCGCGGGTTCGAGCCCCGTCCGCCGCGCCAAATTTTAAAAAGCACCGATTTATCGGTGCTTTTATTTTTGGTCGCTGCATTTTAAATATTGGGTACTCAATCTAAAAAAAGGTCGTCTGGAAACCGAATACAGTTTTCAGACGACCTTAATCTCAAAAAGCTTTATTTATGACCATATTCAGCAATATATTGGGCAATTGCAGCTTCAGGGTTAGCAGCGTTAATAAGTTGAGGTAATTCTACATAACCGTGTTTAACCAGATTTTTTTCACGCAAAGTATTACCGAACATGCCAAACGCAAGAAAAACACTGAAACCAAGAAGACTGTTGATTGCCCTCAACAATTCATTCTGACCAGCTAATAAACTTAACACAACAAACGTGACAAGAATTCTAATTCCCAAACCCCACATTTGTTTCACACAAGCCCACATAGCCCAAAAGAAAAATGCAGGCCAAGACCAGCCTTGTTTGACCGCCTCGTACTGGTTCATAGGATCTTTAAAAATCTTGTAAAGTCTCATTAAACACCTTGCCTTTATGCCTTAAAACGTTAGCGTCATGATTCTATCAGAATACATTAACAAGTTGAGTCATTACAAGATAAAAGGTCGTCTGAAAACCAAATGCAGTTTCAGACGACCTTTCATTTACTTACACAATCCCAACCTTATCACTCAGCCCAGTTTTTCTTCTTACTGGTCTTACCTATGCCCGGATTGAAACTGTTGGTCGGGTCGAGTTTGCGGTAGAACTGTTTGAGCGCGGGTTTCGCTTCGTATAAATGACCGACGTTGTGCTCGGCGGGATATTGCGCGCCGCGTTGGTCTAAGAGATGAAGCATTTCGTGTTCCAATGCCATGCAGTCGTTGCCTTTTTTGATGATGTAATCCTGATGGAAAACGTGGCACATGAAATGTCCGTAGTAGAGCTTGTGGATAATTTTATTGTCGATTTCCGACGGCAGTTTTTCAAACCAGTCGCGGTCGTCGCGGCGCAGGGCGATGTCTAGCGCGACCAAATCTTCCACTTCGTCGTCATGCACGGTGCGGTAGCGGATGGCGGCTGAGGCGACGGCAAAGCGGTGCAGCATGGCGGCTTGGGTTTCTTCGGCGTTGCATTCGAAAAACGCGCCGCTGTGGTGGGCAAAATACTCTTTCAAAAACGCGCGCGCTTCATCGACGCCTTTTCCGCCCATTTTCAGAATCAGATGGTGTTCGTATTTGTCGCGGTAATCGCGCATGGATTTGGGCAGGTGGTCGGGCAGATATTTGCTGACGAACTGCATGACCTTGTCGGAAAAATGTTTGGGCAGAAAGCTGACTTTTTTGCCGAATCGGTCAACTTTGGCTTTGAAATCAAATAATTTCGGCAGTTGGTGCGTGCCGAATTTTTTGATGACGTAGAACGTGTCTTTGCCGTACACATCGGCAATATCGAAAGCATGACGGTGGATGTATTCTCCAGAAACAGGTAGGCTTTCAAATTCGCCCAAGGCGGTGCGGCGGATGTCGGTCAGTTCGTTGATGTCGTTGGTGCCGATGTAGAACACGGCGGTTTGCTTCTCTTGCGGGAAAGTGTCCAAGCGGACGGCGAATACCATCAGTTTGCCCGCGCAACCGGACGCTTCGTAATGGCGCGCGGGGTCAGCATTGAAACGCGCGGCGGTCGGCTCGTCCACTTGGCGCACATGGTCGCAATAGGCGTGGTCGTGTCCTTTGCCTGCGTCTTGCGTGATGTCTTTTCTTTGATAGTGATGGCCTTGAAGATTAGTCAGGATTTCTTCGGGCGTGTCGCCCAAGTCTATGCCCAAATGGTTGACCAGCTCCAGTTTGCCCTCTTCGTTGATTTGGGCAAACAGCGCCATTTCTGTGTAAGCCGGGCCGCGCTGCACCAATGCGCCGCCGGAGTTGTTGCACACGCCGCCCAAGACGGACGCGCCGATGCAGGATGAACCGATGACCGAATGCGGTTCGCGCCCCAAAGGTTTCAGCAGCAATTCGAGCTGGTTCAGGGTCGAACCGGGCAGGCAGACGACTTGTTCGTTGTTGTTGATGGTTTGAATGATGTTCATCCGCATGGTGTTTACAATCACAATGTCGCGGTCATAATCGTTGCCGTCGGGGGTCGAGCCGCCTGTCAAACCGGTATTCGCCGCCTGTGTAATCACAATCACGTCCGCTTCGACGCAGGCCTGCAAAATTTTCCACATTTCCAGAATGGTTCCGGGGCGCACCACCGCCAACGCCCTACCCTCGCCGAAACGGTAGCCTTGGCGGTATTGTTCGGTTTTCGCGGGGTCGGTAATGATGTATTTTTCGCCGACGGTTTGGGTCAGGCTGCTGATTAATTGCGAGGCGTTCATGATGCGCTCCTTAGGGCTGGTTTTATTGGATTAAAATAGTGATTGTAGTAACGCGACACGGCAAAGTAAAGGTCGTCTGAATACGGTCCGGCAAGGAATACTGCAAATCATCCACATCATCCGTCCACACGCCCTACCCCTGAATTGGCCATTTTCCCCGCTATACACAATTTTTTTGCCGAACGGTGTGAACAGCCTGTGAATAAGTTCTATTACCTTTTGATAATCAAACAAAAAAATACAATGCTTAAAAAATAGGCAGTTTGTCGGTTTAGTCACATACCGTGTTTGCCTTTGTGTGTGCAGTCTGTGGAAAAGTCAGCTAACTTATTCTATTCTCAACCAAAATATTCAATGATTAAAAATTAGGCAATACGGCGTATAATCCGATTGATCAAACACACCCACTCAAAAATCCCGATTTTCAAAAAAGGAATAGAAATGCACACCCTTTCGGAACAAGTCCGCTTAAATGAGGCGCGCAAAAAGTTGGCAAAAAGCAGGTGTTGGGCGACGGGCTTGCTGCTTGCGGCGTGCGGGCTGTTTGCAACCTCCGCCGTTTATGTGCGCCAATATCCTTGGTTGGGATTTGTCAAAGCGTTTGCCGAAGCGGCGATGGTGGGTGCGCTGGCGGACTGGTTTGCCGTAACCGCGCTTTTCAGACGACCCCTCGGGCTGCCGATTCCCCATACCGCGATTTTGCCGCGTAATCAGGCACGCATCGGCGATGAATTGGGGCGGTTTATCGAACACAATTTTTTGCAGGGCAAACCCATCGCCATGCGTATTTATCAAGCGCAGCCCAGCGATAAATTATTGAAATGGCTGGACGGCGAAGACGTGAAATCGCACTGGCTGCCGTGGCTTTCCAAGCAGATTCCGACCCTGCTTGCCATCGCCAAACCGGAACAGACGGCGCGTTTTACGGCAATGCTGCTGGAAGAACGTTACAGCGGCGGACAAATCGGCAACGCGCTTGCCGACGGTTTGCGGCTGCTGAAAGCGCAAGGGATGCACGAAAAAGCGTTTGAAAGCCTGCTCCGTCAGATTCGGCGTTGGCTGAAAACGCCGGAAACCCGCGAAATGCTGGAGCAGAACCTGCGCGAATGGGCAGCGAAAATCGAAGGCGGCAATCCTGGAACTTGGGACAGGCTTAAAGCAGCGGTGAAATCAACCTTGGTGGAGAAAGTCGATGATTGGGCAGCAGAAAAAGCGTTGGCATGGATAGACGGCTATTTGGCAACCGCAGACAAGCAGGATAACGCGCTGCGCCGACAATTCTTGGTGCAATACGACGAACTGACCGAACGCCTGAGCACATCGCGCCTGTGGCACCGCCGCCTGGACAAATTCAAAAAACAGCTCGCGCAATCGCCCGCCCTGCAACGTCAAATCATGACCTTATGGCGCGGCATTCTGGACTGGGCGCGGGAAGATGTGGAAAAACAAGATTCTTTGTGCCAAGCGCAACTGGAAAAGCTGCTGAACCATATGCGTTCGCAAGCTCAGGCATACCCGCAATTTATGCGTCGGGCGGATGTGCGGATTTCGCTTTTGGTTCGGGATTTTGTGATGCGTTATAAAGATAAGGCCGCTTTGTTCGTCTCGGACAAAGTCAAAGGCTGGGACAGCCGCCTGATGGTGGAAAAACTGGAATTGAGCGTGGGCAAGGATTTGCAATATATCCGCATCAACGGCACGCTCGTCGGCGGATTGGTCGGACTGGTGATTTATACGGTATCGTTGTGGCTGGCGGGATAGTATGCAAAGAGGTCGTCTGAAAAGCCCAACGGCGCAAAAAGCAATCGGCATTTTATCCCTACTTTGTCCGTTTATGTCGATTGAGGTCGATTTTTTCAGACGACCCCTTGCCTTTTCCGACTGTAAAATATCAATAACGCCATTTGCCTAATTTGATAAAATTACGGACCGAATTTGTGCCTGCCTGCTAAGGATGGTCTGTAAAACAGGTCGTCTGAAAATTTCCCGACCGCTTTTGACGGCTTGAATGTGGATTTCGCAGGCGGATATGGACGGCAGCTTCAAGTCCATTACGCCGTTCAGACGACCCCTATTTAAGATTGATATGTATAAGTTCCTCCCTATTGTCCACGTTTTGTCCAGACTGGGGCTGCTGTTTTCCATGGTGCTCGCAGTACCGACGCTGATGTCGTATTTTTTTCTGGACAACGCGTTTCCGGCGTTTGCCTACACGGCTTTGGCGACAACGCTGACCTCTTGCGCGGTTTGGCTGCTGACCTTCCATTTCCGCCGCGAGCTGCGCCCGCGCGACGGGTTTACGTTGGTTTTGATGTTGTGGCTGGCGTTTGCGCTGGTGGCGGCGATGCCAATTTATATTCACATCCCGGGCATCAGTTTTACCGATGCGTTTTTTGAGGCGATGTCCGGACTGACGACGACGGGCGCGACGGTCATGACGAGCTTGGACACGCTGGCTCCGTCGGTGAATTTTTGGCGGCATATGCTCAACTGGCTGGGCGGCATGGGTATCATCGTGCTGGCGGTTGCGATTCTGCCGATGCTGGGCGTGGGCGGAACGCAGCTCTTCAAGGCTGAAATTCCGGGGATGGACAAGGAAAGCAAGATGGCGCCGCGCATTTCGCAGGTGGCAAAGAAGCTTTGGTTCTTCTATACGATGACGACGGCGGCGGCTTTTCTGACGCTGCATTTTGCGGGGATGAGCTGGTTTGACGCGCTTTGCCATGCGATGTCGGCGGTGTCGCTGGGCGGTTTTTCGACACACGATGCCAGCATCGCTTATTTTGATTCGCTGACCGTCGAATGGGCGATCATGTTTTTCACGCTTTGGGGCGGTGTGAATTTTGCCACGCATTTCACGGCGCTGACACGGCGTTCGCTCAAATCCTATTGGCAGGACGAGGAATGCCGCGTACTGCTGGTGCTGCTGGCAGGCAGTATTTTGATGTCGGCGGTGTATCTGTGGCAGAAGGATTTTTATGCAACCTTTGGGGATTCGCTGCGTTTTGTCAGCTTCAACTTTGTCTCCATCGGACTGGCAAGCGGTTTTTCCAACACGGATTTCGCGCAATGGCCGCTGATCGTGTCGCTGTGGATGTTTTTCCTGTCCAACCTGTTGGCAAGCTCCGGCTCTATGGGTGGCGGCATTAAAAACGTGCGGGCGTTGGTCTTGTTCAAATTCAGCCTGCGCGAGATGATGATTCTGCTACACCCGAAAGCGGTGCGCACGGTCAAGGTCAACGGACGCATGATTCCCGACCGCATGGCGCTGACGGTGATGGCGTTTATTTCGATTTATTTCATGACGACGATTGTGTTCAGCTTTTTGCTGATGGCAAGCGGGATGGAATTTATCTCCGCCTTCACCGCCGTCATCGCGTGTATTACCAATGCAGGCCCGGGCTTGGGCGAGGTCGGACCGGCGGGCAGCTATGCGGTATTGAGCGATGTGCAGAAATGGCTGTGTTCGGCCGTGATGCTGCTGGGCCGCTTGGAGATTTTTACGGTGTTGATTTTGCTGACACCGGCTTATTGGAAAAAATAAAGACAGGTCGTCTGAAAACGGATTTCGGGTTTTCAGACGACCTTTTTGTTATAGTGAATTAACTTTAAACCAGTACGGCGTTGCCTCGCCTTAGCTCAAAGAGAACGATTCTCTAAGGTGCTGAAGCACCAAGTGAATCGGTTCCGTACTATCTGTACTGTCTGCGGCTTCGTCGCCTTGTCCTGATTTAAATTTAATCCACTATATCAGGTTTGCCGCATTCTGACGGATGCGTGCAAAGCGGCAAGCCTTGAAAAGGAGCGGCTCTGCGTTAAACTGCAAGAGCAAAACAAGCAACGCAAAGGAAAATACGATGGATATCCTTACCCGCCTTCAAAACTTGCCGCCGAGCAAGTTTCATTACAGGCTTTTGGTGCTGGTCGGTATCGGCTGGCTGTTTGACGCGATGGATACCGGGCTGGTGTCGTTCATCCTGCCCGAGCTGGGCAAAGACTGGTCGCTTGAGCCTGCGCAATTGGGCTGGATTGTCAGCATCTCCTTTGTCGGCATGGCATTGGGCGCGGTCATCAGCGGCTGGTTTGCCGACCGCTTCGGCAGGAAAACCGTTTTTGCCGGGACGATGGCAGTGTACAGCGTAGCAACGGGTTTGTGCGCGTTTGCACCCAACCTGTCCGCGCTTTTATTTTTCCGCTTCTTTGTCGGCGTAGGGCTGGGCGGGCAGCTTCCCGTTGCGGTGTCCTTGGTCAGCGAATACGCGCCGCCGAAAGTACGCGGACGCTTTATCGTGTTGCTGGAAAGTTTTTGGGGGCTGGGCTGGCTTGCCGCAGCACTCGCTTCCTATTTCTTTATTCCCAAATTCGGCTGGCACAGCGCATTTTTAATCGGCGCGCTGCCGATTGTGTATATCCCACTGGTGTTGAAATTCATACCCGAATCCGTACCCTACCTGCTCTCGCAAGGCAAAACGGACGAAGCGCACCGGCTGGTCAGCCGCTTGGAAGAAGAAGCGGGAATGACGCCCGCCGCAACGGCCATCGCACCGCCGCAAAAGGAAAAACAGCGCATCCGCTTCAAACAACTATGGCAACAGCCTTTCGCACGGCGCACGCTAATGCTGTGGCTGGTCTGGTTCGGCATCGTCTTTTCCTATTACGGCATTTTTACTTGGCTGCCGAAACTCCTGGTCGAACAAGGCAATACGGTGGTCAAAACCTTTGAATATGTGCTGGTGATGATAGTCGCGCAACTGCCCGGCTACATCGCGGCGGCGGCATTGGTGGAAAAAATCGGGCGCAAAGCGACTTTGGCGGGCTTTCTCGCCGCCTGTGCCGTCTGCGCGTGGTTTTTCGGACAAAGCAGCAGCGCCACCGAAGTCATGGCATGGGGCAGCCTGATGTCGTTCTTCAACCTCGGCGCATGGGGCGTTTTATACACCTACACGCCCGAACTCTACCCCCTCCGCTTCCGTGCCTTCGCCTCCGGCTGGGCTGGCGCCATCGGACGCGCGGGCGGCATCCTCGCGCCTATGGTGGTCGCCAAAATGGTCGGCGGCAGCAGCGGATTCGGCAATATATTCATGATGTTCGCTGGCGTAATGATGCTGATTGTATTGGTGATTTTGGCTCTAGGCGAAGAAACCAAAGGCAGGACGCTGGAAGACATCAACGGATAAACGCCGTTTTTCAAATCATCCCGCCAAATAAAAGGTCGTCTGAAAGTGTCACTTCACCAAAGTCAAACAACACTTTCAGACAACCTATTTCATTGAAATCCGGCTACGCGCCCTATTCCGCCCAAATTACCGTTTCCGACGCATCGCGGCGCGGTTTCGGGGTAATGTCGCGCACACGGTAGCCAAAGGTTGCGGCGACGGACAATCCGTAATGTTCAGGGTCGAGCAATCCGTCTTCGGCAAGGATTTTTTCCACTGCGGCATACTCCATGCCTTCGATGGCGCAAGAATCAATGCCGAGCATTGCTGCGCCGGTAAGCATATTGCCCAGCGCGATGTAGGTTTGCTTGCTTGCCCAGTCAAACAGGGCGCGTTCGTCGTCGGCGATGGGCATATCGTGGGTTTGGAAACGGCGGTAGCGTTCAAATGCGCCCGCCCGTTCTTCGGCGGTCAGACCGCGTCTGTCCATCAATTCTTCAAAAGCGGGGCTGTCGTAGCGGGCGTGTTTTCGAGCCAACAGGAAAACGACGTGGCTGGCATCCGAAATGGAAGCCTGCATCCCCCAGGCGAAGGGTTTGATTTTTTCGCGCAATGTCGTGTTCTGTACGACCACAAACTGCCACGGCTCGCAGCCGACGGAGCTGGGCGAGAGGCGTCCGAAGTCAAGGATGGCGGCAAAATCTTCGGCACTGATTTTGCGCGCAGGGTCGTAGTAGCGGACGGAAACGCGGCGTTTGAAAATTTCGAGGGCTTGTTCGCGGGTCAGTATCATGATGATTCCTTTGATTGAGTATGGAAGGGACTTCCTTTCGGACAATCAGAATGGTCAAACGTTCGCAAAGATTGCAACACCAGCGGCAGCGAAACTGTTTGACGGTTGTGTGCAGAAAGATAGGCAGCGTTAATCAGCTCCAGCGATTTCAAGCCTTCGCGTCCATCGACAATAGGCTCGGCTTTGCCGCGCAATACATCGACAACATTTTGATAATACAGCGGATGCCCGAAACCGTACACCGACGTGGTTTCGTAATTGGCGGTTTTGACCTGTTCGTCGTAATCACGCTCGTCGGCAAAATTCCACTCCTGAATTTCGTTCACCGCCATGCCGCCGATGCGTACCGTGCCGGTTTCGCCCAAAATGGTAATCGAGCCTTCGAGGTTTTTCGGATAGGTGCACATGGTTACTGCCATCGAGCCGAGCGTGCCGTCGCGCCAACGGAGGTTCATCACGCCCGTGTCTTCAGCTTCAATTTTGCGGTGGGTCGCAATCATCGCCTGCACTTCCGCCACTGGGCCGATAAGCCATTCCATCAAATCGACGTAGTGGCTAGCCTGATTCATGAACGCGCCGCCGTCCATCTTCCAAGTGCCGCGCCAACCGCCTCCTTGGTCGTAATACGACTGCGGGCGCGTCCAAAAAACATTCAAATGCACCATATAGATTTTGCCGAAGCGTTGTTCTGCGACCGCGCGTTTGAGTAGTTGCAGCGTGGCGTTGAGGCGGTTTTGTTTCACGACAAACAAGCGTTTGCCCGCTTTGTCGGCAGCTTGAACCATAAGTTCGCCGTCAGTAAAGCAGGTTGCCATCGGTTTTTCGGTGACGACGTGAAAACCCGCTTCCAACGCCTCAACCGCCTGTTCGGGATGCAAACCGGACGGCGTGGTGATGACGATTACGTCGGCATCGATTTCCGCCAACATTTCCGTATAGCGGGCATAGCCTTTCGCCCCGGTGCGTTTGACCGCCGCTTCAAGCGCGGCAGGATCGATGTCGCACACGGCAACGAGTTCGCAATCTTCTTGCAATACTTCAAACGAGCCAAAATGGTTGTTGGAAATACGGCCGCAGCCGACTAAGGCGAATTTGATTTTGCGGTTTTGAATGGTTTCAGACATTTTCAGACGACGTATATAGTTATAAAAAACGGAAAAAGATTATAGATAAATCAGCCCTCAACCGATACCTAAAATCATGAAAAATTTGACGGGGCGGCAAGATATGGGCGTGCTTTCCGCCGTCGGCCCTTTCCTTTCAAACTCAGGCTGATATGAAGTTAATTTACAACAAATGCGTATCGTGGTTTATAATCCTACTCTTACGAAACAGGGGTGCTGCCTGACACTCAGGCGGCTGAGAAATACCCTTTACACCCGATCGGGATAATACCTGCGTGGGGAGTTTTCACGGATTCTGTCTTTCAGACGGCCTTTTTTGATATTGAGGTCGTCTGAAAAAGCAAAACGCTCCTGTTTCTTCTTTTCAAACGAGAAAACAGGAGCATTTTTTATGACTACGCCAAAGAAAACCGCCAAAACTTCCGGCAACGAAGCGCGCGAGCTTGCCGACTTGAGCGAAGACATCGGCATCCGCTTCAAATATCCGAACTCGGAGCGCGTGTATCTGCAAGGCAGCCGCAACGACATCCGCGTGCCTTTGCGCGAAATCCGTCAGGATGACACCTACACGGCGCAAGGTACGGAAGCCAACCCGCCGATTCCCGTCTATGACACCAGCGGCGTGTACGGCGATCCGGCGGCGCACATCGACCTGAAACAAGGTTTGCCGCACGTCCGCACCGCATGGTTGGACGAACGCGGCGATACCGAAATCCTGCCCAAGCTCTCCAGCGAATACGGCATCGAACGCGCACACGACCCGCAAACCGCCCATTTGCGTTTCAACCAAATCACCCGCCCGCGCCGCGCCAAAGCAGGCCGCAACGTAACCCAGCTCCACTATGCGCGCCAAGGCATCATCACGCCCGAAATGGAGTTTGCCGCCATACGCGAACGCATGAAGCTGGACGAACTTTTCAGACGGCCCGAATACGTCAAGCTCTTGAAACAGCACGCGGGGCAAAGTTTCGGCGCGAACATCCCGACCCACCCCGACCAAATCACACCCGAATTCGTGCGCCAAGAAATCGCCGCCGGACGCGCGATTATCCCCGCCAACATCAACCACCCCGAACTCGAACCGATGATTATCGGCCGCAACTTCCGCGTCAAAATCAACGGCAACTTGGGCAATTCCGCCGTAACCTCCAGCCTGACCGAAGAAGTCGAAAAAATGGTGTGGTCGCTGCGTTGGGGCGCGGACACGATTATGGATTTATCCACCGGCGCGCATATCCACGAGACGCGCGAATGGATTATCCGCAACGCGCCCGTCCCCATCGGTACGGTGCCCATCTATCAGGCTTTGGAAAAAACCGGCGGCATTGCCGAAGATTTGACTTGGGATTTGTTCCGCGACACCTTAATCGAGCAGGCGGAACAAGGCGTGGACTATTTCACCATACACGCGGGCGTGTTGCTGCGTTATGTGCCGATGACCGCCAACCGCCTCACCGGCATCGTATCGCGCGGCGGCTCCATCATGGCAAAATGGTGTCTCGCCCACCATCAGGAAAACTTCCTCTACACGCATTTCGACGAAATCTGCGAAATCATGAAAGCCTACGACGTATCGTTCAGCCTCGGCGACGGTCTGCGCCCCGGCTGCATTGCCGATGCCAACGACGAAGCGCAGTTCGCCGAATTGCACACCTTGGGCGAATTGACCGGCAAAGCGTGGAAACACGACGTACAAGTCATGATCGAAGGCCCCGGCCATGTGCCGTTGCAACGCGTCAAAGAAAACATGACCGAAGAGTTGCAACACTGCTTTGAAGCGCCTTTCTACACACTCGGCCCGCTTGTTACCGACATCGCCCCCGGCTACGACCACATCACCTCGGGCATAGGCGCGACCAATATCGGCTGGTACGGCACAGCCATGCTCTGCTACGTTACCCCGAAAGAGCATCTCGGCCTGCCCGACAAAGAAGACGTGCGCACCGGTATCATCACCTACAAACTCGCCGCCCACGCCGCCGACCTCGCCAAAGGCTGGCCGGGCGCACAGTTGCGCGACAACGCCCTGAGCAAAGCGCGTTTCGAATTCCGCTGGCGCGACCAATTCCGCTTAAGCCTCGACCCCGAACGCGCCGAGAGCTTCCACGACGAAACCCTGCCCGCCGAAGGCGCGAAAATCGCCCACTTCTGCTCGATGTGCGGCCCTAAATTCTGCTCGATGAAAATCACGCAGGAAGTGCGCGACTATGCCGACAAACAAAAAGCTCAGCGGCAGGGCATGGAGGAAAAAGCGGTTGAGTTTGTGAAGAAAGGGGCTGAGATTTACAGTTGATAAAAAGGTCGTCTGAAAAGTTTTCAGACGACCTTTTTCTATTTTCTGAACTCTTCCCTGACGATGTCGAGCCAAGCCCTGAGTGCGGGGGTGGGACGCTGGTGTTTTTTCCACGCCATCGTCAGTTGCCAGCGGATTTCGGGTTCGGTCAGCGGGACGGCGGCGAAGGTGTCGGGGTTGATTTTGCGGGCGTAGTATTCGGGCAGAAGGGCGATACCCATATGGTGCGCCACCATGTCGGCGAGCAGGTCCCATTGTCCGGTGCGGCAGACGACGTTGGGGGTGAAGCCTTGGCTGCGGCAGGCGGTTTGGATGGTTTCGTTGAGGGAAAACCCTGAGCCGAACAGGATAAACGATTCGTGTTGCAGGCTTTTGAGGCTGAGGGCGGCATGGCGGGCTTGGGCGCGCGGCATGAGGACGACGAGCGGGTAGTCGCACAGGGGGATGCTGTCGAAGTCTTCGTGGACGGGGGCGAGCAGTTGTCCAGCGTCGAGTTCGTTGTTGCGCAAGGATTGTTCGATGGCGAGCGAACCTTGTTCGAGGAAGGTCAGTTCGATGCCGGGCCATTGGCGGCGGAAGCGGAACAGGGCGTTGCTGAGCAGGTCGCTGCCGAGCAGTGCCAAACCCAGCCGCAGCGTGCCGCTTTTGATGTGGCGGTAGCCGTCGATGCGGGCGAGCAGCAGGTCGCGTTCATGCAGGAGGTTCAGCGCGTGGCGGTACACTTCTTCACCGATGGGCGTGGTGGCGACTTGGCGTTTTTTGCGGCCGTTTTCTTTAACCAGCAGCGGCACACCCAGCTCTTCTTCCAATGCCTGTATGGTTTTGCTGACGGTAGGCTGGGTCAGGTTGAGCGCGGATGCGGCGGCGGAAAAACTTTGCAGGCGCACGAGTTCGGCGAAGCAATGCAGGCTTTTGAAGTCCATTATTCCTCTTTTGCATGATTTTGATGCGGATAATTCATATTATGCGCAAACCGCATCCTTATAATCAAGCCTTCGTTTTGGATTACGGATGGATAAACCTTATGGATACGCTGACGCGATTTTTTCAGACGACCTTGCAGCTTGCCGTGGTCGGCTTGGTTTGGCTGGTGTCGGATTTGATGGTGCGCTTTGCCCATCTGCCTGTTTCTTCGGGCGTATTGGGGCTGTTTTTGATGCTTGCGCTGCTGGGTTTGGGCGTGATTAAAACCGGCATGGTCGAGCGCGGCGCGAAATGGGTGTTGGGCGAGCTGGTGTTTTTCTTTATTCCGATTATGGTTTCCGTATTGCAATACCGCGATTTGCTTCTTTCCGAAGGTTGGCGGCTGGTGCTGACGATTGCGGTCGGTACCGCGCTGGTGATGATCAGCACGGCATTGACGCTGAATTTCTGCTACCGCTGGAAACGCCGCCTGTATAAAAAACTGCACGCCTGATAGGGAACAAAAATGGATTACGCCGCGCTCGCCTGCTTCGCTTGGACCTGCTTCGCCTATTTTGTAGCGAAAAAAATCTACCGTAAAAAACCACTGATGATTTTCTCGCCCGTCGTGACCGTCTCGGTCAGCACCATCGTCCTGATGCTGCTTTTGGGCATTTCCTACGACACTTACCACAAATACACGCAAGGCATCGTTTTCCTGCTCACGCCGGTAACGGTCGCCTTCGCCATTCCGATTTATGAAAACCGCGAAGTCATCCGCCGCCAGCTTCCCATCCTGTCGATAGCGATTTTGGTCGGTATGTTCGTCGGCGTGGCCAGCGCGTTTCTGATGGGCAATATGTTCCACTTCGACAGCGAAGTCACCAACAGCCTGATGGCGCGCTCGATTTCCACGCCGTTTGCCGTCGTATTGGCAAGTGAAATCCACGGCTCGGCGTCGCTGGTATCGCTATTCACCATCATCACCGGCTTCGTCGGCATGATATTCGGCGATTTGTTTTTGGCGTTCACCCGCATCCGCTTCCACACCGCCAACGGTGTCGCACTGGGCAACGCCGCCCACGGCTTCGGCACTTCCCGCGCCGGACAACGCCACGAAACCGAAGGCGTGATGGCGAGCCTGACCATGATTTTGGCGGGGCTGTTTATGGTCATCATCGGGCCGAGCATGGTGCATTTGGTGGTTTGGCTGATGGGCTGATAGTCAGTTTTACAAAGATATTGGCAACGTCGTCTGAAAAGCCGTTTACAGGTTTTCAGACGACCTTTTTTTGAGTTTGCCGCGGATATAAACGTTGACAATGACAAAATATTAATACTATGCTGAAGTATTACTCACTAGCGGATATATTATGCAAACGACTCATCCGAACCCATCCCTCCGTCTCAACATCATCGGTACAGGCAAAGGACTGCCTTCGCGGCTGGTCCCTTCCACCGAAATCGACGCCCTGCTCGGCATCAAAGAAGGCCGCACCGAAAAACTCAGCGGCTTGGCGCAACGCTACTTTCTGGCGGATGACGAATCTGCCGATGCGATGCAGCTTCAAGCCGCAAAAAATGCGCTGGCGGCGGCAGGCATCACGATTGACGATGTGGATTGCGTCATCAACGCTTCGGGCATCGACCGTCAATGCATTCCCTTCAATGCCGCGCATACATTGCGCCTGCTGAAGCCCGCGCGCCCGATTGCCGCATTCGACGTCAACATGACCTGTTTGTCGTTCTTACGCAGCTTGGATTTGGCGGATTCTCTGTTACACAAATATCCCACCATTTTATTGATCAGCTGCGACGTCGCCTCTGTCGGCTTGGACTGGAACGATTTTCACAGTTCGACCATTTTCGGCGACGGCGCGGCGGCGGCGGTCATCAGGTCGTCTGAACGCGGCGGCGTGCTGACAAGCAAATTCGAGGTACATCCCGAAGGCTACGAATTCTGCACCATTCCCGCGGGCGGCTATGAAAACCACCCGTCCAAACATCCCGAAAGCTATGTCTCCCAAGCCTATTTCCACATGAACGGCAAAAAGCTCTACAAACTTGCCGCCGAAGCCATACCCGGCTTCTTGGATGAAACGTTGGCGCAGGCAGATTTGACGTTGGCAGACATAGACTGGATCGTTCCGCATCAGGCAAGCCGCGGCGCTTTGCAACACATCATCAGTCGTCTGAAACTCGATCCTGCCAAAATCGTCGATATTTTCAACACCCACGGCAACCAAATCTCCGCCTCCATTCCCTCCGCGCTGCACCACCTGCTGACCGACTTCCCCGTCCGATCCGGCGATAAAGTTTTGCTGTTCGGCACATCCGCAGGCGTGGGCTTGGGCGCATTGGTTTGGGAAAAACCATGAAAAAGGCCATCGTCACCGGCGCGACCGGCGGACTGGGGCGCAACCTTGTGCAGACGCTGCTTGCCCAAGGCTGGCAGGTAGCCGCCTGCGGGCGCAATGCCGAAATCGGCAAAATGCTGGATACGGAATTTCACGCCTTCGATTTGTCCGACCGCAATCAGACCCTGAAGGCATTTTCCAATGCCGATATCGTGTTCCATTGCGCCGCGCTGTCCTCGCCGTGGGGGCGTTATGAAGATTTCTACCGCGCCAACGTGACCGCCACGCAAAATGTCTTAGCGGCGATGCGGCAGCACCATATCGGCAAGCTGGTACACGTTTCCACACCCAGCATCTATTTCGACTACCTCGACCAGCACAAAGTCCCCGAAACCTTTATCAGCCGCCACTTCGTCAACGACTACGCTTACACCAAATTCCTTGCCGAACAAGAAGTTGCCGCCGCCACCGACCTCTCCAGCGTCATCATCCGTCCGCGCGGCATTTTCGGCGAATACGATACCGCCGTCCTGCCGCGCCTGCTCAAAATCTCCGAAAAAGGCTTTCTGCCGCTGATTCGGCGCAGCGGCCGCGAAGCAGGCGGCGCATTAGTGGACGTGACCTACGTCGGCAACGTCGTCCATGCCCTTCTGTTGGCAGCTGAAGCCGATGTCCCTCGCGCCATGCCGTTCAACATCACCAACGGCGAGCCGCAGACCATCGCCGCACTCTACCGGCAAATCATCGATATCCTGCATCTCGGATGTCGTCTGAAACCCGTCTCCTACCGCCTGATTGACAGCGTTGCCCGCCTACTGGAAACGCAGGCGCGGCTGACCCGTTCCTTTCGCGAACCCCTCGTCACCCGTTACAGCATCGGTACGATTTCCTTCGACCAAACCCTAGACATCAGCCGCGCCCGTTCGCTGCTCGGCTACGAACCCCAAATCAGCGTTGCCGACGGACTGCGGCAATACGCCCGCTCCTTGAAAGGCTGAAGCTATGGACATCCGTTTCTACCACACCGGCTACTGCACCCATCCCGAATGTATGGTCGAACGGGGCGGCAGCCTGCGTAAAGCCGCCTTTCCCGCCATGACCGCCCACATCACCCACCAAGGCGGCAACCTGCTGTTCGATACCGGCTACGCGCCCCGCTTTTTCCAAGCCTGCCGCCGATTTCCCGAGAAATTTTACGCGCTGACCACGCCCGTCACCCTCAGCCAACCGACCATACGCGAGCGTTTGGGCGATGCCGCGCACGACATCAACCAAATCTTCCTCTCCCACCTGCACGCCGACCATATTGCCGGCCTCAAAGACTTCCCCAACACGGAAATCATCCTTTCCCGCGCCGCCTACGATTTTGTATACCGTACCGACAAACCCGAAAGTCTGACCAACCGCATCATCGAAGTCAAACAAGGCTTCCTGCGCGAGCTGTTGCCCCAAAACCTGCCGCAGCGCGCCCGCTTTATCGAAGATATGCCCGAAGTCCGCCTTGACGAAGCGTTTTACCCGTTTGAACAAGGCTACCGCATCAGTGCCGATTTGATTGCCGTCGCCCTGCCCGGCCATGCCGCCGGACAATACGGGCTGATAGCCGGAGAATTTTTCCTGATTGCCGACGCCGTTTGGCGGTTTGCGACCATCAGCCACAACCGCCGCCCCAACCCCCTTACCGGCCTTATCGCGCAAAACCGCAACGCCGTCCAAGCCACCATAGACCGCCTGCAACACCTCCACCGCCGCAACCGCGAAATCATCCTCGTTCCCAGCCATTGCGAACCCACCTTGCGTCGATTGGGCATGGAAGGCTTGGATTAAAGCAGGTCGTCTGAAAACCCGACGAGCAAAGCCCCTCAACCGCCTCAAAGAACACACCATGAAACCTTCAAAATGGCAAATCCTCAAATCCTTTTTCCACACACGAAACTACACGGAACGTGCCGCCCTTGAAGCACACCAGCAAAAACAGCTCGACCGCCTTTTAACGAACCACAACAGCCGCTTCTACCCCCACAGCGCCAAGCTGCAAGACTACCCCGTTATCAACAAACGCATCTTCATGCAGCATTTTGCCGACATCAACGCCTACGGCATCAGCGAAAAAGATGCCCTCTCCGTCGCGCTCAAAGCCGAAGAAAGCCGCGACTTCAGCCCCGTTTTTCAGACGACCTCGGGCAAAGAAATCACCGTCGGACTTTCCTCCGGTACCAGCGGCAACAGGGGCATTTTCCTCGTTTCCCCCGAAGAGTCCGCCCTGTGGGCAGGCTATATGCTCAAACGCATGCTGCCCCGCCCCTACCTCGCCCGCCACAGCATCGCCTTCTTCCTGCGCGCCAACAGCAACCTCTACACCGCCGTTAAAAGCCCGCTGATACGCTTCGAGTTTTACGACCTGCTCGAAGCCTTGGACGCGCACATCCCAAGGCTCAACGCGCAAAAGCCCACCATCCTCATCGCCCCCGCCCAAGTATTGCAGCAGCTTGCCCAACACCCCGACCTCGCCATACACCCCAAAAAAATCATCTCCGTCGCCGAAGTTTTAGAACCTCAAGTCAAAACCCGCATCGAACAACGCTTCGGCACGCCGGTTCACCAAATCTACCAATGCACCGAAGGCTTCCTTGCCCACACCTGCGCCCACGGCAACCTGCATCTGAACGAAGACATGGTCTATATCGAAAAAGACTGGATAGACCGCGAAAGCGGCCGCTTCGCCCCCATCATCACCGACTTCAACCGCAAAAGCCAACCCGTTATCCGCTACCGCCTCGACGACGTTTTGATTGCCAACGACGCCCCCTGCCCCTGCGGCAGCGCATTCGCCCGCATCAGCGCCATCGAAGGACGCTGCGACGACATCCTCGACGCACGCACGGCAAACGGCGAACCTTACGCCCTCTACGCCGACTTCATCCGCCGCGCCATGATTTCAGACGACCTTATCCAAGAATACCGCGTCGAGCAACACGGCAAAGCCCTGCACATTTTCCTCACGCCCGACACAGAACAAACCCGCGCCGCCGCCACACGCAACCTGGACCGCCTGTGGCAGACGCTGCAACTTCGCCCCTTTAATTACATTTTCCAGCCGGAACAAACCCGCCCCCTGCACCAAAAACGCCGGCGCGTGACGAAAATTTCCCCGTATGGTGAAAATCCGTAAGCGTTTTAAAACATTATCTTTAAAACCAAAGACAAAAAGGTCGTCTGAAAAATTTCAGACGACCCTTCCAGTAAAAAGAAAACGCCATACCCGACCTTACCTTCCTATAGTGGATTAAATTTAAATCAGGACAAGGCGACGAAGCCGCAGACAGTACAAATAGTACGGCAAGGCGAGGCAACGCCGTACTGGTTTAAATTTAATCCACTATACTTTCCGTAGTACCTGCCATGTTAAGCTTGCAGTAACGCCAAACACTCTTTCAGACGACCTAAACCTTATGCGCCACCTTATCCCCCTCTTCTTCCTATCGTTTCCGTTAGCAGCCTATGCAGGCGGTGATTTTTCAAAAGCCCAAGTCCTCAGTATTGTAGGCAGCCACGGTTACTATCGAATTTCCGTCCGCCAAATAGAACACCTAATTTATGACGATGGGTGTACGACATACAATATCCGTATTACCCCTCCTAGAAAAACCTTTTGGGATCTGTTTGGTCTGGGACGAGCCGACGACCATCCCACCGCCGAACAAACACAAGCTGCTGCCGCAGTGTTAAAACAGTATGCTGCCAATCAGCAACCGCTAGAAATCGGCTATTTGGGCGGCGGACTGTATCCCGATCCTCAGCAAAAATGCCTTTATCACGGCACTGGGATGAGGTTTGATGCACCGGACTATTTAGCCGTACGTCAAGACGGACGCCTGAATCTATATCCTTATCTGACCAAACCATAAATACATCCCCGCCACAAAGTAAAAGGTCGTCTGAAAACGGACGCAGTCAGTTTCTGCGGAGCTAAAACGAACTCAGTGAATCTTGAGAACAGTTTTTCAGACGACCCTTCCTAATACCAGCCAATCGAAATAAAAACCTCTCCCGCCCCAACCCGCTCGGTTTAAGCCTCATCTACTGCACGATATCGCCCCACTCCAAACCGAATTTCTGCAAATATTTGCGCAGCCTGTCGCTGTCATTGGTTTTGGCGCGGCTGTTTCGGGAAACATGAAACAATGCCCTTCCCGCCTGCGCCATGTTTTGGTGTTTTCGGCATTCATCAATCACGTTCTGCAATTGCAAGCGGTCAAACAAATCCAAATTTTCCCAATCGATTTTGTCGGGATAGTTATCCGCCTTTTCAGACGACCCCTTGTGCAAAAGGTCGTCTGAATCCGCCTCTTCAGCCCATAACCATTTGAGCCGCTCAATTTCCGCCGCCACTTGTTCCACCTGTATCCTGCCCTGCGGGGCAAGCGTGGCAAGGCGCATGATGCTGGCGGCAAGGTCGCGGAAGTTGCCGCGCCATCGGGCTTCGTTTGAATGGGCGAAGGCAAGGTAGGCAGACAGGGCTTCTTTATTGAAACGGGTGGCGCGACCAAGTTCCTGCGATGCGAGCGCGAGCTGGTGTTCGATGTTCGGCTCGATATCTTCACGGCGGTCGGCAAGCGCGGGCAGCGGATAGTTCCAAATATTGATGCGGGCGAACAGGTCTTCGCGGAAGCGTCCGGCGCGGATTTCCCGCCGCAGGTCGCGGTTGGTACCGGCAATCAGCTGGAAGCTGCTTTGCACTTCCTTGTCGCTGCCGACAGGATAAAAATGTTTTTCTTCAATGGCTTTGAGCAACATGGCCTGTTCGTCCAAGCCCAATTCGCCGATTTCGTCTAAAAACAGCACGCCGCCGTCGGCGGTTTTCAAATAGCCTTCGCGCTTTTCCGCCGCGCCGGTAAACGCACCTTTTTTGTGTCCGAACAGGGCGGAAGCCGCGCCGTCGCCGCGCAAGGTGGCGCAGTTCACATCGACAAACTCGCCTTTAATCAGGTGGCGCGCCTTTTTCAATTCGAAAATCCTGCGTGCCAGCATCGATTTGCCCGCACCGGTAGGACCGGAGAGCAGAATCGGCGACGGAGAATGCAGCGCGACTTGTTCGATTTCGGCAATCATGCGGTTGAAGGCGGCGTTTTGTGTAGAGATGCCGCTTTTCAGGTAGCGCACCGCGTCATCGCGCACGGCGGCAAGGCGTTCGGCAAGCACATCGTAACGCGCCAAATCCAAATCGATGATTTCATAACCGCCGATATCACCTTTCCCCATGCTGCGCCTTTGGTTTTTCGGCGGCGCAGTCTGCAGCAGCACGCCGGGGATTTGGCGCGATTCTACCAATAAAAACAGGCAGATTTGTGCGACGTGCGTACCCGTGGTGATGTGGGTAAGATAAGTTTCTTCTTCAGTATCAAACGTATAGCCCGCCGCCCAGTCATGCAGCTTGGTATAAACCTCGGAAAAATCCCACGGGTTTTCCAGCTCCATAGGCACGAGATTGACAACGGTGTGCGGCGATACCTGCTGAATATCGGCTTTTACATGATCCGCCAAATCGCGGTATTTCTCCGCATAAAACAGCTCCATGCGGTCAAGATGGAAATCATGACGCTGATTCATGGCGACATTCGGCCGCCACTTCTGCCAACGCCCTTGACCGAAACCGCTGTCCAACACCGTGCCGAGAAAGCTGACGGCGACTTGTTTTTTGGGTGCAGTATTCATTTTCAGACGACCTCTAAACGATTCTTTCCAAGACAAATGCGCCGTAATCGTCGCCCAAAGGCAGCTCGAAATCCGTATGTAAGATTTGGCGTTCCGCCTGTACGTTCTCTTTGGTTTGCGGGTTGAAGCCCTCTTTCAAGGTCGTCTGAAAATACACGCCGAAGCCGCGTTTCTGCCACGCGGGCAGTTCGTTGAAATCAATGTTATTTTCAAACAGCAAATCGTGTTTTTGAGCGCGTGTCAGCCCGCTGACGGCATCCGTGGCGCGGGACATGCTTTCGCCTTTTTTACGCAGCATCCAATAGCAGTGGGCGTTGAGCGCGTTGCGGTGCGCGTCTTCATGCCGCCAACGGAAATAATCGACCACCAGTTTTTCGTTCGGCAAAACGCAAACCCGTGCATCAAAAGCGGCGGGCTGCCCGTGTGCCACCGAAAAGGCAGCGCTGGCTTCGCCCGCCAATACCGAAATGATTTTGCGCGTTTTGCGTTTGAAAGTATCGTCGTCGCGGCGCAACAGCAGCGAAATTTCATCGCTTTCGGAATAGCCATACGCCACATTGAAACCGCATTTCATCAAATGACGGACGGTGTGTGCCATCAGGTCGCGGAAACGGATGTCGAATGGGGCTTCAAACTGCCAAACCTCCTTAGTCAACCGCGTAAAGCCGCGCCCGTCCAAGCGCACTACGATGAAATTTTCCTGCGGCACGCAGAAATCGTAAGCGGTTTCGTATTGCCGCAGGCGTTTGTCCAAATCGTCGAATCGCATCACATCTCCTTAAATATCTTATTTTCTATAAATCTATCTAAAAATATATTTTTCAGCATTCTACTCTTTTTGCCGCAAAAGACCACATAAAAATATATTTTCTTTTTATTCAATAAATTAAAAATTAATTTTGAAATTTTTTTATCGTTGGCACGCTGTTGGCTATGTTGTAAATGTAACGATGCAGCAGATGCTGCGGGAAATACAGTTATATAGGAAAGAATTTTCCGTAAATTTTTAGCTGCCGTGTCGTTACAGGGCGAATGCCGACAAGACTACAAGGTTTCTGCAGGTTCGACTCCTGCCTCGCCTAATAGGCGTTGACGTCTTGTTTTTCTAGTCGCCCACCTTTTCTGATTCAGCAGGCAAATGCCAGCCTTGTTTCCCTGAATGGTTGATGGCTTGCTGTATCGCTTGATCACTCGAGGTCGTCTGAAACTTTTCAGACGACCTACGATGAAAACCGTTTTAGGTGCATTCGGCAAATGCCGGAGGAATTACAGCCTGCCAACGCTCGAGGTCGCGGGTTCGAATCCCGCCTCTGCCGCCAACTATGGCAGAGTAGCTCAGAGGATAGAGCGCGTAAAAATTTCTCTACTTCTTGTTGCCAGATGTACCACCCCTTACGGGCGGATGCCGGCAGGATTACATTAGATCGGTTATTGCGGGTTCGATTCCCGCCGCCGGAAACGGCGTAAATCCTGCCAATCTAGCCGCCCACCCTTTTTTGCAGCATGGCGGACAAATGCCTTGGGAACTACATCCGTCGCAGGTTCGAGTCCTGCCCCGCTTTCGGCGGGTAGCTCAGTCGGTTAGAGCAATTAGGCGTTTCCAAAAAACTCGTTGTTTGCCGTGCTGCCCCTTATCAACACTTTCAGACGACCTGAAGGAGGCATAGCCATGACCGAACCATTTCATATCGCCTATCAACTGCACGATGCAGGCTGGGCAAGCGTTACCGTGAAATATGGCGAAGAGAACTATCAACAGGCTGTTTCCTATCTGCATGATTCGCTGAAAGATTTATGTGATTTAGCAATTGCTCTGCAAAGCAGCGGCAGCATTACTGAGGCGAAAGTCCTGTTTTTAGACGAACCCGGCGAACTGGCCTTACTGGTATCTGCAGCCGAACAAAGCAACGAAGCCGAAGTGAGGCTGATTTATTCAGACGACTGGTTTTTCAGTTTCAACTTCAATCGCAGTCCACAACAAACCTTATGGCACGGCAAAGTGGACCGGTATGAATTGGCGGAAAACATCCGTCTGATTTTAGAAGATATTTATCTGAATATCGGCGAAAAAGAATATTTGGAAAGATGGGTAGAACATCCTTTTCCGAAAAAAAGCTACCTGAAATTGAGCCGACTTTAAGGAATAGATATGAACACTTGGCTAATCATAGGCGTCATCGTTTTTTCGACTCTGGTTTGCTGGTCATTCCAAACCTGCCGCAGCCGCAAACGCGAGCAGGCTTGGCGGAAACAGGCTTTTCCCGAAGCGGAATGCAGTTTGATAAAGGAAGGCTGCCGTTACGACATCGCGCTTTCAGACGGCCGCACCTTCCGCCAAGCCGAAATACTCGGCACGGCGCAGGGCAAAGAAGCAGATTTTCTGTTCGGCTATGGAAGCATGCTTGTGCTGCGTCTTTCAGACGACCGCAAAGCCTATGTGCGGCAGGCATGTATCCGCTGCATGATTGAAAGCAAGATTTTAGAGGATTAAATATAGTGGATTAAATTTAAATCAGGACAAGGCGACGAAGCCGCAGACAGTACAGATAGTACGGCAAGGCGAGGCAACGCCGTACTGGTTTAAAGTTAATCCACTATAAAAAGTTTAAGGGCGCAACCGGCAAATGCCGGGGAAATTACATCACTTAGGGAGTACGAGGTACGGGTTCAAATCCCGTTTCCGTCAGACAGAGGCGGAATAGCTTAACCGGCAGAGCGCGTAAAAAATGCATTTCCCCAACCCTTGTTGCAGGATGCGCCCGCCCCTTACGGGCGGATGCCGGCAGGATTACATTGGATAAACAATCGTCGTACTAATAATACGAAGCAGAAATCCTGCCAATCTAGCCGCCCACCTTTTTTTACGGCAGCAGGCGGATGCCTGAAGGGATTACATTAACCTTCCACGTTAAAAAACCGTATCCCTTCAAATATTAGCCGCTGCGCTGCCAACCATTCGAGGTCGTCTGAACAGTTCAGACCACCCAAAACCAACAACACGAAAGGAAATGAAAATGGCTAACACCACCTTGTTCCAATCCGTTAAAACCCGTTTGACCGCTGCCGACACCCGCAACGAAGCAGGCGGCATCGCCTACACGCTGACACCCAAGCAACAGCTCGCCCAACTTGCCGCCACCGGCTGCCTGAACAGCACCTACTACACCGATGCGCAAGACCAACTTGAGCAAGTATTGGAATTGGCAGAAAACCTGGATGCCGAGTTTATCGCCAAAACCGCCGTGTATGCCCGTCAAAAAGGTTTCATGAAAGACATGCCTGCGCTGTTGCTTGCCGTGTTGGCGCAAAAAGACGTGAACATGCTTGCCCGCGTGTTCGACCAAGTGGCGGACAACGGTAAAATGTTGCGCAACTTCGCGCAAATCATCCGCAGCGGCGCAGTCGGCAGAAAATCCTTCGGCAACCGTCCGAAAAAACTGATGCAGACCTGGCTTTTGACCGCTACCGAAAAACAACTGTTGAACGCCGCTATCGGCAATGCTCCGTCGCTGGCGGATGTGGTCAAAATGGTGCATCCCAAACCGCGTGAAGCATGGCGTGCCGCCTGGTTTGCGTGGCTTATCGGCAAACCGTACGACCGCGAAGCATTGCCGCCCATCACCCGCGCCTTTGAAGACTACAAACAAAGCCGCCAAGGCGCATTGCCCGACGTTCCCTTCCAAATGCTCACTGCTTTGGAATTGAATAGCGGCGACTGGGCGCAAATCGCCCGCAACGGCTCATGGCAGCAGGTTCGCCAAAACCTGAACACTCTCCTGCGCCACGATGTGTTTGCGAAAAGCAAAAACATCAAAATGGTGGCAGAAAAACTGCGCGACCAAACCGCCATCCGCCGCGCCCGCGTCTTGCCTTACCAATTGCTGACCGCGTATCAGGCAACATCCGAACAGATGCCGTCTGAAATCCGCGAAGCGCTGCAAGACGCGATGGAAACCGCCGTACAAAACGTACCGGCAATCCAAGGCAAAGTCGTGGTTTGCCCGGACGTCTCCGGCTCCATGCACAGCCCGGCCACCGGCTATCGCGGCAGCGCGACCAGCAGAACCCGCTGCATCGACATCGCCGCGCTCGTGTCCGCTGCTATGTTGCGCACCAATCCGAAAGCCCGTGTGATACCGTTTGAACAAATCACGGTAAACGTGCAGCTCAACCCGCGCGACAGCATCATGACCAACGCCCAAAAACTCGCCAATATCGGCGGCGGCGGAACGGCATGCAGCGCACCGCTCGCCATGCTGAACCGCGAAAAAGCCGATGTGGATTTGGTCGTCATCGTGTCCGACAACGAAAGCTGGGCAGACCGCGGACAACGATGGGGCGGCAAGACCGGCCTGATGAAAGAATGGGACATCCTGAAACAACGCTGCCCTGAAGCCAAACTCGTCTGCTTGGACATCCAGCCCTACACCACCGTGCAGATGCAAAACCGCTGCGACATCTTGAACATTGGAGGCTTCTCCGACCAAGTGTTCACGCTCATCGGCTCGTTCGCCGAGCAAGGTATGGGCGCGGATTTCTGGGTGGAAGAGATTGAGAAAACCGAGCTGGCGGCGGTAAATTAGCCAAGGGGTCGTCTGAAAATAAGGTGTTAACATTTTCAGACGACCTTACCGGTAAAAGATTGAGTGGCAAACATGAATGCTGACGAACTTGCTCTGATTGAAACCTTTCCCGCAGCCTTGCGGCATGAGACAGAAAGACCGTATCCGCAGCTATTGGCATTGTTATCACAGCAGCCGTTATCCCGATTGGCAAAGTTATCCCGTCCGTTTGTTGGCGGAAGAAATCGATAAGGAAATCGCCCGTATTGTTTTCAGACGACCCCTCACACCAAACGTCGTCTGAAAACCCAAATAAGGAAATCGCCCGTATTGTTTTCAGACGACCCCTCACACCAAACGTCGTCTGAAAACCCAAATAAGGAAATCAAACACTATGCAAAAATTCATCTTAATCCGTGGACACCAAGGTTCGGGAAAATCGACTTTCGCCGAACAAAAAGCCGCCGAATTTAAAGCGCAGTATCCGGATGCGGAAATCGTCCGTATTGAAAACGACTTGCTCATGACTGACGAAAACGGCGTGTACCGCTGGTCGGGCGAGGCGTTGGATAAGGCTCAGAAACGCGGTAATGCTTTGATGACCGAGACCTTAAAAATCGGACGCCAAAATCCGAACCGCAACATTTTAATCATCCATTCCAACACCAACCAAAAGGCTTCGCGTTGCCGCCATTTGTTGGATCTGGCGAAAAAAAGCGGTTTTGAAACAGAAATCTACCGTATGCACAATTTCTATCCCAACCTGCATGGCGTGAAAGAGCATGATGTGTTGGCGGCGTATATCAAGCTGAACCAAAACCGTGTGGCAAACGAAATCCACGTCGAAGCCGTACAACCCTCCAGCGCGGAACAACTGGAAAAAATCAAGCAAATGCAGGCTTTCCAGCAGCAACCCCTGCCGTTTGACGAAGCGCAGCAAACCTTTGTCACCGAAAATTATCTGCAACACGGCAGCCGCAACTTTACCGCCAAAGCGTCCAAACGTTACCCCGAATTGCGCGTGTTGAAATACGCCCGCAGCGTGTTCTACGACAACCGCTTCGACGATGCGCTGCTGGAAATGCGCGGTTTGATTATCGACGCGCACAACCGCATCATCGTGCGCCCGTTTAAAAAAGTGTTCAATTATTCGGAACGTATTGCCAAAGGCAGCCGTTATCCGATCCGAATCAGCGACGATAGATTGGTGGATGCGGTCGTAAAAGTAAACGGCTTCCTCGGCTGCTGCACTTTCGTCTCGCTTTCAGACGACCATCCGTCCTACGGCGCGGCGTTTGACGGCAAAGTGCTGTATTCGACCACCGGTTCGCTCGACAGCGCGTTTGCCGACATGACCGCCGTACACTGCGCGCAATACGAACCCCTGTTCCGCGCTTATCCGAACCACACTTTTTTGTTTGAAATCACAGACGCGAAAGACGTCCACATCATCCGCGAAGAATTGGGTGAAACCTTAATCGGCTGCATCGACGTGGCGACAGGCCGTCAGTTTAGCGAAGCCGAATTGGACGAAATCGGCAAACAATACGGCATCCGCCGCCCCGAAACGTTGAAAAACATCACATTCGGCGAGCTGAAAGGTCGTCTGAAAAATGTGGAACACGAAGGCTTTATGGTATTTGATGCGCAAAACGGCGAAATGCTGTTCAAACTCAAATCACCGTATTACCTGATTTCCAAGTTTCTGGGACGAAGCAACGAAGGCAACATCGGACGCAAGCTCGACAAACGCCACGTCGATGAAGAGTTTTACCCCTTAATCGACCATATCCACGACCATCGTGAAGCGTTCAATGCTATGCCGGAATTGGATAAGATCGCGTTTATCCAAGCATTCTTACGGCAACTGTAAGGTCGTCTGAAAAATGCCGGACGCTTGTGATAATATGACGGCGGCGGATACTTCGTCTCATCCGCCCCTCATTATTGCAAAAGGAAAAACGATGAAAAAAACCAATCTTGTCAAAAAATTGATGCTTGCCGCCGTAATGTTCCCGTTGGCGGCACAGGCGGCGCAAGCTGCGGAGATGGCGTCCTTCGGCGAACCGCCCAAAGACTTCAAAATCGACTATCAAACCGAACAAAACGGCATGATCATGGTCGAGCTCGTACCGCAAAAACAGACTGTCGACAACTGGACAAAAATGATCACCCTGCAATCCATGGCAGGCGCGAAACCGGGCGTAGAAAGATTTCGGGCAGATATGGCTTCCTTATGGCAGAATGCCTGTCCGAAAGGCAACTTTGACACCGTACGGGAAGGGGAAGAAAACGGTTATCCCTTCGTATTATGGCTGATGGCTTGCGAAAACAACCCACAAACCAACAAATCCGAATTTACTTGGGTAAAAGCAATACAAGGCAACGACGGCCTGTATGTGAAACAATACGCCTTCCGCTATGCACCCAACAAAGCCGAAGTCTTCGAGGCTATCAACCAGTTGCGTAATTTTACCGTCTGCGACAACAGCGCGAAGCATCCTTGCAGCAAAAGCGGAAAATAAGCATTTAAACGTTTTCAGATGACCTTGATGGCAGGGTACGACAAGGTCGTCTGTTTATAGCGGATTAAAATTGCAATGATACAGCGTTGCCAACGCCCTTATGTACTATCCGTACACGGCACCCGTTGCCGCCTTGTCTCATTTTTATTTTAATCCGCTATAAAACCAAAACAATAATGCGCTTACGCCCCGCGTTCGAATGCCTCGATTTCGCCAACCTTAGGCGCATAACTGCTGCTTGTGTCGTGGCGCAAATCCAACCAAATATCCACCAGCGCCCAAGCGGCAGGCGCGGCAATCACATTCTGCCCCATGCACAACACCTGCGCGTCGTAGTTTTCCACCGAGCCGCGGACGGTAAGCAAATCGTGCGCCGTCGCCGCCCGTATGCCGCGTATCTTGTTGGCGGCAATCGCCGTACCCACGCCCGTACCGCAAATCAACAGCGCGCGGTCGGCACGTCCCGCCGCCACTTCCTGCGCCGCCGCAAACGAAAGCTGCGGATACGTTCCGTCCGATGACGACAAATCAACCAGACTGCCGACACGCGGATCGTTTTGTAAATGCGCTTTAAGCGCGTCTTTCAATAGTGCGCCGTTGGCAGGCGCGGCAATAACCAAACGCATACATACTCCTTAACCACATAATAAACATAACCAGCATACGCCCGCTTGCAAGACGGTTCAAGCCGATAGCCGCACTACCGCACCATAAACCGCATCGAAAAATCACAGGAAACGCAACATGAGCAAAATCTTTTTCACATCCGACCTACATTTTTCACACAAAAACATTGCCAAATTCTGTCCGCAGTTCCGCCCTTTCGACAACATCGCCGACATGGACGAATACCTGATCGAAACATGGAACAACACCGTCTCCCCCGACGACGACGTATACAACTTGGGCGATTTGTCTTTCGCCCACGACATCAAAAAAATCGCAGCCGTCCTATCGCGCCTCAACGGCAAACACCACTTGATTTACGGCAACCACGACGACATCGTCCGCCGTCACAACAAATACCTGTTTGAAACCGTCAAACACGACGGACATCCGTTACTGTCATCCGCCCGAACCTACCGGAAACTGCAATTGGACGAAATAGACAATACGCTGATTTTGTTCCACTACCCGATTAACGAATGGGACGGCTGCCACAAAGGCTGGTATCACTTATACGGCCATTTACACGACCGTCTGGCAGAAATCCCCGGCCGTGCCTTAAACGTCGGCTTCGACCTACACGGTCGTTTCCTCACCCCGCAAGACATCGACAGCTTCCTCAGCCCGCTGCCGAAAATCTCATATTTCGGGGAAAACCCGACTGTTCCGTCCCAAGTGGAGGCTGCCAAGGATTTCGTAGCACACCAGTTACGTTCACTCAACAATAAAGCCAATCAGAAGGCGCAAAAATAAAAATCAAACTGATACGGGTGGCTATGTTCAAATACAGATAGCGTGACTCCATCCAATAACGAAAAGGTCGTCTGAAAAACATTTTCAGACGACCCCAAGCGTCAAACAAACCATGCCGCCTCCTTTTCAATCTTGTATTGTCAAAAACAAATTTACAGTCAGAATGTTATACAGTATCATCTCAAAACTCATTTACTTTCTTTCAGACGACCTATCCCTCTCTTAGAGCAAACCAATAATTCGGTAGCGCATTACTTTAGTTTCATAGCAAAATCAAAATTTGTTATATGCCGCCGATGTTCTTATCTGCTTGCGCCAGCTCATCACCTTAAGGTCGTCTGAATGCTTTACGACTTATGAATTCCATTCTCTTAACCGGCCTATTCCAACGGCTGCTGATTGCCCTTCTTGCAATTGCAGCATTATGGGCAATATATTTTTGGGCAGTCGCATCATGAGCATCAAGGTAGAAAATCTGACAGTCAGCTACCAACGCCGCCCTGCCATCCACCATATCGATATTACTTTTGAAGACCACAGCATGTGGGCAATTTTCGGCCCCAATGGTGCGGGAAAATCCACGCTGCTCAAAGCCATTATGGGACTTCAAAACATCGATACGGGCAAAGTGTCCCTTGAAGGATTGCAACGTAAAGATATCGCCTATCTGCCCCAGCAGTCGGACATTGACCGCAGCCAGCCCATGACTGTCTTTGAGCTTGCCGCGATGGGTTTATGGTACGAAATAGGCTTTTTTGGCCGCGTGAACGCCCAACAACACCAACGGGTGATGGCTGCATTGGAGCGCGTCGGCGTTCAGGATCTTGCCGACCGTCAAATCGCCCACCTTTCCAACGGGCAATTCCAACGTGTCCTATTTGCGCGGATGCTGGCTCAAAACGCCAACTTCTTGCTTTTGGACGAACCTTTTAACGCGGTAGATGCTCGGACAACTTACGCATTGCTAGACGTATTGAAACAATGCCATGAAGAAGGCCAAGCCATCATTGCCGTTTTGCATGATTACGAACAAGTCCGAACCTATTTTCCCCATACCATTCTGATTGCACGGGAAAAAGTTGCCGCAGGCGCAACCCATACTGTACTGACCGACGCCAATTTAAGCCAAGCCAACGCACTGATGCAAAGGCAAGAATCGGCAGATTGGTGCGAGGTATAGTGGATTAACTTTAAACCAGTACGGCGTTGCCTCGCCTTAGCTCAAAGAGAACGATTCTCTAAGGTGCTGAAGCACCAAGTGAATCGGTTCCGTACTATCTGTACTGTCTACGGCTTCGTCGCCTTGTCCTGATTTAAATTTAATCCACTATATAACAAAAAAGCATTGCAAATTTCCATTGCAATGCTTTTTTATTGAAGTCCTATCAAGCAATTAGCTTACGGCTGCAAAATAAAAACTGCACTATTACTAGTGCAGTTTTTTCAAATCATCCTTGAAACGATGATTAGCGTTTTTTACCGGTAACGGTTGCAACTGCCAGATTTTCGTTACGTTTCAGAGAAACGCTTTCTACACCTTCAGGCAGTTGGATGTCAGACAGGTGAAGGATGTCGCCGGCAACGACTTTAGTACAGTCCAAATCCAAGTATGCAGGGATGTTGGCAGGCAAAGCGACCACTTCAACAGTAGTGTTCAACAGGGATACGCGACCGCCTTGCAGTTTCACGGCTTGAGAGTTTTCAGCGTTAACAATGTGCAGGGGAACGCGAATGCGTACAGGTTGGTCGGCTTTAACGGCCTGGAAGTCGATATGTTGAACTTCGCGACGGAACGGGTGCATTTGGAAATCACGGACGATAACGTCTTTGGTTTCACCGTTCAGGGACAGTTTGATCAGTGCAGTGTGGAAAGATTCTTTTTCCAATGCGTAGAATACAGTTTTGTGATCCACAGCAATTGCAACGGGCTCTTGACCTTCACCGTACAAAATACCGGGGATTTGGCCTTCGCGACGCAGGCGGCGGCTCGCACCAGTGCCTTGTGCTTCACGAACAGAGGCTTGAATTTCATAAGTCATGTTAAATACTCCAAATTAAATAAAACTACCGTCATCGGCCGCGACCAGCTTAAGACGGCTTCGGGGTTATGGCAGCAACATGCTGCCTGTCATCACTTCTTCATTGAAAAGATATGAGACGGATTCTTCATTGCTGATGCGGCGGACCGTTTCAGCCAAAAGGCCGGCAATCGTCACTTGACGGATACGGTCGCATTGTTTGGCCGCTTCAGACAGAGGGATGGTGTCGGTAACGACAACTTGGTCGATTTCGGACGAGGCAATACGGCTGACTGCCTCTCCGGAGAATACGGCGTGGCTGGCATATGCCAAGACACGTTCTGCTCCGCGCTCTTTCAAAGCGACGGCAGCTTTACACAGCGTATTCGCAGTATCAATCATGTCATCCACAATCAGACAGGTACGGCCTTGAATATCGCCAATAATATTCATGACTTCCGCCACATTGGCTTTCGGGCGGCGTTTGTCGATAATTGCCAAATCGGCATTTAATGATTTTGCAACAGCACGGGCGCGGACTACACCGCCAATATCGGGGCTGACTACGGTCAGGTTTTCAATCCGCTGCTGTTTGATGTCATTCAACAGAATAGGAGTGGCGTAGATGTTGTCAACAGGGATATCAAAGAACCCCTGAATCTGGTCGGCATGCAAATCAACAGTCAAAACACGGTCGATACCTGCGGAATACAACATATTTGCCACCAGTTTGGCGGAAATCGGAACGCGCACAGAACGCGGACGGCGATCTTGGCGGGCATAGCCGAAATAAGGAATTGCTGCGGTAATACGACCGGCGGAAGCGCGTTTCAGCGCATCGGCCATCGTCAGGATTTCCATCAGGTTGTCGTTAGTTGGGGCGCAGGTAGGCTGCAGGATAAATACATCACGACCACGGACGTTTTCCATCAATTCGATGGCAATTTCGCCGTCTGAGAATTTGGATACGGAGGCTTCGCCTAACGAAATATCCAAGTGTTTGACAACGCGTTGCGCCAACTCCGGATTTGCGTTGCCGGTAAATACCATCAAACTGTCGTATGCAGCCATATTTTCACCTGATTTTATGTTTAACTTCCGCTCAGAAAACGTCATGCTTCCCTCTGCCTATGTCCAAGACATTACGAGCGGTATTATACGCACAATGAACGGCATAGTGAATTAAATTTGCAGCGTTATATCGCGGTTACGCCTCATCACAATCCAAATTTATCACTATAAAACAAAGTTTTTCTGCGTTGTCATTGATTTTCAACATAAAAGAGCGTGTAAGGGAACTTACACGCTCTTATTTGGCTGGGGAGGAAGGATTCGAACCTTCGCATGCTGGAATCAAAATCCAGTGTCTTAACCGCTTGACGACTCCCCAATAAAGGGTGCTGGCTGGGGAGGAAGGATTCGAACCTTCGCATGCTGGAATCAAAATCCAGTGTCTTAACCGCTTGACGACTCCCCAACAAAGGGATTTGGCTGGGGAGGAAGGATTCGAACCTTCGCATGCTGGAATCAAAATCCAGTGTCTTAACCGCTTGACGACTCCCCAACTTTATCAAATCATTTGAAACAAAGGATGAACGTCTAAACCTTCAACACAATATGCTTCATATGATTGTGAAACTTGTTGGTATATATTGTTTGCTTCTTGCCAACTATCCGTAGAGAGAAATATACACGCTCCAGATCCTGTCATTAGCGCAGAACCATATTCGGATAATTCACAATAAGCTTTCCAAACCTCAGGATATTCCTGAAAAACAACAGCCTGCATATCATTTCTAAACGGCTGCAAAGATTGGAAAGTCGGCATTATGCTTGGTTTGGAATTTCGTGTCAAGTTCCCATGCGAGAAAATTTTAGCAGTAGAAACATGTACCGACGGTTTGACTATCACATACCATTGTTTAGGAATTTCTATTTTGACTAATTGCTCACCGATTCCTCGTGCAAAAGCACTTTGCCCAAAAAGGAAAAACGGCACATCCGCACCCAAACCGACCGCCAAATCAATAAGCTGTTGCCTTGTCAGCCGACATTGCCACCATTGATTCAACACGGTTAACACGGTTGCCGCATCGGAGCTGCCTCCGCCCAATCCTCCCCCTGTCGGAATCTTTTTCTCCAACCAGATTTCCACACCACGACAGGAACCGGTATGTTGCTGCAAAGAAAGCGCGGCACGATAAGCCAAATCTTGTTCGTAAGGAATACCTTCAGTGGGATTATGCAGAATAATCTTTTTATCGTCTCGTGGCTTCAGGCAGACGGTATCATACAGCCCGACAAAGCAGAAAATACTTTCTAAATTATGATATCCGTCATCCCTTCTGCCCGTAATACGCAAATCGAGATTCAACTTAGCAGGCGCGGGAAAGGCTTGAGCATCGGAAGGAATGTCCATATCAAGCTCTTTTTTTATTTTTTAAGGCGGGCTGCACATTGCGTCTGATCGCTGGCAGCAGGTTCGTGGTTGACTTCGTCAAATACCAGACGGACATTTAATTTGGCATTTTCCAATTGAAGGATTTTCGGCTTGCCTTCGCTATTGGTGCTGCGTGTAATAGTCCAATTGAATTGTTCCAAACGGCCATCGGGCAACAATCGATATGGCGCATTGGCAACGCGTTTGCCATCCGCCCAAATATGCAGATATTGAACAGGCAATTCATAGCCCAAAAGTTTGTTGCTGAGCTCTTCTGCTGTTTCTGCCTGATAGACTCGACCTTTACTGTCTACTGCCAATACACCTTGATTGTCTTTACATAACTGTCCGACCGTACTGCCCAAAGGCGTATTGACGCTAATGGTTTGGACTTGATTTTGATAGGACCAGTCAAAATTGGCGTAAGAGCCTTTTTCTTCGACTTTTACTGCCAATCTTCCGTCTGCAGTGAAATCATTGACATTCTCCGCCGGCTTCCAATCATTTTGCTGAGACAAATTAGGATGCACACAAGCGGCAAGCAATGTCAGTGTTGCAATAGATACTAAGGTTTGTAATTTCATAAATACTCCCAAAAGGTCGTCTGAAAACGATCTATCATCCCGGCCTCTTCCAAGGCCTTGCTTTCAGACGACCTCTTTCATTATTTCGATTTTACGGAACGCCCCGATTGGGCTTTTTTCGTTGGTTTAGGAGCAGCCTCCACGCCGAAACGTTTCATGGTTTCCCGCAATATTTTCATATCGCCTTCGCCCTTCAGGCTGTCCGTCCATATTTTTTTGGCTTTTTCCTGCTCTCCGGATGCCCACAATGCTTCGCCCAAATGTGCGGCAACTTCTGCATCGGGATATTTTTCAAACGCATATTGCAAATAAGGCAATGCGGTTTGCACATCGTCTTTCAGGAAATACGCCCAACCCAAACTGTCATTGATGGCAGGGTTTTCCGGCTCGATTTGATAAGCAGCCTGAATCAGTTTAAAGGCCTCGTCTAAATTTTTCTTGGTTGGGGACAGCAAAATATAGCCCAACGCATTCAAACCGTTGGCGTTATCCGGTGCCAATTCGACTACGCGGCGCAAATCGGCAATTGCCTTGCCCTGATCGCCCATACGGTCATAAATCATGGCTCGTTGGTACAAAACATCAGGCAACTGCTCCATGGCATCCGGCTGCCGGCTTATCTTGGGCAACATTTTATTCAGCTCGGACAATGCTTCTTGCAAATTATCGTGTTTGGACAAAGCAAACAGGGTAACCCGTTGCAATTCCTTACTGCCGAAATAACGCCCTTCCTGCTCGGGCAGGCTTTGCGCCCGACGTGCTTCTGCCAAGGCTGCCTTACCGTTTCCTTGCTCGGCCTCTAATGAAGCACCGAAAACTGCTTTATCAAAAACATAACTGGGGGAAACAACTTTGGCAAGCCATTGTTTGGCTTTGGGATAGTCTTTAACATCGGCATAAGCCATCGCACCAATCAGGGCGGCACGGCTTTGTTGTTCGCTTGTTCCGATGTTATACGCTTTATCCAAATAATTGATAATCGTCGAAATATCGTCTTTACGATTGCTTGCCAACAACGCTGCCTGAATATACAGGTCTGGATTCGGGTTATTTTCCAACAGCGTACGCAGGCGCGCATAGGCTTTGTCGTTTTGTTTATTGGAAATCAGGTTGACGATTTCCAACTCCTGCCATACGGGCGAAAGATTGCGCGTATCGGTTTGCTCGAAGAAGCCGTTTAATATCTCGGGACTGCGTTGCGCCATCAGCCGCAAAGTCAGTAAAGTCGGCGGCAGCATCTCTGCATCCAGCCCTGCCAAACGTTGCAATGCCGCAATGGCATGTTTCTTTTTACCGCCTTGCGCACTGAAAATCACATCGGCAATCGCAGCTTCCGGCAAATCTTTATATTTCAAAGCTTCCTTATGGACTTGTGACGAAGCTTTCTCTGCCAACCCCGGTTGCTGAATCGCCGCCTGAGCCAACAGCAGGAAAATACGCTGATTCTGTTCTTCGCTGGCATTGGCCAAAATATCATCCAAACCATTCAAGGTCTTATCGCCCTGCCCCAGCAAGATATTGCGTAGCCAAGTCATACGTTTTTGCGCATTACCCGGAACAGGTTCGATTTCACGCCATTTTTGATAAATCATTTCCGCCTGTTGGAACGCATTGAGCGAAACCGCCATTTCTAAAGCGCGTTCCGCCACCTCCGGCGATTTGGTATTGTTCAACATCATCATGTATGTTGCCAACGCCGTACCGGCATCACCTTTCTGCAACAGTATTTCGCCGCTCAACAAGGTAAATATCTGATTTGCACGGTTTTGTATATTCACACGGCGAGCCTGCTCGACCTTGAATTCGTCAGGTGTAAAGCGGTTTCTCTTTTGAATAATCTGTTTCACGTCTTTCGGTGTTTTCACCTCGACGGCATTATCCTGCCTGGCGGCGGAAACTTGCACCGCAAACAACATCATGACCGCAGCGGCAATCGTGCGGGCGCGGGTTGGGGACAGCAACATAACAATCCTTTGTGTACAAAAAAGCCGCATCAGAATTCATACGGCCATAATCAAACGTAACTTTATCACAAGCGGCCAACTTTGTAGATTTAAGCAACCGTAAACCTATTGTAATATTCCTCCTTTTCAGACGACCCTATACCCTGAATTTGAACAGGTTCCCGACTATCTCTTCGCGCTTAACCACCATAATCAAATATAAGCAGACTATGGCCATCAACAATTCGACTCGAAATCAAAAAAGCTGAGTCCTGTCATTTACAGAACCCAGCTTACATCAACCGCCTGAACAAGCTTTATCAATACTGAAATATAAGGCAGTTTAAAGTTTTCAGACAACCTTACGCACCATTACAACAAATTGCTGACGAAAATCAGCAAAATCACCAACGGCACGAGGTATTTCACATAGGCAAACCAAATATTGACCGTCGTATGGTTGCCTTTATAAAGCAATTCGTCCTTCGCTTCGTCCTTCATCACAAAACCGACAAACAGCGCGGAGCCGAGCGCGGTCAGCATAAACAAAATATTGCCGCTGATGTAGTCAAAAGCATCGAAAATATTTTTGCCGAACACGGAAACGTCTTTCCACGGACCATAGCTCAGAATGGACGGAATGTTGCCGAAGATGAAGATAGCAGCCAATACAATCGTAATCGCTGCGGTACGGCGGATTTTGGTTTTTTCCTGAATGGTCGTAATCAACACTTCATAAATGGTCAGTGAAGTTGTCAGCGCGGCAATCAGGAGCAACGAGAAGAAAATCACGGCGAACACAGGTCCAGCCCACATATTCGAGAACACAATCGGCAAACTTTGGAATACCAAAGTCGGACCGGAATTGGGGGCGACGCCGAAGCTGAAGAGCGACGGGAAAATCATAAAGCCCGCAAGTACGGCGATGATGGTATTGGTAATTGCCGTAATGACTGCGGTTTGAACCAGATTTTCGTTTTTATCCAGATAGCTGGACAAGGTAATCATCACGCCGAAACCCAAGCTTAAGGCGAAAAATACTTGCCCCAAAACGAAGACGAAAAGTTCTGCGGTAATCTTGCTGAAGTCAGGCTTCAGATAGAAAGTAATCCCTTCCATCGCGCCCGGCAGGGTAACGTTGCGCACGACCATGGCAATCAGGAATAAAAATAGCAGCGGCATCAGGTATTTCGCCGCTTTTTCAATGCCGCCGATGACGCCTTTGACCAAAATCCATTGGTTCACAACGACAAACAAGAAAGTGTAGAACGCAATTTCCCAAGGGCTGTTTTCGATGTGTTCGGTAAAGAAGCTTTTCGTTATTTCGCCGCTGACAGGGCTGGAAATATTCAGGTTTCCGCTAATAATATTAACGATATAGCTGATCACCCAGCCGCCGAGCACCATGTAATACGCCATAATGCCGAACGATCCGAGCAAGCCCATCCAGCCGACCAGTTTCCAAATTTTGGCGACGGGTTTGCCGTTCAACGAGCCGCCGAACGCGTCCAGCGCGTTCACACCTTTGCGCCGTCCGATGACGTTTTCCACCAAAATCATCGGAATACCGATAACAAACATGGCGATACAGAATAAAAACACATACGCGCCGCCGCCGTTTTCACCGACCAAATACGGGAAACGCCACGTCGCGCCGAAGCCGACAGTCGCGCCGGCAACGGTAAGGATATAAGTCAAACGGTTGGACCAAGTTTGACGGGGTTGGTTGGAAGACATAAAACACCATCTGCCTTGTTGGGAAAACTTGAAATTATACGCGAACGGATTAACGGTTCTTAACTGAATATCAAAAAGCAGTATAGTGAAAATATCTGGGAATTTTGCATTTTTCAGGGAAAAACTATAAAGACAAAGGTCGTCTTAAAACAAAACAGGGGATATAGCTGGATACACTAGGAAACCATTGTCATTTCCCACCCTATTAAAATGTCAGGATTCAGACTTGAAACCACGATATGAAAAAACCTGCTTTGATCATGCAATCAAAGCAGGTTTTTATATTTGGTCGGAATGAGAGGATTCGAACCTCCGACCCCTTCGTCCCGAACGAAGTGCGCTACCGGGCTGCGCTACATTCCGAATGAGTGGCTATTATAGAGGAATTTTCGGCAGGATGCACGGATTTTGTTCACAATCTAAAATAAAAATAGATGAATTGCCTTCAATCTGCCCCTGTTTTCAATTAACATAACCTATCTTTAAAATTTATTTTATAAATAATCCTCAGACTTGATTTGAATCAAAGCTCCAAATTGAGTTTCATTTATAATCGCCGACATTGGAGCTGAGACGACAATTTCTCAAAGTCCTCAAGATTTTCTGATCAGTAGATGACGCATCTGCTTTGATTTAATACTCTCTATCTCTTTCCTCTTGATGTGTGTGTGTTTGGGTGTGGCTGTTGCCACCCCTTTTTTTTGGCTTTTATGTGAAGTAAAATCCGTAACAGCAAATTCTTAATCTCAACCATTTATCCGGAAACAAAATCATGAGCAATAAATTGACTCCGCCTGCCGAACTGCCTGACGAGCAGGATTTACGGGCAGTCTTGGCGTACAACATGCGGCTTTTCCGCGTGAATAAAGGCTGGTCTCAGGAAGAGCTGGCGCGGCAATGCGGTTTGGACAGGACTTATGTATCGGCTGTGGAGCGCAAACGCTGGAACATTGCGTTGTCGAATATTGAAAAAATGGCGACGGCTTTGGGTGTGGCGGCATATCAGTTGCTGCTGCCGCCGCAGGAGCTGCTAAACCTGATGACCAATCCCTCTGATGCCCAACAGAGGTCGTCTGAAAACGATATTTGACCGCCAAATCATCCACCTCCCCTCTCCCCATAACTCGAAAGAATAAAAAATGTCTGCAAACCTGTCTTCAGCATTGGAAACCTTCAAACAGCAGCGCGCTGCCGCCGAAGCGCATTATTTGAAAGCCAACCGCGTGTCGGTATTTTTCAGGGAATACACGGTGGCAGTCGAAACATTGTTGGCGGCATTGTGGGCAGAGCATTTTCAAAACAGCGCGTTATGCCTGATGGCGACCGGCGGCTTCGGGCGCGGCGAGCTGTATCCTTATTCTGATCTGGATTTGGCAGTCGTGTCGTCTGAAACCGTTTCAGACGACCTTCAGGAAAAAATTGCGGCTTTCGTGCAGGCTTTGTGGGATATGAAACTTTCGCCGTCGGTCAAAAGCGGCAGCGTTGACGAACTGTGCGAAAGCGTGCGCGATGATATTACGGGGGACACGGCGTTTTTAGAGGCTCGTTTTTTGTTCGGCAACCGCCAGACAGCGGACGAATTGACGGAAAAAATGAACGTGCAACGCAATGTAGCCGCGTTTATCGAAGCAAAACTGGTGGAGATGGAACACCGCCATGCCAAATCGCAAGGTTCGGGAGCGGTATTGGAGCCGAACATCAAAAGCTGTCCCGGCGGTCTGCGCGACATCCACACCCTGCTTTGGATAGCGAAGGCGCAAGGCTTGGCGGCCAACCTGCCTGCGCTGGTCAAACAAGGCATTCTAACGCGCACCGAAGCCGGCATGCTTTCACACGGCTATCGCCGCCTCGCCCACATCCGCATCCATCTGCATTTAAACGCAAAGCGCACCGAAGACCGCCTGCTGTTCGATTTGCAGCCTCAAGTCGCCGAAAGCATGGGCTATAAGGGTGTGAATCTCCGCCGCCAAAGCGAAGAACTGATGCGCGTGTTTTACCGCGCGATTAAAACTGTCAAACAACTGAGCGGCATCCTCACACCCATGCTGCAAAGCCGCGTTTCCTCGACGCCGATGCGCGTTACCCTGCGGATTGACGACGACTACATCCAAGTGAACAACCAAATCGCCGCGCGGCACACCGATATTTTTTTCAGACGACCCGAACACATTTTCAAAATCGTTGAAATCATGCAGCAGCGCAACGACATTACCGCGCTCGAACCGCAAACCCTGCGCGCCTGGTGGGGCGCGACGCGCAAAATCAACCGCAGCTTCTACCAAAATCCCGAAAACCGCCGCCGCTTCGCCGGCTTTTTCCGCCGCGGCAACGGACTGACCCAAACCCTGCGCTTTCTCAACCTCTACGGCGTGTTGGGCCGCTACCTGCCTGCATGGGAAAAAATCGTCGGCCTGCTCCAGCATGACCTGTTCCACATCTATCCCGTGGACGACCACATCCTCGCCGTCGTCCGCAACGTCCGCCGCCTTGCCCTAGACATGCACAGCCACGAGCTGCCCTACGCCTCCGCACTGATGCAGTCCTTTGAAAAACAAGACATCCTCTATCTCGCCGCCTTCTTCCACGACATCGCCAAAGGACGCGGCGGCGACCATGCCATACAAGGCATCGCAGACGCGCGCCAATTTGCCGCCGACCACTTCCTGACCGAAGAAGAAAGCAACCTGCTCGCCTGGCTGGTCGAAAACCACCTGCTCATGTCCACCGTCGCCCAAAAAGAAGACATCCAAGACCCCGACGTACTCGATGCCTTCTGCAAACGCGTACAAACCCACGAACGCCTCAGCGCACTCTACCTCCTGACCATTTCCGACATACGCGGCACCAATCCCAAACTGTGGAACGCATGGCGCGCCAGCCTGCTGGAAAGCCTGTTCCACGCCGCCGGACGCTACCTCGCAGGCAACGGCGGCAATCCGCACGCCCTCTTCGGCCGCCGCCAACAAGAAGCCGCCGATTTGCTTACCCGCGCCGCCGTCCCCGAAAAACAGCAGAAAAAACTATGGAACGCGCTCGGTTCCGCCTACTTCGCCCGCCATCAGTCCCGCGAAATCCTGTGGCACGCTGCCAATCTCGTACACGACTTTGAAACCCCCATCGTCCGCAGCCGCATCCTGCCCAAAAGCGACAGCTTCCAAGTCATGGTCTTCATGCCTAACGGTCCGCGCCTGTTTGCCCGCCTCTGCCGCATCTTCAGCCGCCACGGCTTCGACATCCTCGCCGCCCGCGCCTTCATCACCGAACACGACTACATCCTCGACACCTTCATCGTGCAAATCCCCTCGCAGCACGCCCCCGAAGACTACCCCGACATCCAAAGCGCGCTCGAAGCAGAACTTAACAGCTTTATCCACGGACACACTGTTGCCGAAACCCAAAGCCGCAGCCGCCGCATCAGCCGCCGCAGCCGCTACATGCCGATTGCGCCAAGCATTACCATCACCCCCGAAGAAGACTACCCCGACTGGTACTCCGTCGAAATCACCGCCGTCAACCGCCCTTTCCTGCTCGCCGACATGGCGGAAGTCTTCTTCGCCCACAACGTCAGCCTGCGCTACGCCAAAATTTCCACGCTGGACGAACGCGTCGAAGACAACTTCATCGTCTTCAGCCCCGATTTGAAAAACCCGAAAACGCAGTCGTCGTTGAAACAGGCTTTGTTGGAACAATTGTCGGTGTGATGGTTGGATTTAGAGGAAAAGTATGAGGTCGTCTGAAAATCAGCTCAAATAATGTTGCCAGCCTTTTTGACATAAATTATCAGGGTCTTCCCAATATTGCTCGTCTAAGTCCTCAAGGAGATTTTCACTTTCCAAACTGAGATATTTCGGAATATCCCATGTTTCCTTTAAAACTTTTCCTTCTTTTTGCACTCTCTGCACCTCAGACGTAACTGTCTCGAGTGCCTGGCGTATCAAGGCTGCACTACGATTGGCCTTCATTTTTTCTAAAATATCGCAGGTCGTTTCGGCGGCAGAAAAGCCCCAATTACATAAAAACTGGAGCATGCCGCCGTTGTAAATATCGGCTTCCGCGCGCCAAATGTAAACCAATTCTTGCTCTTGTTTATCCAAACGGTCGAAATTTCCATCGTATTTATCGAACAAACGGTCAACAGTTTGTTGCAACAGTGATTCAAAAATTTCTACTTGATCTTGTTCGTTCATCATTTTTCCCAATAGATACAGCCGGATTACAAAAGGTCGTCTGAAACCCTGTTTCCAGTTTGAACTGCACCCCAAAAGTTGGACATCCCCTCCAACTCACAAGGTGCAGTTTTTTTATGAGCAAATATACATTACACTTCAAATACCAAGCCGTACTCCACTACCTGCACATACGCAGCCAACAGCGTACCGCAGACCACTACGGCATTTCCCGAACCCACCTGAGACGATGGATACGCGCCTATCAAGAAGGCGGCATCGGCGCACTCGAACATCCACAATCCAAAACCATGCCCCAACACCGCAAAAACCCCTTCATCGCAGATAAACCCGACCAAGAAAAAACACAGGCAGAACTTATTGAAGAACTGTGCTATATGCGCGCAAAGGTTGCCTATCTAAAGGAGTTAAAAGCCCTCAGCCAAAAGCGGACCGCAAAGGACAAAGCCAAACCGTCCAAACACTGAGGGCGCAACACCCGCTCAAATACCTGCTGCACATCGCAAACCTGCCCCAAAGCAGCTTTTACTACCATCACCAAGACCGCCCCGACCCCGACGCAGCCGACAAAGCCCTTATCGCCGAAATCTACGAACGGCATAAAGGACGCTACGGGCAAAGGCGCATTGCCGCAGCATTGGATTGGAACCGCAAAAAAGTGGCGCGGCTGATGAAGCAGATGGAACTGAAAGCCCTTATACGGGCGAAAAAAGCCTACCGCCATCCCGCCATGGGCGAAATATCGGAACACCTCCTCAAACGTCGGTTCACAGCCAAAAAGCCCAACGAAAAATGGCTGACCGATGTGACCGAACTCAAAGGGAGCGACGGCAAACTGTACCTCTCGCCAATCTTGGATCTATTCAACCGCGAGATCGTCGCCTATGCCATGAGCCGCAATGCTAACAGCGACATGGTGAAGGAAATGCTCGAAAAAGCCGCACCCCGTCTGACTGATAAAGGAACAATGCTTCATTCCGACCAAGGTGTGCTGTACCGTACGGCGGGGTATAGGGAATTGCTTGCGGAGCATTCCATGGTTCAAAGCATGTCGCGAAAGGCGAATTGTTGGGACAATGCACCGATGGAAAGCTTCTTTGCGGTGCTGAAGACGGAGTGTTTCTATCGTGCAGGGGAATTAACGGTGGATGAATTGATGAAACAGATAGATGACTATATGGATTACTACAACCGCGAGCGTTGCAGTTTGAAATTGAAAAAGCTGAGTCCTGTCGCATACAGAACCCAGCTTACACAGAGCGCCTGAATAGGCTTTTATGAGCGTCCAAGATTTGGGGGCCAGTTCACCTTTTTCTGTTATGGAAAGTTGCACTTCAAATGCGAATCCGCCAGCATCAAAGCAGCCCCGCCCGAAAGAAAACCCCATGCGACCCCTAATCACAGCCCTTATCCTGCTCGCCGCCTGCACCGATTCCAATCCAAACATCCACGAGCCGCCCGCCATGACCGCCAGCCCCAGCCAAGCCCCCGACCAAACCGAACAGCCCAACGGCAAAACCCTGCTGCGACAAGCTCAACAGCAATACGACGGTTACTACAAATACCAAGCCGCTTATCTTGCCTACCAAGCCGCGCAGGCGGGCGAAACCCTGTCGCCGCATCTGGCCGAGCTGGCAAAAAACTACTAACCCGACGCCTCCCGCCACGCCGCAGTATTTTGACATTTTGCCGCAAGACCTTGCCGCCGTAACCACACAAGCCGAACAAGGCAGCCGCAAAGCCGCCGCGCGCCTTGCCGAATATTACCAATTTGCCGCCTACGGCTTACCCGACCCACCCGAAAACGAGCGCAAAGCCAAAGCCGAATACTGGCAAAAACGCGCCCAAGAAGCGCAGGCAAAATAGGCAGCCTGAAACCCCACCCTGTCCCAACCCAAAAGGCAATCCCATGAAAAAAAACCTCATCCTCCCTCTCCTACTCGCCCTATCCCTCCCCGCCCTCGCCGACCCCATCGACGACTTCGCCCAAGCCGAGCTTGAGCGGCAAAAAATCCCCGGCCTTGCCGTCGGCATCTACCGCAACGGTAACATCGTCAAACAACAAGGCTACGGGCTGGCAAACGTAGAACACCAAATCCCCGTCTCTGCCGACACCGTGTTTCAGACGGCCTCCATCGGCAAAATGTTCGCCGCTGCCGTCGTGATGCTGTTGGTGGAAGACGGTAAAATCCACCTCGACCAATCCGTGCGTGCCTACCTGCCCGAAGCGCCCAAAAGCTGGCAGCCCATCACCATCCGCCACCTGCTCAACCACACTGGCGGCATCGGCAACACTGAAACCGACTGGCAGCAAAACAGCAGCGAAAAACAAATGCTGCGCCGCATCTACACCGCCCCGCTGCAATTCAAACTAGGCAGCCGCTGGGCATACAGCAACAACGGCTACGCCGTCCTCGGCGCCGTCATCACCCGCGTCTCCGGCAAACACTACGGCGAAATCCTGCAAGAGCGCGTGTTCGCCCCGCTGGGCATGACTTCCGCCCGCGTGATCAGCGAGCGCGACATCGTCCCCCACCGCGCCGCAGGTTATGAGCTTGACGACGCCGACGGCAGCCTGAAAAACCAAGAATGGGTCGCCCCCTACCACAACCAAACCGCCGACGGCTCGCTCTATCTCACGCTACACGACTACCGCCGCTGGCTCGCCGCCGTAGAAGCACGCCAAATCCTCAAGCCCGAATCCTGGCGCGAAATCTTCACCCCCGCCCGCCTCAACAACGGCGACAGCTACCCCTACGGCTTCGGCTGGTCGCTCGTCCCCGCTCCCGACGGCAGCCCCATGAGCGGCCACCCCGGCGCATGGCAGGGCTTCAGCACCGAACTGCGCCGCTACGAAGGCGACGGCACCGATATTGTCGTGTTAACCAATTTGGCAGGCGTAGATACTGAAGCCATCATTGAAGGCATCGCCGCGCGTACCAACCCGCGCTACCAAAAAACCCACGTCCCCATCCCCGACCAACACCCCGCCCTCACCCGCAACTTCGAGCGCGTCCTGCTGCTCATCAAACAAAACAAACCGCATCCCGCCGTACCCAAAGGCCGTCTGAAAGACCTGCACGCCAAATTTGCCGACGCAGGCAGGTGCCAAGCTCTGCCCACCCGCCACCAAAACAACGGCGACATCCAAGAGCGAGACTACCGCGTAGTCTGCGAGCGCCGCGCGTTTGAAGGCAATGCCGATTTTGTGAAGGGGAAAACGGTGCGGCTGTGGTTGGAAGAGATGGCGGACGACAAAGCGCAGGGGCAATAGGCAGCCTGAAAACTCTGCTTTTCTAAACGGCGTCATTCCCGCGCAGGTCGGGTATTCATGCCCGACGTTGTGTAAACGAAACTTATCGGGCATGAATACCCAACCTACGGCACTGCATGATGCGACGGAAAAGGAAGAATTCGCCGCCGATATTTATTTGGTGCTGCACGAAGACTTGCGCCGCTCGGCAAAAATCCGCGCGGTGGCGGATTTTTTGGGCGAGGTGTTGGCGGAACGGGCGGGGTAGGGCAGCTTTCGGGTTTATGCCAAATACTTGCCCGCATTATCCAAACAAAATTCGACAAATACCCGCACCACGCTCGACGGGTGGCGGTGCTTGACGTAGAGCAGGTGCAGCGGCAGCTGCGGGAAGGGGAAATCGGGCAGCACTTCGACCAATGCGCCTTCGGCAAGCAGCGGGCGGGCGAAGAAATCGGGCAGGTCGGTGATGCCGCGCCCCAGCAGGGCGAGCTGGCGCAGTTGGCGGTAGTCGTTGCAGCAGAAGGCGGCGGGCGGGATGATGCTTTGTCCGCCGAGCGACCAGCGCACGGGATGTTCGGGCAGGGGCGACCAGCCGATGCAGGGTTTTTGCGCCAACTCATCGGGGCGGTGCGGCGTGCCGCAGCGGGCGAGCAGGTCGGGGCTGGCGACCAGTTGCAGGCGCATGTCGCCGAATTTGCGGGCGACGAGGCTGTCGGTTGCCAAACCGCCGCTGCGCAAGGCAACATCGATGCCTTCGGCCAACAAATCCAGTTTGCGCTCGGTGGCGAGGACGAAGACCTCAATCCGCGGATAGGCAGCCTGAAAATCGCCCAGCAGCAGCCAGCCCGGCTCAAACGTCAACGGTAGCGACAGGCGCAAGCGCCCGGCACATTGCGCCTGCTCGCCGATGACTTGCTGCGCGATGTTATCCAGCGTTTCCACGCTCAAATGCGCCTGCTCGTACACCTGCTGACCGATAAGCGTCGGCTGCACGCCGCGCCCCGTACGTTCCAAAAGCTGCACGTTGAGGCCGTTTTCCAGCTCTTTGATTTTGCGGCTGACGGTGGCAACGGGCATCTGCAAGCGCGCTGCCCCCGCCGACAAACTGCCCGCCTGCACCACGGCGGTAAACACTTTTATCGCGTTGAAATCCATCTTTGCTTTCCATATCTGAAAATTTCGTTTTCATTTTAGCGTCTACTCTTGCGGATTTGGAAGAGCGATAATCCCGCCATCCCAACAAGCACAGGAGCAACAACATGAGCAACATCGCTATTATCGGAAGCGGCAATATGGCCGCAGGGCTGGCTGCCGCACTGACCGCTGCCGGCAAAAATGTATTTATCGGCGCACGCGACGCTGCCAAAGCGCAGGCGCTGGCGCAGAAAACCGGCGCACAGGCGCAGGGCGGCACGCTTGCACAGGCCGTTGCTGCGGCGCAGACCGTGTTTCTCGCCCTGCCTTATGCCGCTGCGGCGGAAGTGTTGCAGCAGCTCGATGTTTCGGGCAAGACGCTGATTGACATCAGCAATCCCGTTACGGCGGATTTCCAAAACCTGTCGCTGGGCTTTACGACGTCCGCTGCCGAGGAAATCGCCAAAGCCGCACCGCAGGCGGCCGTGGTCAAAGGATTCAACACCGTTTTCGCCCAATTGCTCGACCCGGCCGCACGCAGTGGGCAGACGGTTCAGGTATTTCTCGCCGCCGATGATGAAGAGGCGAAAAAACGGGCGGCAGCGCTGACCGCGGACATGGGCTTCAAGGCGGTGGATGCAGGCGGCTTACGCAACAGCCGTTTCCTCGAACCGCTGGGCGAGATGAACATCCTGTTCGGCTTCTTCCTCGGCAAAGGTACGGGCATCGCCCCGATGTGGTCGGGCTTGTAAAACCGCTTCGGCATGAGCCGCGCCGATTTCGCCCACATCCAAACGCCAACGCTGCTGCTGGCGGGCGAAAAAGACCAAAACGCCCCGCTCGATACCGTACTTGCCGCCTACCGCGCCATGCCCAAGGCGCAACTCGCCATCGTTGCCAACGCCCCGCACGGCGTGCTGCAAAGCGGCTTTTCCGCTGCCTGGGCGATGATTGACAAGTTTCTGCGGGATTGAGGGTTAGAAAACAAAACGCCGTCTGAACGAATTCAGACGGCGTTTCAGTTTTACGGCGGAATTCACCCGTACATTCAGCTTGCTTCCCACAACCAGAGACCTTTGCAAAATACCTCTCTTCACCTTTTCGCTGACAGCCGGAACCTAAATAAAGATTTTCGGCTGTTTTCGCCCCTAATTGCGCCTAATTTTACCCAAATACCCCCTTAATCCTCCCCGGACGCCCCATAATCAGGCATCCGAGCCGCCTTTTAGGCAGCAGCGGGCGCACTTAGCCTGTTAGCCGCCTTCAACAGGTTTAAACACATCGCCTTCAGATGGCTTTGCGCACTCACTTTAATCAGCCCAAAATAGGCTGCCCGGGCGTAGCGGAATTTACGGTGCAGCGTACCGAAGCTTTGTTCGACCACATAACGGGTCTTCGATAAATATCGGTTGCGTTTGGTTTGCGCTTCCGTCAGCGGACGGTTGCGGTGGGCTTTGCGCATAATGCCGTCCGGTAACCGATGTTCTTTCAGATGTTGCCGGTTTTCCTTGCTGTCATAGCCTTTGTCGGCATAGACGGTCGTACCTTCGGCTATACCTTCCAGCAAAGGTGACAGGTGGTTGCACTCATGGGTATTGGCTGGGGTAATGTGCAGTTTCTCGATATAGCCTTCCTCATCGGTGCGGGTATGTTGTTTGTAACCGAGTCTGTATAAACCGTTTTTCTTTGTCCAACGGGCATCTTCATCTTTGCTCGGTGTGGTTTGACCGCTGACTTGCCCTTCGTCATCGACTTCTATGGCCTGACGCTGTTTGCTGCCGGCGGTCTGAATAATGGTGGCGTCAATGACGGCGGCGGATGCTTTCTCTACTTTTAGGCCTTTTTCGGTCAGTTGGCGGTTAATCAATTCCAGCAGTTCGGACAGGGTGTCGTCTTGCGCCAGCCAGTTGCGGTAGCGGCATAAGATGCTGTAATCGGAGATGCTCAGTTCGTCAAAACGGCAAAACAGGTTGAAATCGATGCGGGTGATGAGGCTGTGTTCGAGTTCGGGATCGGAGAGGCTGTGCCATTGTCCGAGCAGGACGGCTTTGAACATGGACAACAGGGGATAGGCGGGACGGCCGCGGTGGTCTCGAAGGTAACGGGTTCTTTGACGATTCAGGTACTGTTCGATCGGTTGCCAATCAATCACCTGATCCAACTTCAATAGTGGGAAGCGATCGATGTGTTTGGCAATCATGGCTTGTGCGGTTTGCTGGAAGAAGGTGCTCATGAGAAATCCCCTAAATGTCTTGATGGGAATTTAGGGGATTTTGGGGGGATTTTGCAAAGGTCTCATCAGGTCTCAACCCGAGCTACGCCCTGCGTTGCTGAAAAATCCAATCCAATACCGGCGTGATGTTGTAGGCGTATTTCCACGTGGACGTGTGCCCCGACGCGCCGCCCGCGTTGGCTTCGGCGGCGGTTTTGAACACCGTACCTTTGGCAAAGGTAACGAAATTCACATTGGCGTTTTGCGCGGCGATTTTGTCGAAGGCCGTCTGAAACTTGTCGACCGGCCATTGCGCGTCCCAATCGTCGGCGCGGGCGACTTTTGCGCCAAACGAAGCGAGTTTTTCGGTGATGGCGATTTCGCCCGGGTAGGCTTTGGCGTCATCCTGCGACACGGTAATCCACCATTTCACGTTTTTCATCTGCGGCGTGAGCAGCGCGGGATTCCATTGGCAGGCAACGAGATATGACGTGGCGAAAAAGTCGGGATATTTGATGTTCATCGCAATCGACATCATGCCGCCGCCCGACTGGCCGGTGGTGTAGAGCCGTTTGCCGTCGATGGGTAACTTGGTTTGCAAGTATTTGATTAGGTTGATAGTGGCATCGAGATAGTTGGACGCGGTGCTGGTATCGTCCACAATAATTTCGTCAAACTCGGGCGCAATCACAAAGCAGGGATGCTGCGCCTGAAATTCGGGCGACGCCCACGCAATCGCGCCGTTGCCCTGATACAGCGGCGCTTTAACGATGGTGCCGGTTACACCCGCGTCGTGCATAAACAGCACCAGCGGATAGCGTTTGCCATCTTCGATATTCTTCGGCGCAAACAGGTTGTAGCGCACGGTTTTGCCCGTTTGTTTGTCGGCGTATTCGCGCTGGACGAAGTCGTCGAATACTTCGTTGATGACAACGCTGGTCTGAACGGTTTGCGCACCGATGTTTACTTCGGCAGCGGCGGCTTTAAGCGTGGGCGCGCTGTCGCCCTTGTCGCCCGCCTTGCCCGGGTCGTTTTTGGCGGGGGCGGCATTGGCCGGTTTGTTGGCAGGGCGGCCTTTTTTTACGGTAAGCAACGCGCCCTCGTCATACGGATTGAGCTGCACAACCACAAAACGGCCGCGTTCAGACGGCGCCCCGTCGGCACTTTGCGCCACATAAACGCGCTCCACCGTGCGCCCCGCCACGCCGTATTGCGACGGCTCAAGCGCGGCGGCGGACACATCGGCGCGGTACTTCACCGCCACCGCCACCAGCCGCATCCCGTCGCCAAACACGCGGGTTACGGCGGCGGCCGATTCGACGGCATTATCCGACGCGCCGCCCAACGCAGCGCAGCCGCCCACGGTAAGCAACACGGTCGCGCCGGCGGCAGACAATAAAAATTCACGGCGGGTAGGCATGGGAACTCCAATCGGTTCAAACGGGAAAGGCCGCCTTTTAGCACGCTTTGCGGCGTGCCTCAACCGCAGGCCGTCCGCCGGAGCGCAAACGGGAAAGGCCGTCTGAACAGCCGTTTCAGACGGCCTTTGCGCGCTCGGGCTGCGTCATGAGGTCGTCTGAAAGCAAGGCTTCAAAGAAATGAAACCGCATGCCTGCGGGTTCGGCCGTTTTCACGCCGTTGACGCTTCGCTTTCAGACGGCCTCTGCGTGCTTCTGTAAAACAAATTCAAACAAAACTTATAAAAAACAATGTGGAACAAGTATAATCGCTATCGTTTTCAACTTTAACCACCATCAAGGACATCCTTATGAAATACCCGAAAAGCCGTCCCACCCTGCTCGCGCTGGCGCTGATGCCGCTGTTTGCCTTTGCCGAAGACGAAGCCGCCTTGGATACGGTCACCGTTACCGGCACAAAACCCGCCACGCTCAACCAAGGCTATTCCACCGCAGGCACTTACGCTCCGCTGGGCATCGGCATGACCCTGCGCGAAACGCCGCAGAGCGTCAGCGTCATGACCGCCAAACAAATGGAAGACTGGAAACTCGACAGCCTGCGCAAAGTGATGGAGCAGACCAACGGCGTTACCGTGAAAAGCGGCAGCGGCGGCAGCGACCGCTATGCCGGGCTGCACTCGCGCGGCATGGAAGTGAAAAACTTCCAGATGGACGGCGTGCCCTACCGCAGCTCCGGTTTCAGCAAAGACTCGTGGACAGGCTGGGGCGGCGTGGATACCCGCGCGCTAGACCGCGTGGAAGTGTTGCGCGGCGCGTCCGCCCTCTTGGGCGGCACGGGCGATCCCTCCGCACAAGTGAGCCTCGTGCGCAAACGTCCCACCAAAGACTTCAAAGCCGAAATCGGCACTGAAATCGGCAACCACAGCCGTTGGGGCGTAAACGGCGACGTTTCAGGCAGCCTGAACACCGAGGGCAGCCTGCGCGGACGCATTGTGGCCGGACACGAGCGCAGCGGCTACATGATTGAAGACGCGAAAATGCGCAACAGCAGCCTGTATGCCGTTGCCGAATGGGATGCCGCCCCCGCCACCACCCTCTCCGTCGGCACGCAGCTGCAAAACCGCCGCGAAACCGACACCCCCGTCTTCCTGCCCACCGCCTACGACAGCGAAGGCTACCCGCTGAAAAACGAAATCAGCCGCCACGCCAACAATTCGCCCAAAGGCACATCCTACAAATACAGCAGCCGCAACGTGTTCGCCGAAGTACGCCACCGCTTTTCGCCCGACTGGAAAACCAAGCTCGAATACAACTGGACGCGCAACACCATACACGACCGGCAGGGCTACGCGGCGATGAAAACCGACCACGACACCCGCCAAATCGACCTGCTCGAAACCGATTCCGGCGAAAAAAGCACCACCCATAGCTTCGTCGCCTCGGTGGACGGCAAATACAACCTTCTCGGTCGCAAACACGACATCCTGTTCGGCATCAGCGGCTTCAACACCAAAAACCGCGCCCCCAGCCGCTTTGCCCGTTACGACAACGCCTTCGGCCTGCACGACTTTCTAAACAACCGCAGCCTGCGCTCGGCCAACCCCGTACCCGACGCGGAATATACCGCCGACGACGACATCCGTGCCCGCCAGTTCGGCGGCTACTTCGCCACCCGCTTCCGCCCCGTCGAACGCCTCGCCCTGATCGGCGGCGCGCGCTACAGCCGCATCACCATGCAAAAAGCCGAACACGTCGCAGGCACAAACGAAAAAGTAACCCGCAGCAAAGCCACCCCCTACATCGGCGCCGTGTTCGACCTGAGCGAAAACCTCTCCGCCTACATCAGCTACGGCACCTCGTTCGAGCCCGTGTTCGACAAAGGCCAAGACGGACGCTTCCTCAAACCCACCACCGGCCGCAACATCGAAATCGGCCTCAAAGGCGAATTTTTCGACCAACGCCTCAACGTCTCCGCCGCCCTCTTTGACACCCGCAAAAACGGCATGCCCAAATACGTGGAAAGCGGCGACTACTACGTTTCCGAAGACAACATCCGCACACGCGGCTTTGAAACCGAAGCCGCCGGCCGCATTAACGACAACTGGTTCGTCAGCGCAGGCTACACCGTGCAAAACCGCAAAGGCGGCGAAGACTCCTACGAAGCCGACCTGCCGCGCCACCAAATCAAACTCGCCACCACCTATGATTTGAACGAGCGTCTCACCCTCGGCGGCAGCCTGCGCTGGCAGAGTAAAACCAGCAACATCAACAAAAGCGCGCTGGCCGACGAAAACGACGCTCCCTCGCTCGAACGCGCCCGCAAGTCTGCCACCCAGAAAGCTTACACCCTGGTTGACCTGATGGCCGCCTACCGCATCGGCAAAAACTCCGAAGCCACCTTAAACGTCAACAACGTCTTCAACACCCGCTACCGTACGCTTTCCACCTTCCTCGCCTACGGCGAAGCGCGCAGCGCAGTGTTGGGCTTCAAATACCGCTTTTAAATGGGCACAGCCAACCAACCTGGCTTACGGCTGGAAAGAGTCGAATTTAGGCAACAGCTATGAGATGGTTCTAACTGACGAATCACTGAATCGCCCGACATTGGATTGGGCAGACGTACCGAACAACGAGAACCTGCTCGGACAACGGCATTACCGCCGCTGCCGCACCACTGTCTACAACATTGAGGTCGAGGATTACCACACCTATTGCGTCGATTATCAATGTATCCTGGCGCATAACCAGAATTTATGTCGCCCTGCGATGCACGCAGTTTCCGAACTCATTGCAGATGATGGCGTAGCGGGTAACGCGTCCAACCAAGGTCAATAATGCACTTTTCTGTCCTTTGCCGACGATGGTGTCGGCTTCCCAATCGCCGATGCGGGCTTTTTGATCGACGACGGCGGGTCGGTTTTCTATACCGACGCGGTTGGGCACTTTGCCTCTGGTCTATGTGCTGCCGTAGCGTTTGCGGTAGGTTTTGCTGCATATTCTGAGGTGTTGCCACAAGGTGCCGCCGTTGCTTTTGTCTTGGCCGAAGGTAGCGGTAAACGGTGCTGTGATGGAGTGTGATCCCGTGGTGTTTATGCAGGTAGGCACATACTTGTTCGGGACTGAGTTTGCGGCGGATAAGGGTGTCGATGTGTTGAACCAGCTGCGAATCGAGCTTATAGGGTTTTCGCCGGTGCTGTTTGGTCAGCCGGCTTTGCTTCTGTGCTTTATCGGCGCTGTATTGCTGTCCTTGGATGCAGTGCCGCTTGATTTCTCGGCTGATGATGCTTTTGTGGCGGTTAAGTTGTTTGGCGATTTCGGCGATGGTGCAGTGGCGGGACAGGTATTGGATATGGTATCGTTCGTCTTGGGTCAGTTGCATGTAGCTCATGGCAATCTTTCTTGCAGGAAAGGCCGTATGCTACCGCATACTGGCCTTGAACTGCACCCCAAAAGTTGGACATCCCCTCCAACTCACAAGGTGCAGTTTTTTTATGAGCAAATATACATTACACTTCAAATACCAAGCCGTACTCCACTACCTGCACATACGCAGCCAACAGCGTACCGCAGACCACTACGGCATTTCCCGAACCCACCTGAGACGATGGATACGCGCCTATCAAGAAGGCGGCATCGGCGCACTCGAACATCCACAATCCAAAACCATGCCCCAACACCGCAAAAACCCCTTCATCGCAGATAAACCCGACCAAGAAAAAACACAGGCAGAACTTATTGAAGAACTGTGCTATATGCGCGCAAAGGTTGCCTATCTAAAGGAGTTAAAAGCCCTCAGCCAAAAACAGACCGAAAAGGACAAAGCCAAACCGTCCAAACACTGAGGGCGCAACACCCGCTCAAATACCTGCTGCACATCGCAAACCTGCCTAAAAGCAGCTTTTACTACCACCACCAAAACCGACCCGACCCCGACGAAGCCGACAAAGCCCTCCTTGTCGAAACCTACCGGCGGCATAAAGGACGCTACGGACAAAGGCGCATTGCCGCAGCATTGGGTTGGAACCGCAAAAAAGTGGCGCGATTGATGAAGCAGTTGGAACTGAAAGCCCTCATACGGGCGAAAAAAGCCTACCGCCATCCCGCTATGGACGAAATATCGGAAAACCTCCTCAAACGCCGGTTCAAAGCCCGAAAGCCCAACGAAAAATGGCTGACCGACGTTACCGAACTCAAAGGGAAGGACGGCAAACTGTACCTCTCGCCAATCTTGGACTTGTTCAACCGCGAGATCGTCGCCTACGCCATGAGCCGCAGAGCCGACAGCGAAATGGTGAAGGAAATGCTCGAAAAAGCCGCACCCCGTCTGACTGATAAAGGAACGATGCTTCATTCTGACCAAGGCGTGCTGTACCGTACGGCGGGGTATAGGGAATTGCTTGCCCAACATTCCATGGTTCAAAGCATGTCGCGTAAGGAGAATTTTTGGGACAATGCACCGATGGAAAGCTTCTTTGCGGTGTTGAAGACGGAGTGTTTCTATAACGCAGGAGAATTGACGGTGGACGAATTGATGAAACAGATAGATGACTATATGGATTACTACAACCGGGAGCGTTGCAGTTTGAAATTGAAAAAGCTGAGTCCTGTCGCATACAGAACCCAGCTTACACAGAGCGCCTGAATAGGCTTTTATGAGTGTCCAAGATTTGGGGGCCAGTTCAGTTTTCAGACGACCTCCTTACTTCATTTTCTTTAAGCCAACAATTCCCGCCAGCGTTTCACTTGAAAGCGCACTTGTTCCGGCGCGGTTCCGCCCAAGTGGTTACGCGCGTTCAGGCTGCCTTCGGGTGTCAGTACGCCGTACACGTCGTCTGAAATCAGGTTGCTGAAACCTTGCAGGACTTCGATCGACAGTTCGCTCAAATCGACGCCTGCTTGGTCGGCGTGGCGCACGGCTTGGGCGACGACTTCGTGGCTGTCGCGGAAAGGCATGCCTTTTTTCACCAAGTAATCCGCCAAATCGGTGGCGGTAGCGAAGCCCTGCATCACGGCGGCGCGCATATTGTCGGGTTTGACGGTCACGCCGCGCATCATGTCAGCGTAAATCCGCAGGGTGTCGATGAGCGTATCGGCGGTGTCAAACAGAGGTTCTTTGTCTTCCTGATTGTCTTTGTTGTACGCCAAGGGCTGCGATTTCATCAGGGTAATCAAGCCGATAAGGTGTCCGATGACACGGCCGGATTTACCGCGCACGAGTTCGGGCACATCAGGATTTTTCTTCTGCGGCATGATGGACGAACCTGTGCAGAAACGGTCGGCGATGTCGATAAAGCCGAAACGCGGACTCATCCACAAAATCAATTCTTCGGACAGGCGGCTCAGGTGAACCATGATCAGCGAGGCGGCGGCGGTGAACTCGACGGCAAAATCGCGGTCGGATACGGCATCGAGCGAGTTTTGGCAGATTTGTTCGAAACCCAGCAATTCGGCGGTGATTTCGCGCTGAATCGGATAGGTCGTACCGGCAAGGGCGGCTGCGCCGAGCGGCATACGGTTGACGCGTTTGCGACAGTCGGTCATGCGCTCGAAATCGCGTCCGAGCATTTCGACGTAGGCGAGCATATGGTGTCCGAAGCTGACAGGCTGGGCGACTTGCAGATGGGTGAAACCGGGCATGACGGTTTCAGCGTTTTGTTCCGCCAAATCGACCAAGGCCGTCTGAAGGCTTCGAATCAGGTCTTGAATGACGGTAATCTGGTCGCGCAGCCACAGGCGGATGTCGGTGGCAACTTGGTCGTTACGGCTGCGGCCGGTATGCAGGCGTTTGCCGGCATCGCCGATTTTTTCGGTCAGGCGGCGTTCGATGTTCATGTGGACGTCTTCCAAATCCAGCGACCAAGAAATAGTACCGTCCTTGATTTCTGCTATAATCTCCGCCATTCCCTGACGAATCGCCGCCAAATCTTCTTCACTCAAAACACCTGATTGAACAAGCATTTGCGCGTGAGCCAGCGAACCCTGAATGTCCCACTCGGCAAGCCGTTTATCGAAATCGATCGAACCGGTGTATTTTTTCACCAGCTCGGAAACAGGCTCGTTAAAACGGCCCGACCAGGTTTTGTCCTTACTCATGGTTTCGTCCTTCAGATAAAATAACAGAGCCAATAAGGCTCGTATAAACGCATTAAAAGAAAACGGTTGGAAATTTTATGTCTATTATACGTCAAATCAACAATACATTCGCCGTCCCGGACCTGCGCAATTCGGCAACAGTCGTGCGCCTTTTGATTATTGTCTTGGGCAGTCTGTTCTTTCTACCCTTGATCAGCGATTCTTCGCTCTCCTATTCCGCAGAGATCTACCATCATTCCCAATGGGTGTTTCCCGTATTGTTGGGGATTTTGGTTAAAGCCTATTTCGTCAATATCTTCACCCCTGCCATCAAAACATCGCCCTACGGCGTCATTATTACCTACTTTTTGAATTTATCGATATTTGCAATCGTCGATTTCTTCATTCTGAAAACACACGGCAGAACGCTCTCGCAACATTTCTTCCTGTTCAACCTTTTCCTGCTCGGGCTGATGTATTACGAAGCTTCGCGCCGGAACGGCCTTGCGCCTTCGATTTCCGAAGCCCGCCTCAGCGCGCTGACCGCCCGCATCCGCCCGCATTTCCTGTTCAACAGCCTCAATGCCGCCATCAGCCTTATCCGCCTGCGTCCGTATGATGCGGAAACCCTGCTGGAGAACCTCGCCAACCTCTTCCGCGCCCAACTGCGCGACGGCAGCCAAAGCAGCACTTTAGGACAGGAAATCGAATGGGCGCAGGAATACATCGCCATCGAACAAATCCGCATGGGCCATATGCGCGTGCAGGTAATGTGGCAGCATCAGGCGCCCGATGACGCGGAAACGCCGCACCTCCTGCTCCAACCCCTTTTGGAAAACGCGGTCTTCCACGGCGTCGAATCGACCCACCGCCCCGGCATGATTACCGTGTTTACCAAGCTCAACAAATCATCCATCTACATCCGCATCGAAAACCCGTACACCCCGCCTGAAAGCAGCGAAAACGCCAAACCGCACAAAGGCAACTCGATGGCATTGCACAACCTCAAAGAACGCCTGACACTGATGTACGACAACGATGCCAAAATCCAAAGCCGCCAACTCGACGGCATTTTCCGTGTCGACATCCGCCTGCCTTACCGCAAAAAAGCCTCTGATGTAAACAGGCTGTTCGGTTAATACAACCATCCTCCAAAGGTCAAAGGTCGTCTGAAAAGTTTCAGACGACCTCAAACAAACCACCGTCAACCTTATGAAAACCAAAACAATCTTAAAATGGCTTCCCGTGGTTTTGTCCGTCTTGGGCGCATTGGGTTACAGCTCGCGCGATACCGAAATCATCCGCTCCGGCGTGCAATTCGCTTCTGCGCTCACAGGCAGCAGCCATCTCGGTATGGAAGCCTTCGGCGCATTATTATCGGAAACCGTCAAATCAGGGTCGTCTGAAAATACTGCACACCAAAGCCGTCCGCACACTCAAAAACGCAATTCCACCACTCCCCATACCTATCGCGGCAAAATCTCCAAAATCCACGACGGCGACACCCTCCACGTTATCGACGAAGACGGCGCGAAACACAAAATCCGCATGGCGTATATCGATGCGCCCGAAATCAATCAGGCATACGGCACACGTTCGCGGGACAACTTGATTGATGCCGCCGACGGCAAAAAGGCGAAGGTACGCGTATTTGAAACAGACCGCTACCAACGCGAAGTCGCGCAAGTTTCCGTCGGGACGACCGATTTGAACCTCATGCAACTCCGCGACGGAGCGGCATGGCATTACGACAGCTATGCCAAAAAGCAACAAAGCAAAACCGCCTATACCGATTACGCCGCCGCCCAAAAACAGGCGAAACAAAAACGCAAAGGCTTGTGGAGCGGTAAAAATCCCCAAGCCCCGTGGGACTTCCGCCGCGAAGAGCGCGAAGGGCAAAACGGCGGACACAACGAACGCCGTCAAGAATCAAGCGGACAATGGTTTGGCATTTGGTAACCAGTGGCTCTCGACATCTAATTTTCCAAGCGGATTTTTGTTCATAAAGCGGAAGATTCAAGGCGGAAACCGCAACAAGGTTGGACGCCTTGCAAGGATTTCCAACGCAACGGAAACTATTGAATCTCGATAGCTCCCAGTATAAAAAAGGTCGTCTGAAAAATATTTTCAGACGACCTTTTCATGTATTCGACAAACTAACGGCATTGCAGCCAAGTCCGTTTGAGATGATCGACATCCGTCACTTTGCAGACATTACCGGAGCAGCTGACCGAATAATCTACTTTGGTCGGATGCCCCCATTGTTTGAAGCTGGCACGAATTTTGCCGTTAGAAAAGGCAGACACGCTGACCTTGACTTCGGTTTCGGGATCCTGACTGTTCCATATCGGATCGGCCTCTATACACAAATCCGCCGACCGAGAAGCGGTACGGATGGCTTTTTTCAAAGAATCGTCGGCATATCGGTTCAAAACCTTCACGCCCGATTCATCATCGCGGCTTGCCTCTTGATAAATCTTCTTCACCAAACGGATCTTGGCGGCATTGTCTCCGCTTGCAAAAGAGACAGACGGCACCAGTAACGCAGTGAAAAGTATTGTCGCTATTTTGTTCATATTATGTTTTCCTAAAATCGAATTCTACCCTGCCATACCGTCCAATACATTATTGAAACCATACTCAGTATTGACTTGGCAGGGTTCAGCCGTAAAAATACAAAAAGAATTATATCCATTGGATATGCTTTTTCAAACCGATTTAAACGTCATCGCCCCATTATCCATCCTATTAAAGAGGTCGTCTGAAATGCCTGTCATGCTGATTGTCCGTCCGTCCGCGCGCGCGGGAGATGATGTGCGCACCTGTTCGCAGGCAGGGTGGCGCGCGCGGGTGTTGAGTCCGGTTGAAATCGAGCCTGACGAAGCGGCGTTGCGCGACTTGGGAGAACAGTTTTCCCGCTCGGATGCGGTGTTTTGGGTCAGTCCGACGGTGGTTGAAACCTCGGCGCCGTATGTGGATTTTTCAGACGACCTGAAGGTTCAGGTTGCGGTTGGGCAGGCAAGCGGCCGGGCGTTGGAACGCTGCGGCGCGAAAAATGTATCTGTGCCGAAAGAAGGCAACGACAGCGAGGCGGTGTTGCGGCTGCCGGTTTGGGATACACTGCCGCAAGGCGCACACATATTGATTGTGCGCGGACGCGGCGGGCGCGATTTTTTGGCAGAGTCGTTAAAGAAAAAAGACTTTGCGGTGGAAATCGCGGAAGTGTATTTCAGACGACCTAATGAATTGAATTGGCAGGATTTTGATACCGAGTCCATTGATGCCGCCTTTATCGCTTCGGGCGAACTGGTGCGCGGGCTGTTTGCGCAGGTTCCGCCGCAATTTTCCCGATTCTTTGAATCCTTGTTATACTTCACCCATCATCCGCGCATAGCCGACGCGCTTCGCGAGGCGGGTGCGCGCCACATACGGGTCGTCGCTTCTCTGAAAGCGGCACTTTCATCATTTCCTAAGGAGCAAACCGATGAGCCGGTCTGAAGACAATCCATCCGAAGCAAACGAAGCCGGTCGGCCGATTATCGTCGACAGTCAGGGCAACGCGGGGTCGTCTGAAACAGCGGCTCCGAAAAAGGCCAAGCAGCCTAAAACCTCCGAATACGCAGGAACACACATGTCTGAATCTAAAAATCTTCCCCAAAACCAACCCGCCCCCGTCATCATCAAACAATCCGGCGGCAGAGGGCTGGCGGTAGGCGCGCTGGTGCTGGCGCTGCTGGGTTTGGGCGCAAGCGGCTTTTTGTTTGTGCAAGGACAAAATGTCTTGAAAAACCAGGAGCTTTCGTTTAACCAAAAGCTCGATAAAGCCGCCTTGGGCGAATCTGAAAACGCTTTACTCCTGAAAGACCATTTAAACCGTCAAACCGCTATCCAAGCCGAACTGGAGCGCTTGGGCAAAGCCCAAATGGCAAACAGCGAACAAATCCTGTTGACGCAAAAAGCGTATCAGGAGCTGACCAAAGGGCGCGTCAACTGGCTGGTTGACGAAGCGGAAACCATGTTGAACCTCGCCTCGCAGCAACTGCTGCTGTCGGGCAACGTACAAGGCGCGGCGGCGGTGTTGGAACATATCGACGGCCGCCTGAGCCGTTTCGACCAGCCCGAGCTGCTGCCCATCAAACAAGCCGTCAGCCATGATTTGGCGGCATTGAAAAACCGTCCGTATGTCGATATTTCCGGCACGGCGCTGCGCCTCGACCGTTTGGAAACCGCCGTTTCCGGCCTGCCGCTGGTGTTGGACGGCGTATTGCAGCCGGGCGAGCAGGCGCAAAGCAACGGCGCATCTTCAGGCTCTTGGTGGCAAAATACTTGGGATAAATCTTTGGTTGCACTGAAAGGGCTGGTGGAAGTCCGCCGACTCGACAATAAAGACGCGATGCTGCTGTCGCCCGAACAGGCGTATTTCGTCCGCGAAAACCTGCGCCTGCGCCTTTTGGATGCGCGTACCGCGCTGATGCAGCACAACGGCGAGGTTTATCAAAGCGATTTGAACTACGTCGAAGCCGCGGTCAAACAATACTTTGACGGCAAATCGCCCGCAACACAGGCATGGCTGAAAGAGTTGTCCGAATTGAAAGCGCTGGATGTACGCATGATTTCAGACGACAGTTTGAAAGCCAGCCTCAGCGCAATCCGCGCCTATCAAGACGGTACGCGCACTCCGGTTGCGCTGCCCGAACCCGTAACAACCGCCGCGTCCGCGCCCCTGCCCTCCGCCGCGTCCGAAGCTGCCGCTCCTCAAACCGCCTCGCAGGTGAATGAAACTGCTTCCGCACCGAAAACCGCACCGGCTCCGAGGGCTGCCCATCCTGCCAAAGCAAGACCTACCCCTGCGCAGAAACCCGCCCCTTCCGCCCAAGCAGACACGAAGCCTTTAGAAGCTCCGGCGCTGCCTTCCGAGGCCAAACCGCAAAACATTTCCGAGCCGGAAAAGAAAGCGGCTCCTGAGAAACAAAGCCGCCCTGCCGCCGATGCTGAGACCAAAGGAGGCCGTGCATGAAAGCCGTCGTCTGGATTGTCGTTTTATTCGCCGCCGCAGTCGGCATCGTCCTAACTTCCGGTATTTACACGGGTAATGTCTATATCGTCGTCGGACAGGTCATGATGCGGGTCAACCTGCACGCCTTTATCTTAGGGCTGGTTCTGTTTGTTGTTACCCTGTATTTCCTGATCAAATTCATCGTCGGCCTGATGAACATCCCCGCCCGTATGCAGCGTTTCGGTACGGCGCGCAAAGGCCGTCAGGCAGCCGTTGCTTTGAACAGCGCAGGTTTGGCGTTTTTTGAAGGCCGCTTTGAAAAAGCGGAGCAGGAAGCCGCCAAAGTATTGGAAAACAAAGAAGCCGGCGACAACCGCAATCTCGCGTTGATGCTGGGCGCGCACGCCGCCGACCAAATGGAAAACTTCGAACTGCGCGACCACTACCTGAAAGACATCGAAAAACTGCCGAACAAACAGCAGCTTTCCCGCTATCTGTTGTTGGCGGAATCCGCACTCGGCCGCCGCGATTATCCGACCGCCCTAGAAAATCTGAACGCCGCCGCGCGCATCCATCCCAACCTATCCCGCCTCGCCCGCCTGCAACTGCGTTATGCCTTTGACCACGGCGATGCAGAAGATGTGTTGGCGAAATCCGAAAAACTGATGAAAGTCGGCGCGATTAACGATTTTGAAGCGGAACAATACCAAAGCTGGGCATACCGCCGCCTATTGGCGGAAGCATCAGACGCAGCCAGTCTGAAAACCTGTCTGAAGCGCATTCCCGAGAGACTCAAAGCGGACGAATTGTGTGTCGCCATTGCCGAAAAATACGAGCGTCTCGGACTCTATACCGAAGCCGTCAAATGGGTGCGCCAATACTACCCACAAAACCGCCGCCCCGAACTTTTGGAAGCCTTCGTCGAAAGCGTCCGCTTCTTCAACGAACGCGGCCAGCAAAAAGCCATCGACCTTGCTGATTCTTGGCTGAAAGACAAACCCGACGACGCACCGCTCTTGATGTACCTCGGACAGCTTGCCTACGGCCGCAGCCTGTGGGGCAAGGCGCAAAGTTACCTCGAAGCCAGCATCGCCCTGCAACCGAGCATCGCCGCCCGCCTCATGCTGGCACGCGTACTCGACGAAACCGGACAGCCGCAAAAAGCTCAGGAACAGCGGAAATTGGTTTTGGAAGCCGTCTCCGATGACGAACGCCACGCGGCGTTGGAGCAGCATAGCTGAGTTTGGGAAATATCTTTATCTGGGAGAATTTGATGGGACCTTCAGATTCCTTTAAGGAAAAGAAAGAAATATTTGAAATTGGAACGCCTACTTATCGCCAAAAGTTAATTGATGTTTGGAAAAAGAGCATTAATGGAAACGAAAAATCTTGGGTGCTCTTTGAAAATGGTACTTGCGTCATTTTACTTGAACCGGAAAAAGATCTGGCGAAACAGGCTAAAGAGATATTAAGCAAATGGGGCAAAGTTCAAATAGGAACACCATCTGCAGATTTTGGCATTATCACTTTAGATAGCGGCGATGGATATGCCGTTTCATGCCATCATCCCGAAATTTTTACACTAATCCTAAAAGAACAAGGATTGGATGAAGATTTCAAAATCGGTATCGAAGGGCGCTCTCATCGCGATTGTGATGCTGAAGAACTCAAAGTTATCCATATCGAAGATAAACGCACCATTGAAACCCCATGAAAACCTGCTGCCGTTTAATCATCTACTGATGATTACCTAGGCAAATGTGCTCGTCCCTCCCCTTTTCAGACGACCTTTCATTGCGGAAACCGCCGCAAAGGTCGTCTGAAAACCGTTTTCCTTCCCCGTTTTACAAACAAACCGAAAGCCCCACATGACCTCTTTGAAAAACGACACCTTCCTCCGCGCCCTGCTCAAACAGCCCGTCGAATACACGCCGATTTGGATGATGCGTCAGGCGGGGCGTTATCTGCCCGAATACAAAGCCACGCGCGTGAAAGCGGGCAGTTTCCTCGATTTGTGTAAAAACACCGAATTGGCGACCGAAGTGACCATCCAGCCCTTAGACCGCTTCGATTTGGATGCAGCGATTCTGTTCTCCGACATCCTGACCGTCCCCGACGCAATGGGCTTGGGACTGTATTTTGCCGAAGGCGAAGGCCCGAAATTCGAACGCGCCTTGCAACACGAAGCCGACATTGCCAAGCTGCAAGTTCCCGATATGGAAAAACTGCAATACGTCTTCGACGCCGTCGGCTCCATCCGCAAAGCATTGGACGGCCGCGTACCGCTTATCGGTTTCTCCGGCAGCCCGTTCACGCTCGCCTGCTATATGGTCGAAGGCGGCAGCAGCAAAGAATTCCGCACCATCAAAACCATGATGTACTCGCGTCCCGATTTGCTGCACAAAATCCTCGACACCAACGCCCAAGCCGTTACCGCCTACCTCAACGCCCAAATCGACGCGGGCGCGCAGGCCGTGCAGATTTTCGACACTTGGGGCGGCGTCCTGAGCGATGCGGCGTTTAAAGAATTCAGCCTCAAATACATCCGCCAAATCGTTGCCGGTTTGAAACGCGAAAGCGAAGGCAGACGCGTTCCCGTTATCGTGTTTGCCAAAGGCGGCGGGCTGTGGCTGGAGGGCATGGCGGAAATCGGCGCAGACGCATTGGGCTTGGACTGGACGTGCAACATCGGCGAAGCACGCCGCCGCGTCGGCAACCAAGTCGCCCTGCAAGGCAACTTCGACCCGTTTGCCCTCTTTGGCACACCCCAATCCATCCGCACCGAAGTCGCGCGCATCCTAGCCGACTACGGAAACGGCAGCGGCCATGTCTTCAACCTCGGACACGGCATCAACCAACACGCCGACCCCGAACACGCCAAAATCTTAGTCGATACCGTACACGAACTGTCGCGCCAATATCACGCCTGATTGGGCGTAACGTAAAAGGTCGTCTGAAAACCCAAACTGCCTACCGGTTTGGTTTTCAGACGACCTTTTATATTGGATGAAAAGTAAAAATCAGACATTTTCTATTTAACTGACTGCATATTTACCCAAATCAAATCAGATTGATTTCACATATTTCAAAAGACATGTATGATGATGTTCTTTAAAACAACCTTTCCAATTTCAATAAAATCCATCTTTTTAGGGGCTGTCAACATTTAATTTCCCCAGTGGATTTTTGTTCACAAAGCGGAAGATTCAAGGCGGAAACCGCAACAAGGTTGGACACCTTGAATCTTCCGCTTTGAGGATAAAAAGACACGGAAACTATTGAATGTTGACAGCCCCTCTAGGAACACACACATGAACTTTCAAGACTATTTCGTCAATCTGATATTGAGCGGCGTGATGATTATCGGCGCTTATCAGTTTTACTTTTATACCCAGCGCCACCCTTTGCGCAAAGAGATTGTTTGGAATTCCCCGATAGACGAAAAAATCCCTTTCCGCCCGCGTTGGTCGTGGATATACAGCTTTCTTTACTACCCCGCCATCCTCTACCTCAACATCATCGCCACCGACCACCGCCATTTCAACATGATGGCGTTCAGCTTCCTGATGTTGCTGTTTATGCAAATGCTGTTCTTCTGGCTGTTTCCCGTTTCCACTCCGCCGCATTGGCGCAGCATCAATACCGGCAAAACACCGTCCGAATGGTTTTTACAGTTTGTTCAAAAATTCGACCAAGCCAGCAACTGCTTCCCCAGTATGCACGTTTCCGTCGCCATGCTGACCGCCCTGCACGCGCTGCCGACTTTGGGTACCGCCGCGTTCCTCTTTCCCGTATTGATTGCCCTGTCCTGCATCTTTACCAAACAGCACTACCTGATTGACCTGCCCGCAGGCGCTGCATTGGGCGGCTTTGCCTACTGGCTGTATCTTTTAGTGCTTTGACGCACCCAATCCTAATAAAAAAACCTAAAAGGTCGTCTGAAAACGAGCGAAGCGAGTTTCGCTAAAACAAAACTCAAAAGGTCGTCTGAAAACGAAAAACACCCACTTATCGGTGTCAACTCGTTTTTCAGACGGCCTTTGTATATACTCACCATCTGAACCTTACCGCCTCAAACCAGTCAGACTCAAAAATATAGTGGATTAACTTTAAACCATTACGGCGTTGCCTCGCCTTAGCTCAAAGAGAACGATTCTCTAAGGTGCTGAAGCACCAAGTGAATCGGTTCCGTACTATCTGTACTGTCTGCGGCTTCGTTGCCTTGTCCTGATTTAGTTAATCCACTATACATCCGCTCCCGCCATTCCTCCACCGCCTATCGAACATGACTTTTCTAAAAGACATCACCTGGACGGAAATCTTCATTTTCGCCCACACCTGCGCCGCGCTCGGCTGCGTCTTGCGCGTGTTGTACAAACAAAAAAACATCGGCTCCACGTTTGCCTGGCTGATTATCCTCTTCCTTTTCCCCGTCTTCGGCACCATCGCCTACCTGCTTATCGGCGAGCCGCGGCTTGGCACGGCGCGTGCGAAGCGTACGGGTGAGATGAACCGCTTCTACCAAAGCTTCGCCGAAAGCTACCTCTCCGAGATTTACCTCGGCGTCGGCGACAACGTCAAATCCCGTTATCACGGCATCAGCAGAGTCGCCGCCAAAGGAACAGGACTGGGCGCGACGCGCAACAACGCCATGACGCTGCTGTCCACCACCGATGAAATCATCGACACCATGCTTGCCGACATCCGCGCCGCCCGCCATTCCTGCATGCTCGCCTTCTACATCATCGAACCCGAAGGCAGGATAGAAGAACTGTTAAACGAACTCCTCGCCGCCGCCGACAGAGGTTTGGATTGCGCCATCCTCGCCGACGCCGTCGGCAGCAGCCGCTTTTTCGACAGCGGCTGGGTAGAAACCCTGCGCGAAGCCGGCATAGAAGTCCACGCCTCCTTGCCCGTCGGCGTCTGGCGCACCTTCTTTACCCGCACCGACCTGCGCAACCACCGCAAAATCCTCGTCATCGACAGCAAAATCGGCTACACCGGCAGTTTCAACCTCGCCGATCCCCGCTTCTTCAAAAAAGATTCAGGCGTCGGCGAATGGGTGGACGTCATGATGCGCTGCACCGGCCCGCTGGTACTCGAACTCTCCGCCGTCTTCTTTGCCGACCTCGCCGTCGAAACCGACGAAAACCTCGAAAGCGTGCAGCAATATCTGACGCAGGCGCAAGAGCGCATTCCCGAAATCCTTCCCGAAAAAATGCAGCAGGGCGACATCGTCGCCCAAGTCATCCCCTCCGCGCCAGAACAAGGCAGCCACGTCATTTACGAAACCATCATCAGCGCGATTTACGCCGCCACCAAACAAATCACCATTACCACCCCCTATTTCGTCCCCGACGAACCCCTGCTGATGGCATTGACCATCGCCGCCAAACGCGGCGTCAAAGTTACCCTGATCCTACCCGCCAAAGTCGATTCCTTCATGGTGCGCTACGCCTCCCGCGCCTACTACCCCATGTTACTCGACGCAGGCGTCAAAATCGCCATGTTCAAAGGCGGACTTCTACACGCCAAAACCATGACCATAGACGAAGACTACGCCCTCTTCGGCACGGTCAACATGGACATGCGCAGCTTCTTCCTCAACCTCGAAATCAGCCTCGCCATCTACGACCGCGACATCACCAAACAAATCTGCAACCTGCAACGCGACTACCTCAAAAACAGCAGCTACATCACCGTCAAAGCATGGCAGCAACGCTCCAAATTCCGCGGGCTGATAGAAAACACCGTCCGCCTGATGAGTCCGCTGTTATAGGCAGGCTTACCGTTCGTACAAGACCAAAGGTCGTCTGAAAAGCTTGGGGCCCTTTTCAGACGACCCTTTTGTTTGGATATAGTGGATTAAATTTAAATCAGGACAAGGCGACGAAGCCGCAGACAGTACAGAGATAGTACGGCAAGGCGAGGCAACGCCGTACTGGTTTAAAGTTAATCCACTATAACAGTTGTCAGCCCAAAGACAGATAGATAATATAAACCGAATATTTTTCATCTCGCCCGCGCCCTGTAAACAAATATTCCCGGGCTTGGTGCTTGTAAATTTTAAGTCAAGAGGCAATCAACAATGAAAAAGACTTTAAATCAGATACTTGAATCAGCGCAACCCGTGGTTGATTTTTTGTCATCAGACAGTTTCTTTTCCCGTCCTTATGACGGTGATCGTGAAAAATTTATCGTTACCACTTCTCCGGAAGAAGCCAGATATCTGTTAGGCGACGAATGGGATGAGTGGGAGGAGATTATGGCTACTCAGCAATTCTCGGATTTGGAGGATTTCGATTGGCACTACATTATTGGTTGTAAAGTAAGTAATACCAATTGTCTGGGTGCTCTAGATAAGAATTTACATGGGGCAGATAAAAAGCTCACGAAAGAGGGTGTAGTAAACTTCCTTGAAGAAACAATGCCATATTATATGGACATTTTGTTGAATTGTTACGCCAATAAAATGGAAAGATTATAGTCAAAAAGCCAAAGCTCAAGGTAACTGTGGTCATGGTCATATTTTCTTTAATGGAAATGGTTCTATTCCAGCTTTAAGAAAGGGAGAGTAAATGAAAAAAGATATATTATATAAATTATCAAAGGAAGGGCTTTACCCTTCATATGTAGAACTTAAGGCATCTGGTATAAGTGAAGAAATATTAGAAAAAATACAGTTTTTTGATGAAAATCCAACTAAACTATTCTGGGAAACATATATTTCTAAAACAGAAGATAGGATTGTATATTTTGATCATGATTTAACTATAAAATATCGTTATTTAGATTACTCAGAATTGGAAAAAGAATGTTTTTTTTCTGATCTTAAAGCAGAGATTGGTGAAAATGAGATTTTTATGCTTTTCCATAGTTCAAAAATAGGCTTCTGTTTTCAAAAAGAATTTTTAAAAGAAATTTTAAATGCGGTATATTTTATGGACAATGAGGATATTTTACTTTATTGCCTGGATAGTAAAGTAATAATTACTGGTGGGTATAGGGGGTTTACCGTTTGGAATAATTTAAATAGGTAAGTTGTGTTCAGTATAAAAAATAAATTCATTTGTAGGGCATATATGAGATATATGCTAGGTGTTGCTTTATCAAAGCTTTATCTCACAAGTTGAAAGCTCTTTTGGAGAGGTATGGTGTACATTGTGAGAAGACAAAACTACTAAAGACTGTAATAGCAATGAAAAAGACTTGGAATCAAATACTTGAATCAGCACAACCCGTGGTTGATTTTTTGTCATCAGACAGTTTCTTTTCCCGTCCTTATGATGGAGATCGTGAAAGATTTATCGTTACCGCCTCTCCAACAAATTTACTTGTAACTCAGCACCAAATGTTGGAGCATGGTAAAACTGCTAAATAATTAAAACGGGATTATTGATATGAATATAACAGGAATAGAATACTTTGTTGTCTCAAATAAAAAACCTGATATTGTTTTGAATGGTTTCAATAAAGCAATAGTTGAGCTATGGCCAAATTGCATTATTTATGAGGATGACAAACTATTTGATGGCAGTTTTTTTTATGGGTATGTTAAAGATCATGAAATGGAGAATTTCTCAGAAGAGAATGCCTATAAACTTGATCAACATGGAGAAGGCCAAATATCATTGGCATGCCAGTACTATCGATCATTAAGAATGAATACAATGGCAGATTATGCATATTATGATGGATATGAAGACCTATATGATGACTGTCCTAAAGGCAACATCTTGAGAAAGAATATTTTTATACTTCATGAAGTGTATTACTACACTCTTATATTACCGGGTACACACGAACATCCTTTTAGCAGAAAAATAATTAATATTTTAGAGGAAATTCTTTTACAGGAATCTGAAATATAATTCAATTAATCAAGAATATAGAGATGATTTTTAAAAATTTTGAAGAGTTTGAATCAATTTTAGATGAATTACTTGATAATGAGCAATATGAAGTAGCCGATGGAATCATGGAAAATCAAATAGATAATATTTGTAAACTATCTTTCTTGGAAGAAATTGATCAGTATCTATGGTTTTATGCTTCTGTCGCCGGAGATTGCGAATCTTTCGGTAGATTTCAAAAATCATGTAGACAATTAGTGTCTTTAAACAAGATAAAATCGAGTGATTTAGCCAAATATGAAGAAAAATGTCCTGTTAACAGGTGGTTTTAGTTAAGGATAGATCGGCTCAAAACCTAACATTTAAAAAGGTCGTCTGAAAAAACTTGAAATCCGTTTCAGACGACCTCCTCTTAAAACAAACCCTGCTTACAAAGGAAATAACCACATGAACCCCATCCGTCCCTTCTTAGACCATACCCCGCAAGTCCACGAGTCCTGCCTTATCGATGAAACTTCGGTCATTATCGGTGAAGTATCGCTTGCCGAAGATGTATCCGTTTGGCCGTATGCCGTTTTGCGCGGCGATGTGAACAGCATCAGCATCGGTGCACGCAGTAATGTACAGGACGGCAGCGTTTTACACGTTTCACACAAAAACGCGGAAAAGCCTGAAGGTTCGCCCCTGATTATCGGCGAAGACGTTACCGTCGGACACAAAGTTATGCTGCATGGCTGCCGTATCGGCGACCGCGTGTTAATCGGCATGGGTACGACCATTTTGGACGATACCGTCGTCGAAAGCGACGTAATGATAGGCGCTGGCAGCTTGGTACCGCCGCGCAAACGTTTGGAAAGCGGCTATCTTTATGTCGGCTCGCCCGTCAAACAAGTCCGCCCGCTGACGGACAAGGAAAAAGGGTTTTTAAAATATTCGTCCGCGCATTATGTACGGCTGGCAGGACAGCACAAGCAATCAAAATAAGCCCTCTGCACTACCCTATCGCTATAATTGATAGGGCTTTGCTGCCTGCCTCTGATTTTCAGACGACCCATCCCGATACCGACCATGAACCCCGAAACCCTGCAAGATTTCCTACATACCCACATCCCTGCGACCGCCCTGCTCGAGCTAAGCGTCTTGGAAACCACAGCGGATCAGACCGTACTTTTCGCACCCCACGCCCCCAACCGCAATCATAAAAATACTGCCTTCGGCGGCAGTATCGCATTGGCGGCAACCGTCGGCGGCTGGGCAACTGTCTATCTCCATTGCCCCGAATCGGATGGCAATATCGTCATTCAAGAAGGCACTACCCGCTATCTGCGCCCTGCACGAGGCGATCTGACCATCATCACGCGCAGTCCGCCGGCTGAAGAGTGGCAAAAACTCAAAACCATGTTTGAGCGCCATAAAAAAGGAAAAATCACCCTGCAAACCGAAATCTATTCGGAAAACGAATTGGCTGCCGTCTTTGACGGACGGTTTGTCGTATTGGGATAAGGTATCGGCTGTTTCATAGACAAAGGTCGTCTGAAATTTTCAGACGACCTTTTTATATCCAGCGGATGTCTATTCACACCCAAAGCCAAGCCCAAACGCTGCGTCCTTCGCCTTGCAGCAACACCAGCGTTCGGCAGGCGGAGGCTGTGTTCATACATTCCAGCCCGATGCCGTGTGCGGCAAGTTCGGCGGCGATTTTCGGATGGAGGAACTGCTGCTTCTCCCCCGTGCCAATAATGATGACTTCGGGCAAACCGTCCGAATCGGAGGTCGTCTGAAACAGGTCGGCGGCAGTCAGTTCGGACGGCGTTTGCACGTTCATTGCTTCAATTTTGCCGTTGCGCCAGATGATGGGCGCGGTGTAGGTTTTGCCGCCCGCTTCGATTGCGCCCGCCCGATAAGCGGTCAGGCTTAGGGTTTCATCGGTTTTGTTTTCTTCTATCAGCATTTTTCTTCCGTTTCTTTCTCGGCTTGATACATCTATTTCAAACAGGCTTTGCGCCCTTTCGCCGCGTTCCGTAAAAAAGGTGCAAAATCAGGCAATTTCAGGTAGGATGGGCGACTTTAGCCTGCGTCTTCCGCCCTTGCAAAATCAGCATTATAGTGGATTAACTTTAAACCAGTACGGCGTTGCCTCGCCTTGCCGTACTATCTGTACTGTCTGCGGCTTCGTCGCCTTGTCCTGATTTAAAGTTAATCCACTATATCAATCCCCTGCGGCGGCGGCACGTTTCGGGCTTTCTGAATTTCTGTTTTTACTTTTTAATTTAAGAAAATCGGCTCACAAGGAGGCACAATGAAGCCAGTAAACATCGGTCTTTTAGGTTTAGGTACGGTCGGCGGCGGTACGGCTGCCGTGTTGCAGGACAATGCGGCGGAAATCAGCCGCCGTTTGGGACGCGAAGTGCGCATCAGTGCCGTATGCGACTTGAGCGAAGAAAAAGCCCGCCAAATCTGCCCGTCCGCAGCCTTTGTCAAAGACCCGTTCGAACTGGTCGCGCGTGAAGACGTCGATGTCGTCGTCGAACTGTTCGGCGGTACCGGCATCGCCAAAGACGCTGTGTTGAAAGCCATTGAAAACGGCAAACATATCGTTACCGCCAACAAAAAACTGCTCGCCGAATACGGCAACGAAATCTTCCCGTTGGCGGAAGAAAAAAACGTCATGGTGCAATTTGAAGCGGCAGTAGCAGGCGGCATCCCGATTATCAAAGCCCTGCGCGAAGGCCTCGCCGCCAACCGCATCCGCAGCATCGCCGGCATCATCAACGGCACCAGCAACTTCATCCTCTCCGAAATGCGCGAAAAAGGCAGCGCGTTTGCCGACGTATTGAAAGAAGCGCAGGCATTGGGCTACGCCGAAGCCGATCCAACCTTCGACATCGAAGGCAACGACGCAGGCCATAAAATCACCATCATGAGCGCGCTGGCATTCGGTACGCCGATGAACTTCTCCGCCTGCTACCTCGAAGGCATCAGCAAACTCGACAGCCGCGACATCAAATACGCCGAAGAATTCGGCTACCGCATCAAACTTTTGGGCATCACCCGCAAAACCGACAAAGGCATCGAATTGCGCGTCCATCCGACCCTGATTCCCGAAAGCCGCCTATTGGCAAACGTCAACGGCGTGATGAACGCCGTGCGCGTCAACGCCGATATGGTCGGCGAAACCTTATATTACGGCGCAGGTGCAGGCGCATTGCCGACCGCTTCCGCCGTGGTTGCCGACATCATCGACATCGCCCGCCTGATTGAAGCGAATACCGACCACCGCGTACCGCATTTGGCATTCCAACCCGCGCAAGTCCAAGCGCAAACCATTCTGCCTATGGACGAAATCACCAGCAGCTACTACCTGCGCGTCCAAGCCAAAGACGAACCGGGTACGCTGGGACAAATCGCCGCGCTTTTGGCAAAAGAAAACGTGTCCATCGAGGCCTTAATCCAAAAAGGTGTAATCGACCAAACCACCGCCGAAATCGTAATTCTGACCCACAGCACAGTCGAGAAACACATCAAACGCGCGATTGCCGCCATTGAAGCATTAAACTGCGTGGAAAAACCGATCACCATGATCCGTATGGAAAGCCTGCATGACTGAGCCGAAAAACGAAATGTCCGCCGAAGAGCAAGCCGCGGCGCGTAAAAAAGCGAAAGCCAAAATCCGCACCATCCGCATTTGGGCATGGGTCATTTTGGCACTGCTCGCCGCGACTGCCCTGCTCTCGCAATGCGCCATGTCCAAACCGCAGGCGAAGCAGAACATCTTTGAATCTTGCGTGAAAAACATCCCCTTTGCCGAAAAATGGCAAAACGATTTGAAAGAAAGGGGCTTGGATTCAAACAACAGCAAACTCGCCACCGATTACTGCACCTGCATGTGGGACAAGCCTTTGGACAAACTTTCCGAAGAGCAAATCCGTTCATTGGGCAAACTCAGCCCGCAAGAGCAGCTCGACCTGCTTGGCGGCGCGCAAGCGTTTGAAGATCGCGACAGGCAGTGTGTGGCAGGTTTGAAGGCGGAATAATCCGGTTTTAACATAGCAAAAAGGTCGTCTGAAAAAACTCCGTTTGTTTTTTTCAGACGACCTTTTTATTGATAAGGGATTCACTGCACATCAGGATGGAACAACAAACTATGCTCGTGCGGTCGGTTTCTTCCTCCCTTCCAACCATACCTTCAGTTTTTCCTCATCCAAAAACCAATGGCAGATTTCTTCGTCCCCATCCAATAACACGGGGACAAGTTCGTTATACTTTTCTTCTAAAACAGGGTCTTCATCGACATCGAAGATTTCCAACTCAAAACCGAATGCCTCTTGATACGGCTTGAGCTGTTCACGCATTTTGTGACAGAGACTGCAATATTCTCGAAACATCAGGGTCAGCTTCATAGCGGATGCTTTGCGGTGTGGTAAACGAAAAACGGATTGTAAGATAAAGGCTGCCGTCAATGCAAAGGTCGTCTGAAACCTTGATTTCGGTTTCAGACGACCTTTGATAATGCTTTAGACAAGATTAGGATTGCACATTGATACCGGCGGTAACTGTCGTTTGTGCACTGTTGGCATTCAGGAAGGAAGCCGCCAGTTCGCCGCAGCAGCCGCAGCAAGTGGCAACGCCCAATTGAGCCTGCAAATCGCTCATGGTACTCGCGCCTGCAGCGATGGTTTCTTTGATGTCGTGGTCGGTAATGGCGTTGCAAATGCAAACAAACATGATGTGCTCCGTGTTTTCTTTCGCTCAGTATTGATAGTGTGTTTTATTCTTAAACGTAAATATAAATAAAAACAGTTTGCATTGCAAGATCGGTTCGAACGGTTTTATTTGGTAATTTTCTATTGATTTTCCTTTTCCGATTGATTCAATAGATTGGAACCATATTCTAAAAACAGCAAAGCCGCGCACGTCATAACATTTCACAACAAATAAAAAATACAGGCTGCGCAACGGCAAGACGGCAAGCCTGTACTTTTTATCTTTTCATTTTGCAATACCGCTATTTCCCTTTCACATCAATTACCCACACTTCCGACTGTGAACCCAAGCGCAGCGGAATCCCCCAGAAACCGTAGCCGGACGTGACAAAAAAATGTCTTCCGCCGATTTCCTCGTAGCCGTAGGCAAGGCGGTAGAGGGTGCGTACAATCAGGTTTGCCGGTGCGATTTGACCGTTGTGGACATGGCCGGAAACTTGAACGTCAATAGGCAGCTTGGCGTGCGCCTCGACTTCGGTCGGGCGGTGGTCCATCAGGAAAACGGGCTGGTCGGTATTGTGGTTTTCCAGCAACTGAGAAACAGACGGACGGTCGTGGTCCACATCGTCGTTGCGGCCGACGAGCAGGAAAGCATCGTGTTGCAACACTTGGTTGCCAAGTACGGTAATGCCCGCCGCCTCAAGATCATGGCGGATGCGCGCGCTGTCGCCAAACATATCGTGATTGCCCAAAGTCGCGTAAACGCCCAACGGCGCTTTCAGACGACCCAGATGCGGCTGCATATTCTCTTTGCGGTAGGCATCGACGTTGTCGTCCATCAAATCGCCCGGCAACAGGATTAAATCGACTTTTTCGCGGTTCATGATGTCCACCAGCTTATCCAGTTGCCGCGCGCCGAACAAAATCCCCAAGTGCAGGTCGCTTGCCATGCCGATACGCAGCGGTTTGTCCATTTTCTTATCGATCACGACGGTCTGATGACGGACGACGGGCGTATAAGCGTTGTACATCCCAAAGCCGACCAAGCCGAACACAAACAGCGGCGCAAACAAGCGCAGGCTGCGCGACAGCGACCGGCTGGCCACGAATTTGCGTAGCAGCAGAAACAGGACAAACGTCGCCAGCGCCGCATACATCACAAACAGCAGCAACACCATCCAAAATGCCATGATGCGGAACATAAAATGTCCCAATTCCAACAAAAGCCCCGCCAGCAGGCCGTTGGTCACGAAATACGACACCCCCATCAGCCAACGCCTGCCCGCCTTGCCGACCACCGGCGCAAACAGCCATTGCAACGAACGCCCCAGCCCGAACGTAAAAAGCTGGAGCAATACAATCATCATCAAAAACATCGTGCCGAACATAAAGCGAACCTGTTGGAAATCAAAACACAAACGGCGGATTCTATCATATCCGCCCTTTCAGACGAGGTCGTCTGAAAACCTTAAGTGCTATAATATTGTCCGAAAAACTCAATAAACAGAAAAGGAAACACAATGCCCCGCCCACAAACCGCCATCATCCCCGACCACGCCCAAGCCGGCATATTCATCGAAGCCGACATCCGCGACGGTCGCTACGACGACATCAAAACCGCCTGCCGAAGCTCGCTTGAAGCCTTGGAGAAACTCAAAACCCGCTTTCCCGAAGACATTTTAGGCATGACCATCGCCTTCGGCAGCGACGCATGGAAAGCGTTCGGACACGCAGAAGAAGGCAGCGAAATCAAGCCCTTCCCCGTTATGGGCAACGGCCTTGCCCCTGCGACCCAGCACGATATCTACATCCATATCCAAGCCTACCGCCAAAACGCAGCCTTCGCACTCGCCCAATCCGTCCTGACCGCGTTCGGCGACAGCATCAGCATCGCCACCGAGGAACACGGTTTGCGCCTGTATGAAGACCGCGGACTGGACGGCTTTGTCGATGGCACTGAAAACCCGCAAGGCGATGAAAAAGTCCGCGATGTCGCCATTATTCCCGAAGGCCAACCCGATACCGGCGGCAGCTACGTCCTGCTGCAAAAATATCTGCACGACCTGAAAAAATGGGATGCCGTACCTGTTGCCGAACAAGAAGCCAGCGTCGGTCGCAGCAAAGAAGCCAACGAAGAATTCAGCAAAGACGTTCGCCTGCCCGATTCGCATTTGGGGCGCGTCAACCTGAAAGAAAACGGCGTGGGTCTGAAAATCGTCCGCCGCAGCCTGCCCTTCGGCAAAATTAGCGGCGAACACGGTCTGATGTTCACTGCCTACTGCCACACCCTGCACAACATCGAAGTACAGCTCTTGAGCATGTTCGGCGATGCCGACGGCAAAACCGACCTGCTGCTCAAGCATCTTTCTACTGCTGTATCAGGCGCATATTACTACGCCCCTTCGGTCGAGCGTTTGCAGGATTTATAAAACCGCGTTGCCGATGTGAAATATTGAAATCCTAAGACGAAAGGTCGTCTGAAAACTTGAGATTCAGGTTTTCAGACGACCTTTTTCATGACGTTTGTAGGAAATTCAATTATTATCTCCACCTAATTTCAAAACTAATAATAAAAAGGGAAACAGTTTTGCTGAAATATTATGGATTGCCGTTTTGGGCAGTCGGCGTCATCGCTTCGTTCGCTTTGCCGTTTGTACCACATTGGAGTGCGTGGCTGGCGGCGGCATTGGTTTTGCTGGCGGCTTCGCGGCGGTTTGCGGTGGCGGGAATGATGCTGTGCGTCCTGCTCGGCGCGGCTTACGGCGTGTTTCGGACGGAAGCGGCTTTGTCGGCGCAATGGCCGCTGAACGGGGCTTCGGAGTCGGTGTTGACGGTTGAAGTCGCAGATATGCCGCGCGGCGACGGGCGGCGGGTGCAGTTTGCGGCGAAGGCGTGGACGGAGGATGGGCGGCGGTTTGATTTATTGCTGTCGGATTATCAGAAACGCGATTGGGCGGTGGGCAGCCGCTGGAAAGTGTCGGCACGGCTCAAACCGGTTATCGGCGAAGTGAACCTGCGCGGGCTGAACCGCGAGGCTTGGGCGTTGGCAAACGGTTTGGATGGCGCGGGTACGCTGGGCAAAGGCAGGAGCTTGGTTCGCGAGGGCGGCGGTGTCGGCTTGGCGGTGTGGCGCGATGCAGTCAGCCGCCGTTGGCAGGCTGTCGGGGCGAGAAGTCCGGATTTTTCGGACGGTATCGGTCTGATGCGGGCTTTGAGCATAGGCGAACAATCGGCGTTGAGGCCCGAACTGTGGCAGGCGTTCCGACCTTTGGGTTTGACGCACTTGGTCAGTATTTCGGGGCTGCACGTTACGATGGTGGCGGTGTTGGCGGGTTGGCTGGTCAAACTGATTTTCAGACGACTGCCTTGGATACCGGCAAAACCACGCGTGTGGATTTTGGCGGGCGGCGCGGCAGGGGCTTTGTTTTATGCGCTGCTGGCGGGCTTTTCCGTACCGACGCAGCGCAGCGTTTTGATGTTGGCGGCGTTTGCCTGGGCTTGGTGGCGCGGCAGTCTGTCTTCGGGCTGGACGGCGTGGTGGCAGGCTTTGGCGGTGGTGTTGCTGCTTGATCCATTGGCAGTTTTGGGTGTTGGCACTTGGCTGTCGTTCGGCTTGATTGCCGCCTTGATTTGGGCTTCGGCAGGTCGTCTGAAAGAATGCGGCTGGCGTTTGGCTGTACGCGGACAATGGGCGGCGACGGTGTTGTCGGTGGTATTGTTGGGCTATATTTTTGCGTCGTTGCCCATCATCAGCCCTTTGGTCAATGCGGCGATGATTCCTTGGTTTTCTTGGGTATTGACGCCTTTGGCGCTGCTGGGGTCGGTGTTGCCGTTCGCGCCTTTGCAATGGGCGGCAGCAGGTTTGGCGGAATACACTTTGCGCGGCTTGGTTTGGCTGGCGGAGGTGTCGCCTGAATTTGCCGTAGCCGCCGCGCCTGTGCCGCTGTTGGTTTTGGCTTTTGCAGCGGCTTTGCTGTGGCTGTTGCCGCGCGGTCTGGGTTTGCGGCCTTGGGCGTGTTTGGTGTTGGCTGGATTTGTGTTTTACCGCCCCAACCGCTTGGACGACGGGTTGGCGCGGATTACGGTGATGGATGCGGGACAGGGTTTGTCGGTGTTGGTACAGACGCGCGACCGCAACCTGCTGTTTGACACGGGTACGGCGCAGGCGGCGCAAACGGGTATCGTGCCAAGCCTGAACGCCATGGGCGTACGCCGTTTGGACACGCTGATTCTGTCGCATCACGACAGCGACCACGACGGCGGTTTGGACGCCGTTTCCGATATTGAAATCGGCGAAACGCTGGCGGGACAGCCTGAGTTTTATCCGAACGCAAAATTTTGCGCCGAAGCGCAATGGCAATGGGACGGCGTGGATTTCGAGTTATTGAGGTCGTCTGAAAACCCGGTCGGTGAAGACAATGACCGAAGCTGCGTCTTGCGCGTCGTTTCCGACGGACAGGCATTGCTGGTTACGGGCGATTTGGGCGTCAAAGGCGAAGCGGGGCTGGTAGAACGCTACGGCAGCTCGCTGTACAGCCAGATTTTGATATTGGGACACCACGGCAGCAATACGGCTTCATCCGGCGGCTTCCTGAACACGGTCTCCCCCAAATACGCCGTCGCTTCCAGCGGCTACGCCAACGCCTACAAACACCCCACTCCCGCCGTCCAAAACCGCGTCCGCGCACACGGCGCGACTTTGTTGCGGACGGATTTGTCGGGTACATTAGTGTTTGAGTTGGGCAGTAATGAAATCTTTAAAGGTCGTCTGAAAAGGGATAAGTTTTATTGGCAGAAAAAGCCGTTTGAGTAAATGTGTTTGCTGTATGGAAAAATTGGCTTTTCAGACGACCCCAAAGCCTCTATGCCGCAAAAATATAGTTATCCTTGCTTTATGTGAATCCAGTTGTGGATATATCGGATTAACGGTTGATACTAAAAGGGAAAATAAGACTGCCCAAAAAACAGGCAGGGGTAAAATAGAGATTTCAGACGACCTTCATCACGCGTTTGTGCATTATCCGTCTTCATTTACCGTCGCCCAAATGGCGGCGGTAAAACCGGTCGATATCCGCTATCGCCTTTTCATCATTCGGCCTCAAATCGATTTTCAAATCGGCAAGCCGTATCAGCATCAGGTCTTCTTGTTCCGCCACCGCACAGCTGACTTCCCCGCTGCTGCGCAGATGCGCGATGAGTTCGCCCAACTGCCGCAGGGCGTTTGCGTAGGCGGCGCTTTGTTTGTCTTCTGCCATATGGATTCCGTTACTCATAGACAATAAAAAATGGCGGGGAATCAATCCCGCCATTATTCTACGGCATAAGCCGCACGTTTAATTAAGCAGCCTGAATGTTAGCAGCTTGTTTGCCTTTAGGGCCGGTGGTTACGTCGAAAGACACGCGTTGGCCTTCTTTCAGGGTTTTGAAACCTTCCATGTTGATCGCTGAGAAGTGAGCGAACAGATCTTCGCCGCCTTCGTCAGGAGTGATGAAACCAAAACCTTTAGCGTCGTTAAACCATTTTACGATACCGGTTGCCATTAGAAACTTCCTATACTTAAAAATTAACAAAATCAGCAAAATAAGGCATACAGCAAACTTAAACGTTCAGCGTTTCTCCCTAGCTTTATATACTTGGTCGAGTGCCGGCTTCTGCTTAACCGTCTTTTTACATTTGTTAAGCCAAAACGTCAAGCCATACAAGGGAAAAAGTGCGAAAATGGCGGAAACCGACCAAAATACAACAGAAATCGAAATAAACCTTATAATCACTATATTTATAGATTCATTTGGTATCAAACCTTCCACAAGGTCGTCTGAAAACAAGCCCTCTTCCACAAAGCTAAAATACTTATGAACAACCCAAACACACATCACGAATCCGATACACTTTTAAGCGACCAAAAAACCGCCCCGCCGAAACGTTACGGCGTATTTTTGCTGAACGACGATTACACCACGATGGAATTTGTCGTCGAAATCCTGACCGAAATCTTCATGCTCGGACAGGAGCAGGCGGTGGCGGTGATGCTGTTGGTTCATCACGAAGGCAAAGGCTTGTGCGGCACTTACACACGGGACATCGCCCAAACCAAGCAGCAGCAGGTCATGCAGCGGGCAAAAGCCGAAGGGCATCCGCTGCAATGTATTGTCGAGGAGATTTAATATGCTTTCACCCGAATTGGAACAGATTTTGCAGCAGCTTTACCGCGAAGCGCGTAAGGCTCATTATGAATTCATCAGCCTCGAGCATCTGCTTTTGGTGTTAATCGAAGAAGACGCCTCCGTCCCCAACGTCCTCAAGCTCTGCGGCGCGGATTTGAAAGTGTTGTCCGAACAGCTCGCCGCCAGCGTTGCCGAAAATACCCCGCAGATTCCCGACCACCTTTTGGACACAGTCGAAACCCAGCCCACGCTCGGCTTCCAGCGCGTCATCCAGCGGGCGATGGTGCATACCCAATCCGCAGGCAAAGGCTTGGTCGAGCCTTTGGACGTTTTGGTGGCGCTGATGAGCGAAACCGACAGCCATGCCGTCTATTTCCTCAAACTGCAATCGGTTACGCGTTTTGAAGTTTTGCGCTGCATTGCCCACGGCGCAACCGAAGACGACGAACACAAAGGCTTTTCAGACGACCCCGACAATGATTCAGACGACCCCGTCGAATCGAAAAGCGGCTCGCTGTCGGACTACACCGTCAACCTCAACGCCGAAGTCAAAGCCGGCCGCATCGACCCCTTAATCGGCAGAAAACACGAAATGGAACGGCTGGTACAAATCCTGTGCCGCCGCCGCAAAAACAATCCGCTTTTGGTCGGCGAAGCAGGCGTGGGCAAAACCGCGCTGGCGGAAGGCTTGGCGCATCAAATCGTCAACGGCGACATTCCCGACGCGCTCAAAAATGCCGAAGTGTACGCGCTGGATATGGGCTCGCTTTTGGCGGGTACGAAATACCGCGGCGACTTTGAAGCGCGGGTCAAATCCGTCTTGAAACAGCTCGAAAAAATCCCGCACGCCATTTTGTTTATCGACGAAATCCACACCATCATCGGCGCGGGCAGCACCAGCGGCGGCACGATGGACGCGTCCAACCTGCTCAAACCCGCGCTGGCGAAAGGCTCGCTGCGCTGCATCGGCGCGACCACCTACGACGAATACCGCACCATTTTCGACAAAGACCACGCCTTAAGCCGCCGCTTCCAAAAAATCGACGTGGTCGAGCCCACCGTCGCCGAAACCGTGCAAATCCTGCGCGGCTTGAAACCGATGTTCGAAGGCTTCCACCAAGTCCGCTACACGCAAGGCGCACTCGAAGCCGCCGCCGAACTCTCCGCCCGCTACATCAACGAGCGTTTCCTGCCCGACAAAGCCATCGACGTAATGGACGAAGCAGGCGCGGCGCAACGGATTTTGCCCAAATCCAAACAGAAAAAAGTCATCGGCAAAGCGCAAATCGAAACCGTCATCGCCAAAGTCGCGCGGATTCCTGAAAAAACCGTGTCGCACGACGACAAACAAGTGCTGCAATTCCTCGGCCGTGATTTGAAAAACATGGTTTACGGTCAGGAAAACGCCATCGACGCGCTGGTTGCCGCCGTCAAAATGTCGCGCTCCGGTCTCGCCCTGCCCGACAAACCCATAGGCAGCTTCCTCTTCTCCGGCCCGACCGGCGTCGGCAAAACCGAAGTCGCCAAACAGCTTGCCTACTCGATGGGCGTACCGCTGCAACGCTTTGATATGTCCGAATACATGGAGCCCCACGCCGTATCGCGCCTTATCGGTGCGCCGCCGGGCTACGTCGGCTTCGACCAAGGTGGCCTTTTGACCGAAGCCGCCAACAAACACCCGCACTGCGTATTGCTCTTGGACGAAATCGAAAAAGCCCATCCCGACATTTTCAACGTCCTCCTGCAAGTCATGGACGCAGGCAAACTGACCGACAACAACGGCAAGAGTGCCGATTTCCGCAACGTCATCCTGATTATGACCACCAACGCAGGCGCGGAAAGCCTCAGCCGCCCCAGCCTCGGCTTTACCGCCAAGCGCGAACGCGGCGACGAAATGCAGGCAATCAACAAACTCTTCACGCCCGAGTTCCGCAACCGCTTGGACGCGATTATCCCGTTTGCGCCCTTGTCCGAACCCGTCATCGCCAAAGTCGTGGACAAATTCCTGCTCCAGCTCGAACACCAGCTCCTCGACAAAAAAGTCGAAGCCGAATTCACGCCGGCATTGCGCAAGTATCTGGCGGAAAAAGGTTTCGACCCGCAAATGGGCGCGCGCCCGATGCACCGCCTGATTCAGGAAAAAATCCGCAAACCGCTCGCCGACGAACTCCTGTTCGGCAAACTCGCCGACGGCGGCTTCGTGCGGATAGACTGGGATGCAGCGAAAGAAGAAGCCGTGTTGAAATTCAAGAAAAACAAAGCCAAACCTGAAGCAGCAGCGGTTTGACGGATAAAGGCAAAAGGTCGTCTGAAAACGAGATTTCTGTTTTCAGACGACCTTTTTCAATGGAATCGTTTAATTCCGCGAATGATGTTCGTCAACGATGTTTTTCAGGCGGATGTTGGCGACGTGGGTGTAGATTTGGGTGGTGTTGATGTTGGCGTGTCCGAGCATGAGTTGTACGGCACGCAAATCGACGCCGTGGTTGACGAGGTGGGTGGCGAAGGCGTGGCGCAGGCCGTGCGGGCTGAGCGAAGTGATGCCGGCGGCGTCCGCATAATTTTTGACAATCATCCACGCAAGTTGGCGGGAGATGCCGCTGCGTTTTTGGCTGACGAAGACTTCGTCGCAGATTTTGTTTTTGAGCAGCAGCGGGCGCGATTCGGCGCAATAGCGTTCGACCCAGTAAACAGCTTCTTCGCCCATAGGCACGATACGCAGTTTGTCGCCTTTGCCTATGGTGCGGATGCAGCCACGGTTGAGGTCGAGATCGCCCAGTTGGAGCTTGACGGCTTCGGTTACGCGCAAACCTGTAGCGTACATGACTTCGAGCAGGGCTTTGTCGCGCAGGCCGTGCGGCGTGTCGGTATCGGGTGCGGCAAGCAGGTTTTCGATTTGCGCTTCGGTAATCAGGGTGGGCAGCTTTTGCGTCTGTTTCGGGGCTTTGAGGAAACGGGTCGGGTTGTCCGTCCGACGCTCGGTTTCTTCTAACCAGGCGTATAGGCGTTTGCAGGCGGACAGGGCGCGCGCCTGCGAGCTGTACTTTTCGTCCGTCGCATAGACGGCGTCCGCCAAATCGGCGGCTTCGGCATCCAGCCAAGTATGCCCGCCCGCTTCCAAGCGCACGGCGATTTTTTCCAAATCGCGGCGGTAGCCTTGCAAGGTGTTGTGGCTGAGACGGTCTTGCAGCCACAGCGATTCGAGCAGTTTGTCTATGAGTTCGTCGGTCATGGGGTTTTACGGGCAGTCCGAAGATGGTGTATCGTGGATCGAATATGAATCGGGACAAGCAACCCTGCCCTGATTGACGTCCATTATAAAAGGTCGTCTGAAAATGAAAACCTACTTGGACAGAACCCGCCAACCTCGTTTTCAGACGACCTTTTGCTGCATTACAGTTTATCGGGACAGCGTTTCCAAAACTTCCTGCGCGTGTCCGGCGACTTTGACTTTGCGCCATTCGTGGATGATTTCGCCGTTTGCATCCAAAACGAACGTGCTGCGTTCAATGCCCAAAGACTCTTTGCCGTACAGCTTTTTCAGCTTGATTACGTCAAACATTTTGCACACGGTTTCGTCTTTGTCGCTCAACAATTCAAAATTAAAGCCTTGTTTGGCGCAAAAATTCTGATGCGATTTCACGCCGTCGCGCGAGATGCCGACGACGGTATAGCCGAGTTCTTTAAATTGCGGCAAACGGGCGTTGAAATCCAGACCTTCAGTGGTACAGCCGGGCGTGCTGTCTTTGGGGTAGAAATAGACAACCAGCGGCAGATGTTCGGCGGAATCGAAGTCGTTACCACTGCTTGAGGGCAAAGTGAATCGGTATTGGGTCATGATGTCTCCTTTCAGACGACCTGTGGCGAAAATGCTAAAGCAAAGGAATAAATGAATCTAAAACATAGCCGCTTCGGCGTTTCACCACAATCTTGCAAACTGCGTCAGTGTTCGCTCAAATTCAGATAATTGCGCGTTCCCTGCAAATCGTTCAGCGCATTGAGCAACAGTTGGAAATGTTCGTCATTGCCTTGCAAGTCCAACTCGTCGGCATTGACAGTCAGCAGCGGGGCGTTTTGATAAAGGTGGAAAAACTGGCTGTATCCCTCGTGTATCCGCCCCAAATAGCCTTCGGGGAAAAGATTGATGATGCCGTCGCCGCGTTTTTGCAGGCGTTTGCGGTTGCCGTCCACGGCGGTTTGCAGGTAGATCACCAAATCAGGCGCGGGATACTGGGGCAGGATTTTTTGTTTCAAATCGGCGAAGAGCTGCTGCTCGTCTTCATTCAACACGACCGGCGTGAAAATCCGGTCTTTCTCCAACAGGAAATCGGCGACGACCATGCCGCCTTGTGCGTATTCGTTTTTGATGATGTCCACGCTTTCCGCGCGGCGCATCAGGAAAAAAAGTTCGGTCGCCAAGCCATGATGTGAGGCGTTGGCGTAAAACTTCATGAGGAAGGGGTTGTGTTCGGGGTTTTCCGCCAGCGACAGCGCGCTGAAATGTTCTGCAAGGCGGCGGCTCAAGGCGTTTTTCCCGCTGCCGATGGAGCCTTCGACGACAATATAACGATAGTTCATGGTTTGATTAATGATATTGTTTTGATATTTTGGAAAGAGGCATTTTATCAGACCGACGGAATTTGCCCAAACCTGCCGCCGTCCTTCTTGAAAGGTCGTCTGAAAAAGCAAACGCTTTAGCAATTTCCTTTTTCAGACGACCTCTTGAATATAGCTTGCGTTCAATACGGGATTGACGGCAAGCAAGTATGTTCATTTTACCGACAGGCTGAAAACGGTAAACCCGTCCTGCCTCAAACGGCTTCAAACAGGCGTATTCCTTCATCGCCCAAAGCGGCCGCCAAATCCGCCGCCCGTCCGTGTCCGCCCAAAACAAAATTGGGCAGGATTTCAGCCAACGGCTTCATCACAAAGCTGCGTTCATGCGCGCGCGGATGCGGTAGGGTCAGATGCGGGTCGCTGCTGGAGATGCCGTCAAAATCGATGATGTCCAAGTCTAATGTGCGCGGGGCGTTTCGGAACGTGCGTTCCCGCCCGAAATCCGCTTCGATACGGTTCAACACGGCAAGCAGCGAAACGCCGTCCAATGAAGTGCGGACGGAACAGACGGCGTTGACGAAATCAGGCTGATTGTCGTAGCCGACCGGCGCGGTCACATACAGCGAGGAAGTTTTTTCGATTTGAATCTGCGGATGCGCCTCCAGCGCAGACAAGGCGGCGCGGACCTGGCGGGCGGGTTCGGCAAGGTTGCTGCCCAAGGCGATGACGGCAAAATGGGTTTGCGGCATGTTCAGACGACCTATTTAAAACGGCAGCGTTTTGGTTTTGGCAAGATAGACGATGCAGCCGACGCAAGCCATCGACAACACATAAATGGCGTAAAACTTCGGCGAACGCGGACGGGAGCGCATCATGACCATGCCCAGCCCGATGTAAACCAGCAGCAGCAGAATTTTGCTGCCGAGCCACGGCGAATTGAAGGGCGAAAAGTGGGTAATCTTCATCAGCCACAAGCCGGTAAAGAGCAGCATGGTGTCGTTGAGATGGGGAAGGGCTTTCCAGATACCCGCCAAAGGTTTATCGGGATGCCGCCAAAGCAGGAAAAAGCGGATATTGAACACCAAAATGGTGATGGTGACGAAAATCTGATGGCTGTATTTTACAAACAGATATTGCATAGCGGTCGCACGTTATTGTTTTTGAAAGAAGCGCCTATTCTACCCCAAACATTCATTCTTGACGTAACTTTTCAAACGCCAACAAATACGGCGGGCGGTTGCGGCGGTTGATAAAACCATAACGCAAAACGGCAAATTCATCCTGCGGCAACCGCTGCGCCCAATCTTCGATTGCCTGCGCTTCATGCCGCCCCGCCTCATGCCCGGGATACAGGACGGCAACCGCCAGCCCGCCCGTTTTCAGCAGCGACGCGCGGATGCTGGTTGCCGCTTCTGTCGTACAGCTTTTATCGCCGCCGGGCAGCCAGCCGAAATTGAATACCGCCGCGTCCAACGGTTCGCGGATGTGGGTGGCTAGATTTTCATGTCCGTCCAATATCAGTTCCACCCTATCCGCCATGCCGGCTTCTTCCAAGCGCATTCGGGTGTTTGCCAATGCCTGCTCTTGAACGTCAAACGCCCACACTTTCCCGCCGCTGCCGATCGAACGCGCCAGCATCAGCGTATCGTTGCCGTTTCCCGCCGTACCGTCCAAAGCGCGGGCATCGGGTTTTAAGGCTTGTTTGAGAAGCATGTGTGCAAAAGGGAGGATGTTTTCGAGCCGCATAAGATGAAACCGTACAGAGGTCGTCTGAAAATAAAAATACCTTACCGACCAAGCGGTAAGGTATCAGAATCGATTAATGCGTTACATACATTATTCGGCAGGTTGTTGCACGGTCTCAACTTGAACCGGGGCAGCCGCGGCGGCTTGGGGTTTGTTCTCGTGTTGCAGGCTCACGGCACGGGCAGGAACGATCGTTGAGATGGCGTGTTTATAAACCATTTGGGTAACGGAAGTATTACGCAGCAGAACGACGTATTGGTCAAACGACTCGACTTGGCCTTGCAGTTTGATACCGTTGACCAGATAAATCGAAACCGGAACGTGCTCTTTACGCAACGCATTCAAAAAAGGATCTTGTAACATTTGTCCTTTAGCTGTCATATTCATAAGCTCCATTATTATGATTTTGAAATCGTTTTGAAAACGAACATGAGTCGGATTGTAGACCCGAACGAGAAAAATTACCAACTATTTTTCCGTAAGAATATGCAAACCTCTATCAAACGACGGGCTTTCCAACGATTTTTTACCCGAATGTGTTATACAAATCATTTTAATACAAACGATTTTTACCATAGGGAACAGGTCGGCAGATTTGGATTTTCAGACGACCTTATCATCAGATAAAACATTTTTATTACAATACCTTAGCTAAAATCTTTAAGAGGATTCACCTCCAACCGCCCTATTCGTCCCGACAGCAATCTAAAAGGGGCAAGCCTCGCGGCACGCCCCTTGTTCCATCAGATTTATTTGCTGTACTGTTTCTTCACGCTGACTTTGGTTTTCTTTTTAAAACGGTTTTTCTCTTCCTTGCGGCCTTCGCGTTTCTCGATGCGGTTGCTCAGGCTGACGCGGCGCAGCGGTTTTTTCTTCGGTTTGTCTTCCGCATTTTCATACGGGTTTTCCGAAACATTGTATTGAATCCGCAGCGGCGTGCCTTGCAGGTTGAAGGCTTTGCGGAACGTCTGGGTCAGGTAGCGCGTATAGCTGTCTGAAATCGCGTGCAGCGAATTGCCGTGTACGACAATCACAGGCGGGTTCATGCCACCTTGGTGGGCATAACGCATTTTCGGACGTACCAAACCTGCGCGCGGCGGCTGTTGGCGTTCGACGGCGCTTTGCAGGACGCGGGTAATTTTCGGCGTCGGCATCTTAATCATTGCGGCGTTGTAGGCTGCCTGAATGCTGTCGAACAATCCGTCGATACCGCGTTCTTTCAATGCGGAAATGAAGTGGAACTTGGCAAAATCGAGGAAATACAGTTTGCGGGAAATGTCGCGTTTGATTTGCTCGCGCCGCTCTTCGCTGATGCCGTCCCATTTATTGACGGCAACTACCAGCGCGCGCCCTGCTTCCAAGGCGAAACCAGCAATCGTGGCATCTTGATCGGCGATATCCTGCTGCGCATCCAACACCAAAACGGCAACGTTTGCCGCCTCAACCGCCTGCATGGCTTTGATAACGGAGAACTTTTCCACCGCCTCATCGACTTTGCCGCGACGGCGCACACCCGCGGTATCGATGATGGTAAACGGTTTGCCTTCGCGTTCGAAATCGATGTGGATACTGTCGCGCGTTGTGCCTGCCATATCGAAGGCAATCACGCGCTCTTCGCCGAGAATGGCGTTAACCAGCGTGGATTTGCCGACGTTCGGACGGCCGATAACGGCAAAAACGGGATGTTTTACATCGGCTTCTTCGGCCTCAGACTCAGGGAAGTTTTCTAAAATTTTTTCAATCAGGTAATACACGCCGTCGCCGTGTGCGCCGGAAATAACGTGCGGCTCGCCCAATGCCAGCTCGTAAAACTCGGCGGCAAGCACGGCTCTGTTGCCGCCCTCGCCTTTGTTTACCGCCAGATAAACGGGGCGCGGGCTTTGGCGCAGACGGTCGGCGATGATTTTGTCTTGCGGGGTCAAGCCGGTGCGGCCGTCCACCAAGAACACGACGGCGTCGGCTTCATCGACAGCCTGCAAAGTCTGCTTCGCCATTTCGTGCAAAATGCCGCTGTCCACAACCGGCTCGAAACCGCCGGTATCGATGACGAGATAAGGTTTGCTGCCGATTTTGCCGTGTCCGTAATGGCGGTCGCGGGTCAGACCGGGCAGGTCGTGCACAAGCGCGTCTTTGGTGCGCGTCAGGCGGTTGAACAAGGTAGATTTGCCGACGTTCGGGCGGCCGACAAGGGCGATGGTGGGTTTCATGATGAGTTCTTTCTGTATCAAGTGTCGGTTCGGAAGCGAACCTGCAACACGAGCAGGTGTTTTTCAAAACACGGTAGGTTAAAAAGGATAAGGGGTCGTCTGAAAATAGATTCAACAGAACAATGGCTTGAGCTGGAATTTCCGTCCCATACAGCCATCTTCGACTTGGGGAACTTGCCTGCGCTTATCAACTTCAAATACGGTATGGCAAGTTTCATCCGGCCATAGTTAATGGATTTTACGCAATGAAAAAGATCATCTTAACATCACTATGCATTTTTCTCCCTGTGAATTTCGGCATTGGCTTATTGCTCGGCGTGTATCAAACAGACCGACCACTCAAAATCATAGTCTCATTAATTATCAGCACGCTCTTTTATATCGTACCTATGTATTTTCTACTCAAACGCAAAGCCAAATAATCTGCCTTTTCAGACGACCTGTTCGGCGAATCTTGTCCCTGCATGATACGTCTTCAAACAAAAGGTCGTCTGAAAATATAGTGGATGGAAATTGCAATGATACGGCGTTGCCAACGCCCTTATGTACGATCTGTACGGTATGCGTTGCCGCCTTGTCTCATTTTTATTTTAATCCGCTATATAAAGTGGAACACAATTAAAACAGACAAGGCTTGCCGGAAAGATTCCGACAAGCCGCATACGCCTTTCAATTTTTCAGACGACCTTATTTTTGCGAATCCAGCTTCATTTGCAGCAATTCGCGTTCGATGGCGTCTTTAGGCAGCTTTTCCAAAGCCTGCTGATAGCTTTGCGCGGCCTCTTTGGTTTTGTTTTGTGCAGCGTAAACATCGCCTTTCGCTTCCAAAAGCAGCGGCTCGAAATCTGCTTCAACTTTCGTATTCAAGGCTGCAATCGCGGCATCATATTTTTTCTGTTGCAATAGGACGATGCCCAAACGCTGCGCCGCTAATGCTTGAATCAGCGGGGCTTTTTGGTTTTTCAACACCCAGTTCAGATGACCTTCCGCCACGTCGTAACGGCGGGCATCATACTCGGTCGCAGCCGCCATCAGCGTCGCTTGTGCGGCGGCAATGGAGTCCGGATAATTTTGCTGGAGGTTGGTCAAATCGGCATTCACTTCGGCTTGCGAGGCTTTTGCCTGCATTTTATCGACGATTTTCGCCAACACTTCGGCAGCTTCCTGACTTTGCGAGGCTTTATGGCTCTTATACATGGTATAGCCCAAATAGCCCAACGCCGCCGCGATCAGCAGGGCAAACAGCCATCGGCCGGTACTTTTCCAAAAGTATTTAAAATTGTCTAATTCTTGTTGTTCTTCGAGATGGGCTGCCATTTATGCGTTCTTCCATTGTTGTAAAGTGTAGATTAAATCGTCGGCGGCGACGGTTTGCTGACCGTGTGCGCCGTTCATGTCTTTAAGCGTAACCATACCGTTCGCCAATTCGTCTTGCGCAACAATCAGAGCAAAGCGCGCGCCGCTGTTGTCGGCTTTTTTCATTTGCGCTTTCAGACTTTGATAGCCGGAATGCTGCATCACGTTGAAACCTTGTGCGCGTAAGGCTTGCGCGTATTTCATCACTTGCAAATCCGCACCCTCGCCCTGATGCATGGCATACACGTCAGGCGCGGCATTGACTTCCAGCGAACCGTATTCGCTAACCAGCAGCAGCAAACGCTCGATGCCCATTGCAAAACCGATGGACGGCGCAGGCTTGCCGCCGAGTTCTTCAATCAAACCGTCGTAACGGCCGCCGCCGCACACCGTCGCCTGCGCGCCGAGTTTGTCGGTCGTCCATTCAAAAACGGTTTGGTTGTAATAATCCAAGCCGCGCACCAGTCGCGGGTTTTCGACGTATTGAATGCCTAAGCCTTCCAGCATGGCTTTGAAACGGCTGTAATGATTGCGCGATTCCTCGCCCAGATAATCGGTCAGATGCGGCGCGGCATTGCAGATTTCCTGCAAATCGGGATTTTTGGAATCCAAAACGCGCAACGGATTGGTTTTCAGACGACGTTTGCTGTCTTCGTCCAATTTGTCTTCATAACGGGTCAGATATTCGACCAAAGCCGCACGGTGCGCCGCACGTTCTTCGCGGTTGCCCAAGCTGTTGATTTCCAAAGTCAGGTAATCGCGGATACCCAGCTTGTCCCACAAATCCGCCGACATCGCGATGATTTCCGCGTCGATGTCCGGGCCTTCAAAACCCAAAGCCTCGATACCGACCTGATGAAACTGGCGATAACGTCCTTTTTGCGGACGCTCGCGGCGGAACATCGGACCCATGTACCACAGCTTTTGCGGGCTGTTGTACAACAGATTGTGTTCGACCACCGCACGCAGGCAGGATGCCGTACCTTCCGGTCGCAGGCTCAGGCTCAAAGAGTCGTTGGAATCGGAAAAGGTATACATTTCCTTACCGACCACATCGGTTTCTTCGCCGATGGAGCGGACAAACAAACCCGTCTGCTCGACAATCGGCGTACGGATTTGCTGATAACCATAAGCACGCGTCCAGCGGACGACCACATCTTCAAATGCCTGCCAAAACGCAGCGGTCAACTTGAAATCTTTTTGTTCGACAGGCAAAAGGTCGTTCATGCCTTTGACGGATTGGATTTTTTGTGCCATTTCAAATAGGGATACCGTAATCAAAATAGTCGGCAATTATAGCTGATTTTTAAGGAGTTGTGAGGTTTTGGCAATGAAGGATTTGGGCTAAAAGGTCGTCTGAAAACCGGTGCGGTGATTTTTCAGACGACCCCATATATTCCAAGCAGCCGAAATGCGGCAAGGATGACATTGTAGCCTTTTTATTTTGTTTTATAGTGGATTCACTTTAAACCAGTACGACGTTGCCTCGCCTTAGCTCAAAGAGAACGATTCTCTAAGGTGCTGAAGCACCAAGTGAATCGGTTCCGTACTATCTATACTGTCTGCGGCTTCGTCGCCTTGTCCTGATTTAAATTTAATCCACTATACTATACAATCCCATCATCCTTACCCAACCACCCACCCAAACCGTGAAAATCCTCATCCTCGGCAGCGGACAGGTCGGCTCGACCGTCGCGCAAAACCTCGCCTCCGTTTCCAGCAACGACGTTACCGTTATCGACATCGACGAAAAAGCCCTGCAACACATCGGCAGCCGCCTCGACGTCCAAACCATACTCGGCAACGGCGCATCCCCGTTTATCCTCGAACAGGCGGGCGCAGCGGACTCCGACCTCCTGCTCGCCCTGACCCGCAGCGACGAAACCAACATCGTCGCCTGCAAAATCGCCGCCGATCTCTTCAATATCCCCAGCCGCATCGCCCGCGTCCGTTCCAGCGAATATCTGGAATACCCCTACCCCGAAAACGACGATACGGAAAACGGCAGCCTTACCGTCTTCGACATCACCGAAACCATCAGCCCCGAACAGCTCGTTACCGAACAGCTCGTCGGGCTGCTCAGCTACACCAGCGCATTGCAGGTATTGAGGTTTGCCGGCGACAAAGTCCGCATGGTCATCGTACAGGCGCGTAAAGGCGGGCTGCTCGTCAACCGTGAAATCGCCGACATCAACCAACACCTCCCCGAAGGCGCGGACTGCCAAATCTGCGCCATATACCGCAACAACCGCCTCATCGTCCCCACGCCGCAAACCGTCATCATCGAAGGCGACGAGGTACTTTTTGCCGCCGACATCAGCAGCGTCAACATCATCATGCGCGAACTGCGCCCCAAAGAAGCGCGCACCCGCCGCATCATGATTGCCGGCGGCGGCAACATCGGCTACCGCCTCGCCAAGCAGCTCGAATCCAAATACGACATCAAAATCGTCGAACACAACCCCCGCCGCGCCGAGTGGCTCGCCGAAAACCTCGACAACACCCTCGTCCTGCAAGGCAGCGCCACCGACGAAACGCTGCTGGACGAAGAATACATCGACGAAATCGACGTATTCTGCGCCCTGACCAACGACGACGAAAACAACATCATGTCCAGCCTGTTGGCGAAAAACCTCGGTGCAAAACGCGTCGTCACCATTGTCAACCGCTCCAGCTACGTCGATTTGCTCGAAGGCAACAAAATCGACATCGTCGTGTCGCCGCACCTCATCACCATCGGCTCCATCCTCGCCCATATCCGCCGAGGCGACATCGTTGCCGTCCACCCCCTCAGACGCGGCACCGCCGAAGCCATCGAAGTTGTCGTCCACGGCGACAAAAACACCTCCGCCATCGTCGGCAGGCGCATCAGCGGCATCAAATGGCCGGGCGACTGCTACATCGCCGCCATCGTCCGTGCCGAAACGGGCGAAGTCATCATGGGGCACCACACCGACACCATTGTCCAAGACGGCGACCACATCATCTTCTTCGTCTCCCGCCGCCGCGTCCTGCCCGAACTCGAAAAACTCATCCAAGTCAAAATGGGCTTTTTCGGCTGACACCGTCAAAGGTCGTCTGAAACCTGTTGCAGCAAAGTCAGAACCTTTTTCAACTTCATTGAAGCTGCACTTTCAGACGACCTGATACAAATTATCCAATACCATTTGTTTCCACACCCGATACCAAAAGGAAAAACCATGTTACGCCCCATCCTTGCCGCCCTCATACTCGCAACCGCCCTGCCCGCCGCAGCCGAAACCGACACCCTTCATTACAACATGGTCGAATTTGCCGAGTCCGCCCATCTCGAAATAACCCGCGACACCATGACCGCCTACTTCAGCATTGCTTCCGAAGGCAAAGACCGCGCTACGGTGAACAAAGCGTTTCAGAAAAAATTCAACGACTTCAACAAAGCCGTACAAAACAACAAACTCCAAACCGAAATCCTCAACCGCAACGCCAGCCCGCGCTATGAATACAACAACAACGGCAAACGCATCCAAACAGGCTGGGAAGAAGAATCCGTGTTCAAAGTCGAAAGCAAAGACTTTGACGCCATCAACCGCCTGATTGACGAAACGCTGCAAACTGCCACGCTCAACCGCATCGGCTTCAGCATATCCAAAGAAAAACGCGAAGCCGCCGTTGATCAAGTCAGCAAAGCCGCCATCCTGCGCTTCAAAGACCGCGCGCAAGACTTAGCGAAAACGCTCGGTTTTTCCAACTACAAAATCGTCAAACTCAATTTAGGCCACATCGGCAACCGTTCCATAGACAACGGTTTCGCCCGCGCCAAAATGATGAATGCCGAAGCTGCCATGTTCAAGCGTTCGGCAAGCGACGAAAACAACGCTATCCAAGCCCCTTCTCCCGGCTCAGAAGAAATCAGCATCACAGTCAACGGCTTGGTGCAGATGTAAAACGCTCCCAAACAAAAAGGTCGTCTGAAAACACATTTGGTTTTCAGACGACCTTTTTCCATTCCAACAATCAAGCCAAGCTGACTTCCAAGTTGTCAATCAGACGCGTCGTTCCCAAGCGGGCGGCGGCGAGGACGACAAGGGCTTTGTCGCCGGTGCGTGCGACAGCTAGGCTCTCGGCATGGCGGATTTCGACGTAATCGACCACCCAGCCGGCTTCGGTCAGGCGGCGGACGGTTTCTGTCTCCAGACCGACATAATCGAGATTGCCGTTTTTGAGTTCGGTAGCGACGCGCTGCAATTCGCGGTACAGACGCGGGGCTTCGGCGCGTTCGGCTTCGCTGAGGTATTGGTTGCGGCTGGAAAGCGCGAGTCCGTCGGGAGCGCGGCCGGTATCGACGGGAATGATGTCGATATTGAAATTCAGGTCTTCGACAAAGCCTTTGATAATCGCCAACTGCTGGTAGTCTTTTTTGCCGAAGCAGGCGGTATCGGGTTGGACGATGTTGAACAGTTTGCTGACGACAGTAGCGACACCGCGGAAATGACCGGGGCGGAATTTGCCGCACAATTCGTTTTGGAGGTTGGGCGGTTCGACGTTGAAACGTTGCTCGACATTGGGATACAGCTCTTTTTCGTCGGGCGCGAACACGACAGCTACGCCTTCGTTGGCGAGTTTGTCGGCGTCTTGCTGCAAGGTGCGCGGGTATTTGTCGAAATCCTCGCCCTGTCCGAATTGTAGGCGGTTGACGAATATGCTGACGACGACGTTGTCGGCGCGTTTTTTGGCTTCGCGAACGAGGGCGAGATGGCCTTCATGCAGATTGCCCATAGTCGGGACAAAGGCAACGCTGCCTGCGTTTTTGCGCCATTCGCGCAATTCTTTAATGGTATGAATGATTTGCATGGTGGAAAATGTCCTTTATCTTTTTCGGGATTGCGGCGCTCATCCGCTGTGTTTTGTCAGCCCGAAAATCACGCGCCGATTATACGCTGGGAACACGGACAAACAAAGGTCGTCTGAAATTCGGTTTTTACGATGAAAACCTTTTCAGACGACCTTTTTCAGTTAAGGGTATCAAGCAAACGAATGTTCCGCAGCGGGGAAGGTTTTAGCTTTAACCTCATGAACATAGGCTTCAACGGCGGCCTGAATGCTGTCTTTACCCTGCATGAAATTTTTGACGAATTTGGCGGTTTTGCCCGGAAAAATGCCGAGCATATCGTGCATGACCAAAACTTGCCCGTCGCAATCCACACCTGCGCCAATACCGATGGTCGGGCAAGAGACGGTTTCGGTTACTTTTTTCGCCAATTCCGCCGGCACGCATTCCATCAACACGATGGCGGCACCCGCTTGGTCGTGTGCTTTCGCATCTGCCAACAAGGCTTCCGCCTTATCGCCCCGCCCCTGCACTTTATATCCGCCAAATGCAAACACGGACTGCGGGGTCAAGCCGATATGGGCGCAGACGGGAATGCCGCGCATTTGCAGGAATTCGGTGGTTTCCGCCATCCAAACGCCGCCTTCGAGTTTGACCATATGCGCGCCTGCCGCCATCAGTTCGGCAGCGGCGGCAAACGCCTGTTCTTTACTCTGCTGATACGCACCAAAAGGCAAGTCGCTGACAATCATCGCGTTTTCCGTACCGCGTGCGACGTTTTCGGTGTGGTAACACATATCGCGCAGGCTGACGGGCAGCGTGGATTTGCGTCCCTGCACGGTCATGCCCAAGGAATCGCCCACCAGCAAAACATCAATGCCGGCGTTATCCATCAACGCGGCAAAGCTGGATTCGTAGGCGGTCAGCATGGCGATTTTTTCGCCTTCTGCCTTCATCTTTTGCAGTGTGTTCACAGTAATCATTAGAATGTATTCCGCCTTTTTCAGACGACCTTTTAGATTAAAACGGGCTATTATAGTGAAATGCCCGCCGCCCTGCCACCCGAACGGCAAACGCAAAACAGCCCGACTGCTTCACAATCGGGCTGTTTGATTGGTGCCGGCACCAAGAGTCGAACTCGGGACCCCCTGATTACAAGTCAGGTGCTCTACCAACTGAGCTATACCGGCTTACTGAAATACCTTGCGGCACCTTCAGCGATAAACTGGTGCCGGCACCAAGAGTCGAACTCGGGACCCCCTGATTACAAGTCAGGTGCTCTACCAACTGAGCTATACCGGCAAAGAAGCCGAATTATGCCGTTAACTGCCCCACTTGGCAATAGCTTACTGCCCACAAAGTAAATTTTTATAAAAAATATCTGATTTAAAAAGAAATTTATTTCAAGCGTAATGATTACCCCATATATAAACCAAGCCGCTCAGACATATAACCGAAAGGTCGTCTGAAAAACAACCGCACAAAAAGCATTTCAGACGACACTCTGATAAAATACCCCCCTTTCCCCTCCATCCGTCCTACACCATGCCACGACACCCCTACCGCCGCCTGCGCCCCGCCAAGTCCGACCTACCCGAAGTCGGCATTTCCGAAGAAGGCAACATCCGCTCGTTGCATCTAGGCAGCGACACCATCCAAAGCTCGATGAACCTCGACCATCCCGCCGAACTGGTTTTGTCGTACAGCCGCGCAATGATGGGCTGGCTTCTGTTTGCGGAAGAAACGCCGAAACACATCACCCAAATCGGCTTGGGCGGCGGCTCATTCGCGCGCTGGATAGACAGCTACCTGCCCGACACCAAACAAACCGCCGTGGACATCAACCCGCAGGTCATCGCCGTCGCCCGCAGCCTGTTCGAGCTGCCGTTTGAAGGGGAAAACTTTGAAATCGTCGAAGCGGACGGCGCGGAATACATCAAAGTGTTCCGCCACAATACCGACGTGATTTTGGTGGACGGCTTCGACGGCGAACAAATCATCGACGCGCTGGTGGAAGAACCCTTCTTCCAAGACTGCCGCCACGCCCTCTCACCCGACGGCGTGTTCGTGACCAACTGGTGGAGCGGCGACAAACGCTACCAACGCTTTATCGAACGCCTGCTCAACGTCTTCGAAGGCCGCGTGCTGGAACTGCCCGCCGAAAGTCACGGCAATATGGCGGTGATGGCGTTCCAAAGCAGCCCGAAAGAGCAAAACCTCGACAAGCTGAAAAAACGCGCGGAAAAATTAAGCGAACAATACGGCTTGGATTTCAAACGGATGTTGAACGATTTGAAAGCAAGCAACCCGAACAACGGCAAACATTTTTATCTGTGAGATGAACAGGTCGTCTGAAAACCTAAATACAGATTGGGCGACGGCAACACCTGATAAAGCAATAAACCGTCCTCACAGCACACACAAAATAAAGGAAAACCCATGTTAAAACCTGACATCATCCAAATATCCGGCCCTGTCGGCCTGCTCGAAACCATCTTCCTGCCTGCCGCGCAAACACCTGCACGCGGTGTGGCAGTCATCAACCATCCCAACCCGCTGCAAGGCGGCACGAACACCAACAAAGTCATCCAAACCGCCGCCAAAGCCTTATCGCACCTCGGCTTCCACTGCTACCTGCCGAACCTGCGCGGCGTAGGCAACAGCGAAAGCACACACGATTACGGACGCGGCGAAACGCAAGACTGCATCGCCGTCATCGACTATGCCCGCGCACAACACCCCGAAGCCGAACTGTTCGCATTGGCAGGTTTCTCCTTCGGCGGCTATGTCGCCACCTTCGCCGCCCAAGAGCGCGAACCGGATTTGTTGCTGCTTATCGGCGCGGCAGTACACCACTACACCGACCGTCCCGAGCCTTCAGCCGTCCCTGACATTACCAAAACCCTGATGATTCATGGCGCAGAAGACGAAGTCGTTGAAATCAGCAAGGCTTGGACATGGGCGGAACCGCAAGGTTTGCCCGTCATCACCATCGCCGGCTCATCCCATTTCTTCCACGGCAAACTCATCGTCCTGCGCGATACCATCGCCCGATTCGTGCCGTCGGTTTTACAACAAAAATAAACGGAGCATCATATTAAATAATATGATGCCAAACCTTGCCGTGCAGCTTGTCCATACTGAATCCGATATGACAAACAACACAGCATGACCGCCGTTTTAATTGCCTAAACAATATTTTCAGACGACCCCGCTGACTATATAATTCCGCCTATTGCCTTTATTTTAACGATCCAGAACCCAATCATGCGTTACAAACCTCTTTTACTCGCCCTGCTCATCGGTTTCGCTTCGCCTTCTTTCGCCGCCAAAGACGCGCCTAAGGAAAAGGCTGCGCCTGTCAAAAAAAGCGTCAAAGACAAAAAAGATGCCGAACCTGCTAAAAAAGAAGCTGCCAAAGACAAAGCGAAACCTGCCGCCAAAAACGCCAAGGACAAGGCAGATGACAAGCCCGTAGCCAAAAGCAAAAAGGAAACTGCCGAAGCGGCAAAAAACGAGCGTGCCAAAGAACGCAGAAACGACAAAGAAACCAAAAAACAAGATAAAGCCGACAAAAACAAAAAAGGTGAAGCCAAAGCGGAAGAGAAGGCAGGCAAAGCCGTTCCCGCAAAAACCGAGCCTGTAAAAGGCAAAGACAAAGCGGCAGACAAACCCGCAGCCAAAAACAATGTAAAGGCAAAAAAAGAAGCCGCCGAGTTGCCTAAAAAAGACGAAGCAGCGGCAAAACAAGATAAAAAATCCGTTGAGAAAAAAGCGGACAAAGCCGATAAGAAAACCGCTGCCGCCGATTCAGACGAATTCAAAGCCGCAGTAACCGCCGCCGCCAATGATTTGGAAAGCAAAAAATCGCTGCGCAGCCGCAACGAAGGTTTCATCATCCACGTCAACACCACGTTGAAACAGTTGCAGCAAAGCCGTATCAACCTGTCCGCCATCAACCGCCAACAGCGCGACGCATGGGACAAGTTTCAAAAACTCAATGCTGATTTGAACTACCTGAAAACTCAGGTTTCCAATACGCGCGCGCAAATTTCCCGTTTCGTTTCAGGCAACTATAAAAACAGCCAGCCCAACGCCGTTGCCCTGTTCCTGAAAAATGCCGAGCCGGGTCAGAAAACCCGCTTCCTGCGTTACACCCGCTATATCAACACCGCCAACGATCAAGTCATCAAAGACCTTGAGAAGCAGCAAAAAGAGCTGGCAGCGCAAGAGCAGAAAATCAACAACGAGCTGGCATATCTGAAAAAACTTCAGGTCAACATCCAGTCCTCGCTGCGCCGACAAGGTGTAACCAATACTGCCGAACAGGCGGAAAGCCGCCGCCAAAACGCGCAGATGGCAAAAGAGGCGCAGAAAAAAATCAACCACAAAGAAAACGAACAACGCCTGAACAACTTGCTGAAAGACTTGGAAAAGCGTAAAGCCGAGCAACGCCGCCAGGAAGCCGAAGCGCGTAAAAAAGCCGCCGAAGCCCGTCTTGCCGCTGCTGAAAAAGCGCGCAAAGACCGCGCCGCCGCCGCGCAAAAAGCCGCCGACGAACGCGCCGCCATGTCCAACCTGACCGCAGAAGACATGAACATCCGCGCGCCTTCCTACGTCAGAATTAGCAATGCCAACAGCTTCAGCCGCATGCAGGGTCGTCTGAAAAAACCGGTCAGCGGCACGCTTGCCGGACTCTTCGGACAAGACCGCGGCGACGGTGAAGTTTGGAAAGGCGTGTTCTACCAAACGACTCCGGCAATCGTCAGCAGCATCGCCGGCGGTACAGTTACCTACGCCGATGAACTGGAAGGTTTCGGCAAAGTCATCGTCATCGATCACGGCGACGGCTATGTCAGCATCTATTCAGGTTTGAGCGAAATCGAAGTCGCCAAAGGCTACGCCGTAGCCGCTGGCAACCGCCTGGGCATCAGCGGAACCCTGCCTTCGGGCATGGAAGGCCTGTATTTGGAAGTCCGCTACAATGGGCAGGCAATGAACCCGCTCTCCTGGATAAGCTGACCTGCAAACCGGCTTGACATTTTCAGACGACCTTTTACCGTATCACGGGGTCGTCTGAAATTTAACAACCCGACCCGACGGCCCTATATTCAAAAGCTTTTACACCCGCGCAGATATTTTTTACGCTAACCCTGTTGTTTAACAAGCGTAAATCGCATACAGTCTTGCGAATGTATATTCAGGTCGTCTGAAGCAATATTTCCCACCCCGTTTCACAGTCATTACGGTCTGAAATGAAATAAGACAAAAAGAAAGCTATTCATAATGTCAACATCCACTTTGAAAAAAGTCGCACTCTACACACTCGGCGCATTCAGCGGTGTCGCCCTCAGCTTGAGCGTTCAAAGCTTTGCCGCCGAAAAAGACAAAAAAGACAACGAAACCCTACCCGTACAATCCATCCGCAACATGGCGGAAGTCTACGGGCAAATCAAAGCCAATTATTACCAAGACAAATCCGACGCCGACCTCTTTGAAGGCGCGATGAAAGGCATGGTATCCGACCTCGACCCGCATTCCGAGTATATGGATAAAAAAGGCTATGCCGACATGAAGGAATCCACCAGTGGCGAATTCGGCGGCTTGGGTATGGAAATCGGTCAGGAAGACGGCTTTATCAAAGTCATCGCCCCGATTGAAGATACGCCCGCCGAGCGCGCAGGCGTGAAAAGCGGCGACTTCATCGCCAAAATCGACAACGTCTCCACACGCGGCCTGACCACCAGCGAAGCCGTGAAAAAAATGCGCGGCAAACCGGGTACCAAAATCACCCTGACCCTTTCGCGCAAAAACGTGGACAAGCCCATCGTCGTCAACCTGACCCGCGCCATCATTAAAGTCAAAAGCGTCCGCCACCACCTGCTCGAGCCGAACTACGGCTACATCCGCGTGTCCCAATTCCAAGAGCGCACCGTAGCGGGCATCAACGAAGCCGCCAAAGCCCTGATTAAGGCAAACAAAGGCGCGCCGCTCAAAGGCATCATCCTTGACCTGCGCGACGACCCGGGCGGTCTGCTTGACGGCGCGGTCGGTGTCTCTGCCGCCTTCCTGCCCGCAGACGCAAAAGTCGTCAGCACCAAAGGCCGCGACGGCAAAGAGGGTATGGTATTGAAAGCCCGTCCCGAAGACTACATCCGCACGAGCGGCAGAGACCCGCTGGCAGATCTGCCCGCCGAGTTGAAAACCATCCCGATGACCGTGTTGATTAACTCAGGCTCCGCTTCCGCTTCCGAAATCGTTGCCGGCGCGCTGCAAGACCACAAACGTGCCGTCGTCGTCGGTACGCAAAGTTTCGGTAAAGGCTCGGTTCAAACCCTGATTCCGCTGTCCAACGGCAGCGCAGTCAAACTGACCACCGCACTGTACTACACGCCGAACGACCGCTCGATTCAAGCGCAAGGCATCGTTCCCGACGTCGAAGTCAAAGACAAAGACCGCGCCTTTGAAAGCCGCGAAGCCGACCTCGCCGGACACATCGGCAACCCGCTCGGCGGCGAAGACGTCAACAGCAGCAACGAAATCAGTACGCCTGATTCAAACGAAGCCGCCAAAGCCGACGAAAACGCCAAGTCCAAAAAAGGCAAGGACAAAGAGAAAGACGAAGACCTCTCCAGCCGTCGTATTCCTAATCCTGCCAAAGACGACCAGCTCCGCAAAGCCTTGGATTTAGTGAAAAATCCAGCCGAATGGCAGAAGTCTTTAGGTTTGGCGGCGAAAAAACCGGCTCCGAAAAAAGACAAGAAAGACGGTAAAGACGAAAGCAAATAAGCCCAGTCCGAATCCTTGAAAAAAGGTCGTCTGAAAACGATATCAGTTTTCAGACGACCTTTTCACACTTCAAAAATCCCATAGGGAAAACATCATGGCAAAAGCCCCCAAAACCATCTACCAATGCACCGAATGCGGCGGCACTTCACCGAAATGGCAAGGCAAATGCCCGCATTGCGGCGAGTGGAACACGCTTCAGGAAAGCCTGGCCGCGCCCGAGCCGAAAAACGCCCGCTTCCAATCTTGGGCGGCGGATACCTCAACCGTCCAATCCCTCTCCGCCGTGACCGCTACCGAAGTGCCGCGCAATCCGACGGGCATGGGCGAACTCGACCGCGTATTGGGCGGTGGCCTGGTTGACGGCGCGGTCATCCTGCTCGGTGGCGACCCCGGCATCGGCAAATCCACGCTGCTGTTGCAAACCATCGCCAAAATGGCGCAAAGCCGAAAAGTGCTGTACGTTTCCGGCGAAGAATCCGCCCAACAGGTCGCCCTGCGCGCGCAGCGTTTGGAACTGCCCACCGAAGGCGTGAACCTGCTTGCCGAAATCCGCATGGAAGCGATTCAGACGGCATTGAAACAGCATCAGCCCGAAGTCGTCGTTATCGACTCCATCCAAACCATGTATTCCGACCAAATCACCTCCGCCCCCGGCTCCGTATCGCAGGTACGCGAATGCGCCGCCCAACTGACGCGCATGGCGAAACAAATGGGCATCGCCATGATACTGGTCGGACACGTTACCAAAGACGGCGCGATTGCCGGCCCGCGCGTGCTGGAACACATGGTCGATACCGTGCTGTATTTCGAGGGCGACCAACATTCCAACTACCGCATGATACGCGCCATCAAAAACCGCTTCGGCGCGGCAAACGAACTGGGCGTGTTCGCCATGACCGAAAACGGTTTGAAAGGCGTGTCCAACCCGTCCGCCATCTTCCTCGCCAGCTACCGCGACGACACGCCCGGTTCGTGCGTTTTGGTCACACAGGAAGGCAGCCGCCCGCTTCTGGTCGAAATTCAGGCATTGGTCGATGATGCACACGGCTTCACCCCCAAACGCCTCACCGTCGGCCTCGAACAAAACCGCCTCGCCATGCTGCTCGCCGTCCTCAACCGCCACGGCGGCATCGCCTGCTTCGACCAAGACGTGTTCCTCAATGCCGTCGGCGGCGTCAAAATCGGAGAACCCGCCGCCGACCTCGCCGTCATCCTCGCCATGCTCTCCAGCTTCCGCAACCGCCCGCTGCCCGAAAAAATGGTCGCCTTCGGCGAAATCGGACTAAGCGGCGAAGTCCGCCCCGTCGCACGCGGACAAGAGCGGCTCAAAGAAGCGGAAAAACTCGGTTTCAAACGCGCCATCGTCCCCAAAGCCAATATGCCGCGCAACGAAAAAGAGTTCCCAAACCTAAAAATCTTCGGCGTTTCCAGCCTTCAGGAAGCCATCGACATCTGCCGCGATGCGGAAAATTGACAGACAGCAATCGAAAAGGTCGTCTGAAAACTTATTCCCAGTTTCAGACGACCTTTTCATTCTCTAATACTCAATGCTGTTATAATCCGCAAACCAAGTAAAACAACGACTTCAAAAGGAAAAACATGACACTCAAGCCTCCCGTCCGCATCGCCGTTACCGGCGCCGCAGGGCAAATTGCCTATGCGACCCTGTTCCGTATCGCTGGCGGCATTATGCTCGGACGCGACCAACCCGTTATCCTGCAACTGCTCGATCTGCCACAGGCGCAACAGGCATTGCGCGGCGTGATTATGGAAATGCAGGATTGCGCTTTCCCGCTTCTTGCCGACATCTTCGCCACAGACGACCCCGAAGTCGCCTTCAAAGATGCCGACATCGCCCTCTTGATCGGTGCGCGCCCGCGTACGCAAGGCATGGAACGCGCCGACCTGCTGCACGCCAACGCCGAAATTTTCAAAGTACAAGGCGCGGCGTTGAACAAAGTTGCCCATCGCGACGTCAAAGTCCTCGTCGTCGGCAACCCCGCCAACACCAACGCCTACATCGCCATGAAGTCCGCGCCCGACATCCCGCCGGAAAACTTCACCGCCCTGATGCGTCTCGACCACCACCGCGCCGTCAGCCAAGTCGCCGAGAAAATCAACCGCCCGATTCCTTCCATCGAGCAAATGTGCGTCTGGGGCAACCACAGCCCGACCATGTACGCCGACTACCGCTACGCCACCAGCAACGGCGAGTCCGTCAAAGACATGATTACCGAACCCGATTGGAACACCGAAGTCTTCATGCCGAAAATCGCCGGACGCGGTGCCGCCATCATCGCCGCGCGCGGTTCGTCGTCCGCCGCCTCCGCCGCGAATGCCGCCATCTACCACCTGCGCGACTGGCTGCTCGGCAGCAGCGGCAAATGGATAACGATGGGCGTCCCCTCCGACGGCTCTTACGGCATCCCCGAAGGTTTGATTTTCGGTTTCCCCGTCATTTGCGACGCAGGCAGCTACCGCATCGTCCAAGGCCTGGACTTGTCGGATGAGTTCAGCCGCCAACGCATCGCCGCGACACTGGCGGAGCTGGAAGAAGAACGCGCCGCCATACAAGATATGCTTTAAAAGATCGAGGTCGTCTGAAAACCAGTTTTCAGACGACCTCGACTGACATGAATACCACGGAGTCCCCATGACCACATTGGCCAACAAAAAACTCGCCGTCCTCATCGACGCCGACAACGCCCCCGCCGACATCATCGACCGCCTGCTCGAAGAAGTTGCCAAATACGGCATCGCCAGCGTCAAACGCATCTACGGCGACTGGAGCCACGGCCTTTCCAAATGGAAAGCCGCCCTCCTGCCCCATGCCATCATCCCCGTCCAGCAATTCGCCTACACCAAAGGCAAAAACGCCACCGATATGGCGTTGGTTATCGACGCGATGGATTTGCTATACAGCGGCAATTTCGACGGCTTCTGCATCGTATCCAGCGATTCCGACTTCACCCGATTGGCAAGCCGCCTGCGCGAAAGCGGGTTGACCGTTTACGGTTTCGGCGAAAAGAAAACGCCCGAAGCCTTCCGCAAAGCCTGCGACAAATTCATCTACACCGAAATCTTCCGTCCCGAAAAACAACGCCGGGAAAAAGAGAAGAACAACGGCAAAAACAACCCTGCCGCCGAAGAATCCGCCGCCCCTGACGCGCTGTCCCTGCTCAAACGCGCCGTGCGCGAAAACGCCGACGATCTCGGCTGGGCAAACCTCGGCCCCATCGGCAGCTACATCAGCAAAATCAATCCCGATTTCGACTCAAGGCTGTACGGCTACGGCAAACTCTCCGACCTCATCAAATCCTTCGACATCTTCGAACACCGCACCGACAACAACCAACTCCAAGTCCGCCGCCGCAAATCCGCCGACAAGCCGACAGAGAGGTCGTCTGAAAACCCAGTGGCAACCCATCAGGCAGAAGAAACCGTTTCAGACGACCCCAACGCCGCGCAAAAACGCAAAACGCGCAGCAAAAAAACCAACCCAACCAAAAACGAAAATACCGCACCAAGCCCTGCGGCAGACACCGCGCAATCGACACCCGTCAAACCCGAACCCGCCGCCAAAAGCAGCAAACTGCCCGTTACCCGCGTTATCCCTGCCGTACAGCAGGCAGTCGATACCCACGCCGACGAACAAGGCTGGGCACGTTTGAGCGACGTATCGAAGCAACTCGCCGCACAAGGCACCGACCCGCAGCAATACGGCTTTGAAACCATAAACCACCTCATCCACGCCATCTTCGCCGACTGGCTGGAAATCAAAAAAGCCGGCCGAGGCGAACGCCTGCGCGTCAACAAACGCTTTACCGCCAAAAGTTAAGCCATATGTTTGAAGGAAAAGGCTAATCTGTCGCCCACAATCCACAGAGGTCGTCTGAAAATCTCAAAACCGTTTTAACTTCGTTGAAGCTGCGCTTTCAGACGACCTTTTTTTAAAATCCATCTGCTAAATAGAAAAGGAAAATCATGACTACACGTCATCAACTGAACAACACCGAATTGGCAAACCACACCTTTTTGCAGGATATGTACGACGACGATTATTTCCCGCCCAAACTCGTGCAAAAAGGAGAAAACATCCTAGTTGAACTATGCCGTCAAATCGAAACCGAACAGCCCGAAAATCTCGACGCCCTATACGAACTAACCCACGCAGCTACCGAACGCTTCAACGAATTGGCTGAAGAGTTTGATGAAAACGACAGCGAAATCGAGACCGTCGCTAGAGACACGATTGCCACCGATATGGAATACATCGCCCAAAGCTACGGCTTTGAAGATGCGGACATCGAAGAACTGGTTGCCCCGCGCGATTGGTAAGTATGACTGGCAAAAAGGTCGTCTGAATTTTTCAGACGACCTTTAATGCTAAAATGTCCTCTGTTTGCCACACACACCGTTTTTCATGAATATTCTCGAAGCCTTATTATTATTGGTCCTGCTGATCGTCATCAGCGCATTCGTTTCCTGCTCCGAACTCGCGCTCGCCTCGGCGCGCAAAATCAAATTGCAAGTCATGGCAAAAGACGGCGGCGACACGCGCGCGCTGGATGTGCTCAACATGCAGCAGCAGCCGGGCAGTTTCATCACCGTCGTCCAAATCGGTTTGAACGCCGTCGCCATTCTCGCCGGTATCGTCGGCGAAGCGGCGGTGCGCCCTTATTTCGGCGGTTTGTTGGCAAACGCGGGCAGTTGGGGCACTACCGCCGCGTCGCTGCTGACCTTCGCGCTGGTCACGGGCAGCTTCATCCTGATTGCCGACCTGATGCCCAAACGCATAGCGATGACCCATCCCGAAGCGGTGGCGGTGCGCATCGTGCGGCCGATGATGTTTTTGATTTTTATTCTAAAGCCTTTCGTTTGGACATTTGACGGACTGGCGAACGCGATATTCAAACTCTTCAAAATCTCCACCGTCCGCCAAGAGCAGCTGACCTCGGAAGACATTTACGCCGTCGTCGATGCGGGCGCGCAGGCTGGCGTGTTGAAAGAGCAGGAACACTACCTGATTGAAAATATTTTCGACATGCAAGCGCGCACGGTGACTTCCACCATGAGCACGCGCGAATACATCGCCTATTTCGATAAAAACGACGGCAGCGATACCGTGTTGGAAATCATGTCGGAAAAACCGCACAACAAATTCTTGGTGTGCGATGGCGATTTGGAACGCGTCATCGGCTACATCGAATCACACACGCTGCTGACCTTGTTTTTAAAAGAAAAAGACGTCCGCCTGACCGACAAGCGCGTGTTGCGCAAAGCCTTGTTCATCCCCGACACGCTGTCGCTTTACGATGTCTTGGAAACCTTCAAAACTTCCGGCGAAGACTTTGCCGTGGTGGTGAACGAATACGCGCTGGTGGTCGGCGTGGTAACGCTGAAAGACGTGATGAGCATCGTCATGGGCGAGCTGGTCAATACCGAAGAAGAGCCGCAAATCATCCGCCGCACCGAAGATACCTGGCTGGTGGACGGCGCCACGCCGCTCGCCGACGTAATGCGCGCGTTGGACATCGAGGAATTTCCCAACTCGGAAAACTACGAAACCATCGCCGGCTTTATGATGTATTCCCTGCGCAAAATCCCGAAACGCACTGATTTTTTGGTTTACGCGGGCTATAAATTTGAAATCATCGACACCGAAAATCTGAAAGTCGACCAGCTTTTGGTGTCCAAACAAAGCGATACGGTAGAAAAAATATAATCAGCCGCAGAAACCATCCGAAAAACTTAAAAAATAAATTTCAAGGACAAATCATGATGGCGAACACCGAACCACAAAAATACGCCCGCAGCCTGCACGCACCCATCAGCCTAGGCACAACTTCAGACGACCGCTTTATGCCTCGCGGCTACCTCGCGCATTTCGCTACTCTGCCGCAATTGGTATTGACCGAAAAGCTGGACGGGCAAAACAACTGCTTCGCCGCCCACGGTCTTTATGCCCGCAGCCATGCCGCCCCTACCCAACATCCGTGGGACAAACCGCTGCTGCAACGCTGGCAGCAAATCAAAGACGACTTGGGTGACCTCGAACTTTTCGGCGAAAACATGTACGGTATCCACTCCATCGCCTATTCGCAGTTGGAAAGCTATTTTTACCTTTTTGCCGTCCGTCGCGGCGGACATTGGCTGTCGTGGGAAGAAGTTAAATTCTATGCCCAGCTGTTCGACTTCCCCACAGTCCCCGAACTTCCCATCGTGCAGCCGCTTACCGACTTCACCCAAAAATACACCGACGAAGACACCGCTTTGGCGCAATGGCTGCTCGCCAATTTAGGTGCAACATGGACAGACAGCGTGCAAACCGCAGGCAAACTCGGCGGCTACGACCCGAAAACAGGCGAAGCATGCAGCGAAGGTTTCGTCATCCGCAATGCCGCTGATTTTGCCACCAACAACGGTAACCTGCCCGTACAGTCCAACGAGTTTGACAACCTCTTTAAACTTGTTCGCGCCAAACACGTTAAAACCGATGTGCATTGGACAAAAACTTGGAAGCCCGCCCGCCTTATCGACTACGACAAATACCATTGGCAAAGCTGGCAGTTTCAGACGACCTGAAGTCAAGTCATCCAATAATAAGAAAGACGACCATGTGGACATTCCCCCATTACACACCCGGCAAACTTCCCGACTGGCAAGCCTTGGAGCATCGCTTCAGTTGGTTTGCCGATATGAAAAACGTGCCGCAGGATCCTGAATGGCACGCTGAAGGCGATGTGTTCGTCCATACTAAAATGGTGTGTGAAGCTCTGCTGGAACTGCCCGAATTCCAAGCACTCAGCGAGCAGGAGCAACATATCCTGTTTGCCGCCGCCATGTTGCACGACGTAGAAAAACGCAGCACCACCAAGCGCGAAAGCCAAGGCGGCAAAGAGCGGATTGTGTCTCCGAACCATGCCAAAAAAGGCGAATACACCGCCCGTACCCTGCTTTATACCGAACTTGCCGCGCCGTTTGCCGTGCGCGAAGTGATAGCAAAACTCGTGCGCCTGCACGGACTGCCGCTGTGGGCAATCGACAAACCGAATCCGGAACGCGCCGCCATCTCTGCTTCTTTGCAGGTCGATACCACCCACCTCGCCATGCTTGCCAAAGCCGACGTTCTGGGCCGCATCTGCCGCGACCAACAGGATATCCTGCTGCGCATCGACTTGTTCCGCGAGTTGTGCGAAGAAAACGGCTGCTGGGGCAAAGCGCGCAATTTCGCCAGCGATTACGGCCGCTATCTCTACCTCAACGGCCGCAGCGAAATGCCCGATTACCAGCCGTTTGACGACAGAACCTTTGACGTGTACGCCATGTGCGCCATAGCAGGCAGCGGCAAAGACAGTTACATCAGGCAACACCTTGCCCATCTGCCCATGTTGTCGCTGGACGACATCCGCCGCGAGCGCAAACTCGATCCCGCCGACCCAAAACACACCGCCGAAGCCGTGCGCTTGGGTAAAGAGCAGGCAAAAGAATACCTGCGCGCCCGCACGTCATTTGTCTTCAACGCCACCAACCTCAACCGCGACCTGCGCAGCAAGTGGCTGCCGATGTTCGCCGACTACGGCGCGCGGGTACACCTGATTTATTTGGAAGTGCCTTACACGCAATTGCTGTCGCAAAACCGTAACCGCGAACATTCCGTGCCGAATGATGTGATACATCGTATGATCAATAAGCTGGAAATCCCCGATTACAGCGAAGCGCATACGGTGGATTTTGTGGTTTCCGGTTAACCGGTCCGCATCTGAAGTGCGGTTACCAACCATAAAGGTCAGGTAGCCTGCGAAAATGAGCATCCATCAAATTTCTGGATTTATCTGGGATTGAATAGAAAAGGTCGTCTGAAATCTTTCAGACGACCTTTGTTTTGTGATTTAAGCCTTATGTTTTTTCTTAAGCGCGGCGTTCAGGATGCACCCTAAAATAAAGCCGACGGTTGCGGGCAGCAGCCAGCCCAGCCCGACGTTGTAAAGCGGCAGTGCGCCGTTGATGTCGGCGGCGACTTCTTCGCTGAAACCGAATGCGGCTTTATAGGCATCGAGCAAGCCGACTGCTAGCGTTGCCATCATGGTGCAGAAATAGACGATGCGGCTGCCGCCGAACAGTTTGTGCAGGAAGACCAGCAGGATGATGACGATGGTCAGCGGGTACAGCAGCATCAGCATCGGGATGGAGAAGGTCAGGATGGAGGACAGGCCTTTGTTCGCCAACGCCATAGACACGACCGTATTGATGACGACGAACATTTTGTAAGGAATGCCGGGACACAGGCGGTTGAAATATTCGGAACATGATGTAATCAGTCCGACGGCGGTACTCAAGCAGGCGAGCAGGACGATGACGCCCAAGAGGATGTTTCCGGGTACGCCGAAGTAGAAATGCGCGGTTTTCGACAAGACTTCCGCGCCGTTTTCCTGAAGTCCCAAGCCTGACACGCTGGTTGCGCCCATATAGCCGATGAAGAGGTACACCAAAGCCAGACAAGATGCGGCAACAATGCCTGAAACAGCGGTCGTCCGCAGCAGCTCGGAGCGGTTGTCCACCCCCATCGCGCGCACGGCGTCAATGACGATAATGGAGAACACCAGCGAAGCGAGTGCGTCCATTGTGCCGTAGCCTTCCAAAATGCCTTTTATGAACGGACGGAGGGCAAAATCGCCTTGTGCCGCAGCGGGAACGCCCATCGGATTCAACGCGGCGTAGCCGACCAAAACGGCAATCGTCAAAAGCAATACGGGCGTCAGGATTTTACCGATGCGGTCCACCAGTTTGCCCGGCGACATCGACAGCCAATACGCCACGCCGAAAAACGCCACGCTGAACGCCGCCAGCCCGACTGTTTTCTGGCTTTCATTCAAGAACGGCGCAACGGCAATCTCAAACGACACCGTCGCCGTACGCGGCATGGCAAACAAAGGCCCGATGGACAAATACAGCGCGACGGCAAACGCCACGCCGTACCAAGGGGCAACCCTGGATGCCAGCGCCTGCACATCGCGCGAACCGGAATAGCCGATGGCAATCACGCCCAACAGCGGCAGACCCGCGCCGGTCAACAGGAAACCCGTCATCGCAGAGAACCAGCTTTCCCCCGCCTGTTGTCCGAGATAAGCAGGGAAAATCAGATTGCCCGCACCGAAAAACAAAGCGAACAACATCAAACCGACCGCCCACAGCGAGGCTTTACGGTTGAGCGGGGAAACACTGTTCATAAATTCGTACCTGTTTGTTTATAGTGGATTAACTTTAAACCAGTACGGCGTTGCCTTGCCTTAGCTCAAAGAGAACGATTCTCTAAGGTGCTGAAGCACCAAGTGAATCGGTTCCGTACTATCTCTGTACTGTCTGCGGCTTCGTCGCCTTGTCCTGATTTAAATTTAATCCACTATATAAAGGGCAGTTGATTAAAATGGGTATGGCTTTGCCAAGCGTGAAATCATCATGCCGTTTCGCCTTCAATGTCGGCGGCGGGGTCGTCTGAAACGCCCTCTTCCGCTTCCGGGCGTTCTAAATTTTCCTGTTTCAGGCTGATTTCGATTTCGCCGTAGCTGTCCGGCTGGACGATGCGGACCAAACCTTCTTTGGCAAGCTCCAAAAGCGCGATGAAATTGACGACCACATACGCCGCGCCCTGCTCCGGTTTGAACAAATCGCTGAATTTGCATATCCCGCTCTCGTTCAGACGACGTAAAACCGCCGTCATCTGCGCGCGCACGGAAATGGTTTCCTGAATCACTTCATGGCTGCGCGTATGTTTCGCCCGCGACAAAATGCCCAGCCACGCCTGCGTCAAATCGGCGACATACACCTCCGGCAGCTTCGCCTCGACCGCGATTTCCAACGGCAGATACGCCCAAGCAAAATCCCGTCCCGCGCGCGGCAACGCATCCAAACCCTGCGCCGCCAGCTTCATCTGTTCGTAAGCCAAAAGGCGGCGCACCAGCTCGGCACGCGGATCCGCCTCTTCATCCTCGACCTCTTCGGGACGCGGCAGCAGCAGGCGAGATTTGATTTCAATCAGCATCGCCGCCATCAAAAGATATTCCGCCGCCAAATCAAACTGATACGCTTCCATTTGGGCGATATAGTGCAGATATTGCTCGGTAATCTTCACCATCGGAATATCGAGAACGTCGATATTCTGTTTGCGGATAAGGTAAAGCAGCAAATCCAACGGCCCTTGGAAGCTGCTTAAGACAACCTTCAAAGCATCGGGCGGAATAAACAAATCCTGCGGCAAATCGGTTACGGGTTGACCGAATACCCACGCGACAGTGTGTTCAGACGACGTTGCCGCAGCGGAAGGAATAAGGTGTTCTGAAGGCATGTTTAGAGGAGCTTTTTCTTATTAGGTTTGATGGGTGGTTAATCAATAACGGGGTCGTCTGAAAACGCAGCGGGTTTCGCCAAAACGAGTGCAGTAAAACAAAAATCAGCCTTTTTTGCGTTGGCTTTTCAAAGAAGCGATGGCAATGGCAAGCGTTTGCGCCAACGCCATGCCCAGCAGAGGCAAAACGGCGAAAAACGAACCGGTCAGCACCGTAACGGCATCGCGGGAAAACACAAAGCCATCGCGCGCCAGCATCGCAATTATCCAAACCGACAATAGCAGCCATTCGCAGCCGACCAAAAACCAAATCATCCCGACCGAGCAGCGTTTGCGCCACTTCATGATGGCAGCGTGCAAAAGGCTGAATATCGGAACGGACAGGAAAGGATAAAGGAAATTGGTAAACGGCCGCGGAGAGCCGTCCTGAAAACACAAATAATCGCCCGACTGCATGTCGCATCCCATTGCGCCAAACATCGGATCGACGGCATACATCAACACGCCGAACCACACCGCATAAATCAGGCTGGCGATAAAATAGGCTTTGAAAAATCGGTTCATAGGCAAAAAAGGTCGTCTGAAAAAATAAATTTCAAAAGGCTTAAACCCACATCAAATTTTCTGATTGGCATTTGCAGAAGAGCGCAACACACTCAGGGCTTGAACTGCTGCCATGCCATAAACAGGCAATCCCAAAAAAAGAAGTCCTCCTATTGACATCCAACTATCCAGACTACTCCATTCCCACAGTAAAAAAACGAACCAAACAATCAACCATTCGACAATAGGCAAAGCAAGAGTCATCGAAGTTGTACAGCGTTTGGTCCACTTCATAATGCCGGCATTGAGTAGGGACAATAACATTACAGATAAAAACGGAAAGAAGAAAACCTTCAAAGACACTTTCTCAAAAGCCGACATTTCAGCAGCTCGTGAACAATACTGTAGACGCTGTTCATTTTCAGGTGCAATATCAAAACATTCGGATCCTGAAAACAGCAAACCGTCACCGTACATCAGCAAACCGAAGACAACCGCATAAATCAAGCTGGCGATAAAATAGGCTTTAAAAAATCGATTCATCTCATTTCCGTCCTGCAATATGTTCCACCGCCGCCTGTGCGCAATACAGCCCAAAAGAAGCCGTCACCAGCATACTCGCGCCATAGCCCGCGCAGGACAAACCTTGTGGCGCAGTATCGGTCGAACACGCTTCGTCCGATTGCGGCGGCGTAATGTTTTCAGTCGAGAACACACACGGCACGCGCATTTTTTCTTTGGTATCGCGGCTGAAGCCGTAGCGTTTGCGCAAGGTATAACGCAGGTTGGCAAGCAGCGGGTCGTGGGTAACGCGGCTCAAATCGGCGGTTTGAATCAACGCCGGATTTTTCTGTCCGCCCGCGCCGCCGCTCAGGATAAACGGCTGATTGTGCCGCACGAAATAAGCCGCCATCGCCGCCTTGACGCGCACTTGGTCTATCGCGTCGATCACAAAGTCGAAAGGTCGTCTGAAAAGCGTTTCCAGATTGTCTTCCGTCACAAAATCCTCGATTTCCTCCACTTCGCATTGCGGATTGATTTGGGCAATGCGTTCGCGCAACGCCGTTACCTTCGCCTTGCCGAAATCGTCGGTCAGCGCATGAAGCTGGCGGTTGACATTGGACTCGGCGACGTTGTCCAAATCAATCAAGGTCAAACGACCGATGCCCGTCCGCGCCAAAGCCTCCACCGCCCAAGAGCCTACCCCGCCCACGCCGACCACGCAGACGTGCGCGCTCGAAAACCGCGCCAGTGCTTCATTTCCATAGAGTCTGGCAATACCGCCGAAACGGCGCGAAGGAAGAAAAACGGTGTCGTTCATACCCAACCTTGTGATATATCAATAAATGAATGAAAATCAACGCAAAACGCTGCGGACGAATGCGACACATATTATACTGGAAAGCAGACGGGCTGTTGCAGCAGCCCGAAAGAGTCTATAATCGTTTCATATCGGACCCTTCCCAACCGCATGAAACAAAGTGCCGCCTGCGGCGCAAAAGGAGAATGAACTATGTACAAACATCTGGTTGTAGCCGTTGACGGCAGCGAAACTTCCCTCAACGCCCTGAAACACGCCGCCGAGTTGGCAAGCGTCAACAACGCCCGCCTGACTTTGGTACACGTCGCCAACCCCGCCGAATACATGGCGCTCGCCCCCGAATTCCTGCAACACGAAAGCTACGAGGCTGCCGCCGTCGCCCAAGGCAACGAAGTTTTGGACTTCGCTGAAAAAACCGCCCGCGAAAACGGCGTGGAAAACATTGTCAAACACCTGCTGGTCGCCAACAAAGGCGCACGCGAAATGGCGCAGGATTTGGTCGATTACGCCGATGAAAACGGCGCCGACCTGCTGGTACTCGGCACACACGGCCGAACCGGCCTGATGCACCTCCTGATGGGCAGCTTCGCCGAAACCGTTATGCGCCAAAGCCACCTGCCGCTTCTGATTATCCGCAGCAAAGCGGAAGAAGCGTAAGGGTTTGCCCTACTGAAGAAGGTCGTCTGAAACTGCTTCGACCGACGCAGTTTCGATAATGTCCTTATCCGTCAAATAAAAAGGTCGTCTGAAAACCTGAAACCTGGTTTTCAGACGACCTTTGTCTTGTAATCCGTTTTATCCGTCCGTTTTCAGCATCCGCAAGAAGCCTCGTCCGATGCCTGAAGACTCAAGGCTTTGCGTTTTTTGGCTTTTTCATAGCGGCAGCGTTGGCGTTCGGTGGTGATTTCCAACGGCGGGACGGGAACGGGTTTGCCGTCTTCAACCGCAACCATGGTGAAGTAGCAGCTGTTGGTATGACGCACTTCGCCGGTGCGGATGTTTTGCGCCTCGACGCGGATGCCGATTTCCATGGAGGTTCTGCCCGTGTAGTTGACGCTGGCGTAGAAGGTTACCAAGTCGCCGACGTGTATCGGCTCTTTAAACAGGACTTTATCGACAGACAGTGTAACGCAGTAGTTGCCGCTGTAACGGCTGGCGCAGGAATAAGCGACTTGGTCGAGCAGGCGCAAAAGTTCGCCGCCGTGGACGTTGCCGCTGAAATTGGCGGTGTCGGGCATCATCAGTTCGGACATGATGAGTTCGTGTGAAGGGAGTTGGCGGGTTTGGTCCATAGTGTTCCTCTTTTAAAAATGAATGTTTGTGTTAGATGGGCGGCCGTTCAGTGGTTGGGATGGTTTTCAGACGACCTTACTGATTGTATTTAATATATGAATATACGGAAATTGGATTTTTTTATGGGTTTATAACCATTTTCTGCGCGAGAAGAAAATCAGCAGCCCGACGATGATGCACAGCATCAAACCTAAAACGATAAAATAGCCGTAATGCCAATGCAGTTCGGGCATGTTGTCGAAGTTCATGCCGTAGATGCCGGTAATGACGGTCAGCGGCATAAAGATGATGGTGATGACGGTCAGGACGCGCATCTGCTGGTTCATGCGGTTGGACTGGAAGGAAAGGTAGATGTCCATCATGCTCAACACCATGTCGCGCGAGGCGTCGAGCGATTCGAGAAGCTGCATGTTGTGATCGTACACGTCGCGCAGATAGACGGTGGACTCGCCTTTGAAAATGGTGAAATCGACGCGCACGGCAAGTTGATAGAACACGTCGCGCAAGGGCAAAAGCGTGCGGCGCAAGCGGACCGCATCGCGCTTAAGGCGGTCGATTTTGCCGAGAATGTCGCTGTTTTCATCTTTAAACAGGGATTTGTCTATGGCCTCGACGCGGTTGTTGTACTCTTCCAAAACGATGAAATAGTCGTCCACGATGCGGTCGAGCAGGCAATAGGCGAGAAAGGCGGTGTTTTTACCGAGGATGCCGCGCGGGTTTTCGCTCATTTGGCGGCGCAGCTGGCTGAACAGCCCCAGCGGTTTTTGCTGGAACGACAACACGAAATCCTTGCCGATAATCAGATACACTTGGTCGGAATTCAGTTTGCCGGCGGCGGTGTAGTGGTAAACCTGCGCGGCGATAAACAGATAATTGCCATAGTCTTCGATTTTGGGGCGTTGTTTGCGGCTGAGGATGTCTTCGATGACCAGCTCGTGGATGCCGTAAGGTTCCAGCGTGTATTTGAGCAGCGTGGCGTCGTTGATGCCGACGAAATGCAGCCAGTTGGTCTGCCCCGCTTGCGGGCGGGCGATGTCGGGCAGTTTTTTACCCGCGAGATAATCGTGCTGGGCAAACGTATCGGCGGAATAAAGCGTCTGATGGATGGCGGAACGCGGCGCGTTGTCGGTATTGCTGCGCGGGACGGTTTGGTCTTGCGGGATTTCGGCTGGGTCTGCGCTGTTGGGCTGTTTGCTCATAAAATCGGATAAGGCAGGATGGATAATGTGTTTTTCTGTTGTATAGTGGATTAAAATAAAAATGAGACAAGGCGGCAACGCCCGCCGTGTACGGGTAGTACATAAGGGCGTTGGCAACGCCGTATCATTGCAATTTTAATCCACTATAAAAAAGGTCGTCTGAAAGGTTCAGACGACCTTTATGCTTGAGAAAACCGTTTCGGGTGTTTTACAACCCTTGGCGGTCGAGCCAGCGTTCGGCATCCAGTGCGGCTTGGCAACCGGAAGCCGCGCTGGTGATGGCTTGACGGTAGGTGTGGTCTTTGACGTCGCCTGCCGCCCATACGCCTTCGATATTGGTCGCGCCGACGTTGTCACCCGTACCGCCTTTGGTTTTCAGGTAGCCGGTTTCGTCCATATCGAGCTGGCCTTTGAAAATGTCGGTGTTTGGCTTATGGCCGATGGCGATGAAAACGCCTTTGACGGCGATGTCTTCGGTAGTGCCGTCATTGTGTTTCAGACGAGCACCGGTGACGCCGCCTTCGTCACCCAAGACTTCATCCAGATTGCTGTTGAGTTTGAGGATGATTTTGCCTTCTTCAACGCGCTGCATGAGTTTGTCCACCATGATTTTTTCGGCGCGGAAGCTGTCGCGGCGGTGGATCAGGGTAACGGTATTGGCGATGTTGGCGAGATAAAGGGCTTCCTCTACGGCGGTGTTGCCGCCGCCGACGACGGCCACGTCTTGCTGTTTATAGAAGAAACCGTCGCAGGTCGCGCAGGCGGATACGCCTTTGCCGGCAAAGGTTTCTTCGCTGGGCAGCCCCAGATATTTGGCGGATGCGCCGGTAGCGACAATCAGGGCGTCGCAGGTGTATTCATCCATATCACCTTTGAGGGTGAAGGGGCGGTTTTGCAAATCGACGGTGTGGATTTGGTCGAAAATCATTTCGGTGCCGAAGCGTTCGGCATGGGCTTGGAAACGCGCCATCAGTTCCGGGCCTTGTACGCCTTCGGCGTCGGCGGGCCAGTTGTCGACTTCGGTGGTGGTCATCAGTTGTCCGCCCTGTTCGACGCCGGTTATGATGACGGGCTTGAGGTTGGCGCGGGCGGCATAGACGGCGGCGGTGTAGCCGGCAGGACCTGAGCCGAGGATGATGAGTTTGTGATGGTTGCTCATGATGTTTTCCTTACTGAGAGATTGAGTGTGTTTCAGACGAGGTAGATTTTACTTGAAACTCAGGTCGTCTGAAAATGCAGATGCAACCGCACTCCCCTTTTCTTTTGATAAATATAGTGGATTAACTAAAGGCATCTTGCATTTTACGGCGATGCATAAACAAAGGTCGTCTGAATTTTCAGACGACCTTCATCTGCTTTAATCGGCAAATCAGCGAACTCTGTTATGCTGTCTTTCTCTGATCAGCACTCTTTGCCGAATCGGAAACCCGTTTAAAACAATCAAATGGCTTTAGCGGCGGCGGCCAAAACCGCGACTCATTGGGCGGCGATAATTGGACGGCTGCTGGGTTGTTTGACGGTAACGTTGCTGTTGCGCCGCCTGTTGTTGCGCAGGCAGACTACGGGTATTGAGTTGCTGGCTGGTACGGCTGTTGGGACGGGCCGTTTGATAATAATGGGCGCGTGCGCGCTGGGCAATCGGGCTGTTTTGATTACGCGCTTGTGTGAATTTGTTTGCCAGCGCGTTACCGATGAATGCGCCTGCCGCCGTACCGACCAAGCTTTGCAGCAGCCAGCTGCCAGTGGATTGGTCATAAATATATTGTTGTCCGTCTGTTCCGGTCACAGGCTGACCATTGTTGCCGTTGGCTTGTGCTTCGGCAGGAATGGTATCTTTCACACCTTCCGGCGTGAGTTGGTAAATCGTATTGTCTTGTTGTTGGGCAAGTTGCTGCTGAAGCGCTTCGATTTGTTTTTGCTGCTGCTCAAGCTGGGCTTGGGTATTGTCTTTGCAGGCAGCGAGAGCAAGTGAGGAAAGTGCGGCTAAGGCAATGAGTTTTTTCATTTTTTTATCCTTTTTGAAGTGGTATTGTCTAAGCCGAGCGTTATCGGCAAACTGCGCGTCAATATACTGCGCCTTGCCGTGGAATATGGTGCAAATTTGATTTTTATCAAGTGCGTCAATATGGTTTACAAAGGCAGGCGGGGAAGTTTGGCTGCGAAAGCAAGGCTGTTGGCAATCAGGCTGCCATGATTTTCCATTTCATGTTCGGTTTCGACAATCAGCAAGTTGTCAGGACGGCGGGCATGCAGGCTCATATGCATTTGGGCGGGGGTAAATGGGAGATGGTGGCGTTTGGCAAACGCTTGGGCGCGTTGGTTGGCGGTTTTCAGCATGGGCAACAATGTGATATCCAGATGGAAACGGTGTACACCCAATACCAAGATGCGTGCGGCAAAAAAATCGGCTTCCTCCGTAAAGACAGCAGGGCTGTCTGCTTCAAAATCGTGCCTTTCACCTGCAATCAAAGTGGCAACCATACGGATTTGCGGAATCAATGCCTCGCTGATCAGCGTATCTGCACTGCCCGGTAAGGCTTGGGAAGCTGTTGTGTGATGGCTGTTGCCGTCAACAATCATTTGGCAGCGGTGTAAAGGAAGGTTTTTTGTTTGGGCGTTTATGGACGGTGTCATGGCTGTAATCCTGATTCAGTTGTGTTTTATTTCATATTTCAATTGATGCGGCCATGTATAGGTAACAAAAAAGCCGCTCAAATGAGGCGGCTCTGATTTGCGTATCCCTATCTCTAATCTGTGTCAGACAAGCGCAAAAAAGTACCGCACGTTTGTGTGGTACCAATAGAAGAAAGCAGATGAATGATGCGCTGTTTGCATGACAGAATACATAAATAATGGAATAGGTAACGTGTGCAGTTTAAAACAAAAATTCTAAATATTTCAAGAGCAGCAAGGGAAATAATACAAAAATATTTATAACTTATTATTATTCATATGATTTTATTTCAGTTTAAAACCACATATTCCGCATATTCACTTCTTAACAAAGCAGGGAACCGTCTCTTTTACTGACAAAGTATAGTGGATTAAATTTAAACCAGTACGGCGTTGCCTCGTCTTAGCTCAAAGAGAACGATTCTCTAAGGTGCTGAAGCACCAAGTGAATCGGTTCCGTACTATCTGTACTGTCTGCGGCTTTGTCGCCTTGTCCTGATTTAAATTTAATCCACTATATTAAAAGAAAAACGGCATATCCGAAAGGATATGCCGTTTATGGGTGCAGGGACTGCTATATTTGGCAGTGGTTTGTGTTTTAGTCCTCTTGCGCCGCTGTTTGCAGGTAGTTCGGCAAACCGACTTTGCCGATCAGCTCCTGCTGGGTTTCAAGCCAGTCGATGTGTTCTTCGTTGATATCTTTTTGTTTTTCCAACAAATCACGGCTGACGTAGTCTTGCTGTTGTTCCGCGATGGCGATGGCAGCGATGAGGGCATCGTGTTTTTCCTGTTCTTTTGTCAAATCGCAGGACAGGATTTCCTCGGTTGATTCGCCGATCAGCAGTTTGCCCAATTCTTGCAGGTTAGGCAGACCCTCCAAGAACAAAATACGCTCGATTAAATCGTCTGCGGATTTCATTTCGCGGATGGACTGTTTGAAGAAATGTTCGCCCAATTCTTCAAAGCCCCAGTTTTTCAAAATGCGGGCATGCAGGAAGTATTGGTTGATGGTAACCAAGAGCAAGCCCAAGTTTTTGTTCAGCTCGCGGATAACTAAGCGATCGCCTTTCATTTTCAGCTCCTTATACGCTTAATTACAGTTGGCTTTGGTAGTAATTACCTTCGCCGACGAGTTCGATCAGACGCAGTTGTTGTTCCAGCCAGTGGGCGTGATCTTCTTCAGTGTCTTTCAACTGGGCAATCATCAAATCACGGGTAACGTAGTCTTGTGCTTCTTCGCACAGTTTGATGCCTTTTTTCAACGCATCGCGTACTTCGTATTCGGTGTTCAAATCCGCTTTCAGGCAGGAAATCACGTCGGTACCGATGTTCAGTTCGGCACGGGTCATTTTAGGCGTACCGCCCAGCATCAGGATACGGCGGATGAAGTCTTCGGCGTGGGTTGTTTCTTCTTCCATCTCATGATTCAGACGTTCAAACAGTTTGTTGTAGCCCCATTCGGAGTACAGGCGTGAGTGGATGAAGTATTGATCGCGTGCAGCCAACTCGCCGGACAACAGTTCGTTCATATAATCGATAACAGCTTGATTGCCTTGCATAATTCTTTCTCTTTCTTTGAAATTGTAAAGTGTCTGTAAAAAACATTGCGTGTTGTTTCTTGATGGCTGAATTGTATGAAAAAGCCTGACGCTTGACAAATTTTCTATTTAAAATACAAACAATTATCAAAAAAAACAGAAGCCTTAAAAGGTCGTCTGAAAATTCAACACCTTGTTTTATATAGATATTTGTTGCCATTGGTATTAAGAATCCATTTCAACATTCAAAAACATTTACACTCTTTAACCATAAATAAAAGCAAATAAATTACAAAACCCAATCAAATTTTATTATTAATTATTCTCAAATGCTTTTCTTTTATAGTGGATTAAATTTAAATCAGGACAAGGCGACGAAGCCGCAGACAGTACAGATAGTATGGAACCGATTCACTTGGTGCTTCAGCACCTTAGAGAATCGTTCTCTTTGAGCTAAGGCGAGGTAACGCCGTCCTGGTTTAAAGTTAATCCACTATATCGTCAAACTGTGCCGCAGTACGCATATAGTGAATGACGGTTGAACCAGGACAAACGTCGTACCGATTCAAATTTAATCTACTCCCCCTCCGTCCGATAAGATGAACCGTGATATAATTGCAAGTTACTTTTTGATAAAAATCATTTGAAATACATATCACCATGAAACAAATTCGCAACATTGCCATCATCGCCCACGTCGACCACGGCAAAACCACATTAGTTGACCAACTGCTGCGCCAATCCGGTACATTCCGCGCCAACCAGCAGGTTGACGAACGCGTGATGGACAGCAACGACCTTGAAAAAGAACGCGGCATTACCATCCTCGCCAAAAACACCGCCATCGATTACGAAGGCTACCACATCAACATCGTCGACACTCCGGGACACGCCGACTTCGGCGGCGAGGTGGAGCGCGTTTTGGGTATGGTGGACTGCGTCGTATTGTTGGTAGATGCGCAGGAAGGCCCGATGCCGCAAACCCGTTTCGTTACCAAAAAAGCCTTGGCTTTGGGGCTGAAACCGATCGTCGTCATCAATAAAATCGACAAACCGTCTGCCCGTCCGAGCTGGGTCATCGACCAAACTTTCGAACTCTTCGACAACTTGGGCGCAACCGACGAGCAATTGGACTTCCCGATTGTCTACGCTTCCGGCCTGTCCGGTTTCGCCAAACTGGAAGAAACCGACGAGAGCAACGACATGCGTCCGCTGTTCGACACCATCTTAAAACACACGCCTGCACCGAGCGGCAGTGCGGATGAAACGCTACAACTGCAAATTTCCCAACTCGACTACGACAACTATACCGGCCGCCTCGGCATCGGCCGTATCCTGAACGGACGTATCAAACCCGGTCAAGTCGTTGCCGTCATGAACCACGACCAGCAAATCGCCCAAGGCCGCATCAACCAGCTTTTGGGTTTCAAAGGCTTGGAACGCGTACCGCTTGAAGAAGCCGAAGCCGGCGACATCGTGATTATTTCCGGTATCGAAGACATCGGTATCGGCGTAACCATTACCGACAAAGACAACCCCAAAGGTTTGCCGATGTTGAGCGTGGATGAACCGACGCTGACGATGGACTTTATGGTGAACACCAGCCCGCTGGCGGGTACCGAAGGCAAATTCGTGACCAGCCGCCAAATCCGCGACCGCCTGCAAAAAGAGTTGCTGACCAACGTTGCCCTGCGCGTGGAAGACACCGCCGATGCCGACGTGTTCCGCGTATCCGGACGTGGCGAACTGCACCTGACCATTTTGCTGGAAAACATGCGCCGCGAAGGCTTTGAACTGGCAGTCGGCAAGCCGCGCGTCGTGTACCGCGACATCGACGGTCAAAAATGCGAACCTTACGAAAACCTGACCGTGGACGTGCCCGACGAAAACCAAGGCGCGGTAATGGAAGAACTCGGCCGCCGCCGCGGCGAACTGACCAATATGGAAAGCGACGGCAACGGTCGTACCCGCCTCGAATACCATATTCCCGCGCGCGGTTTAATCGGTTTCCAAGGCGAATTCATGACCCTGACGCGCGGTGTCGGCTTGATGAGCCACGTATTCGACGACTACGCGCCCGTGAAACCCGATATGCCCGGCCGCCACAACGGCGTACTGATTTCCCAAGAGCAAGGCGAAGCCGTCGCTTATGCCTTGTGGAATCTGGAAGACCGCGGCCGTATGTTCGTGTCGCCCAACGATAAAATCTACGAAGGCATGATTATCGGCATCCACAGCCGCGACAATGATTTGGTGGTCAACCCGCTCAAAGGTAAAAAACTCACCAATATCCGCGCCAGCGGCACTGACGAAGCCGTGCGTCTGACTACCCCGATCAAGCTGACGCTGGAAGGCGCGGTCGAGTTTATCGACGATGACGAACTCGTTGAAATCACGCCGCAGTCCATCCGTCTGCGCAAGCGTTACCTGAGCGAACTGGAACGCCGCCGCCACTTTAAAAAGCTGGATTGATTCCACTAGGCTGTTGATGAAATGAAAAAAGGTCGTCTGAAATTTTCAGACGACCTTTTTATTGTTCGCTATTTGTTCCCGTACAAAATTGCCGTTTATAGTGGATTAAATTTAAACCAGTACGGCGTTGCCTCGCCTTAGCTCAAAGAGAACGATTCTCTAAGGTGCTGAAGCACCAAGTGAATCGGTTCCGTACTATCTGTACTGTCTGCGGCTTCGTCGCCTTGTCCTGATTTAGTTAATCCACTATAAAAAACAGTCGGGTTTGATTTTCAGCCGCTCAAAGTCAGAAACACCTTTCAGTCAACCTGAATCAGTTGCGGCGGCTATTTGTTTTCGCCGTATTTACCACGCAGATTTCGGATTTCTTCTTTCAACCATTCATCCCAATCGGGGCGTAAACAGCGGAGCTCTTTGTTCCAATACAGACAGTCCCAAGCCATGCTGCGCGAGGCTTCGGTATCGCGCTCGAACATTCGGGCGACAAAAGGTTCGAGCGTTTGCGCGCTTTTGAACATACCGCCGTATTCTCCGTAAGTGCGGCAGGTTTCGGGATGGAGCATTTCCATCAGCGTTTCGATTTCGCCCTGCAACGCAAGCCATGAACCGTTTGACTCGTCCAACCCAAGCACATCGCGCAGCCAATGTCTGATGTTTTCCAAACCTTGAAAACGCGGGTCATACCACAGCAGGCGCAGGGCGGCAAGCTGACTTTCGGCTTCCGTCCGACCTTGCGGGTTTTCATGATCAAAAAGGGAAACGAGTTCGTACAACGCACGATTGCGCTGCTTTTCCGGCAGCGCAAGTAAGATGTCGCAGACTTGTTCGGGAGTCTGCCAAAGAGGAAGTTTGGAGAGGGTCATGGGCTCGGAGGTCGTCTGAAAGTCAATGAACATGACTAAAGCACTTGATTCATTTGATTTTCGCAATGAAATCGCTTTTGAATCGAAAGCATAAAAATCCGCCCAAGGTCGTCTGAAAACCGATTTCAGACGACCTCTCTGCCTTAAACCATCAACCGCAATATCGGCAGTCCAATATGTCTTTGCGGATGTCGTTCAACAGGAAGGCTGCGGTGTCTTCGTGTTCCGCCTGTACGAAGACAAATAGTCGGGCGATGATTTTGCCGATGAAGACTTTTTGCAAGGCGCAGGCGTCGGTCAGGGTGCGTTCCTGCAGGAAGCTGCGGATGTCTTCGGGTAAAGTGTAGTCGCGCGCAACGGCGGCAAAGCGGGCGTCGGTTTGCAGGCGGTCGAGCAGGGTTTGGTTTTTGTCCAACTTAATGCCTGCTTCTTTTTCTTCGGCGGTGGCGCGGACGAACTGGTCGTAAATTTCGGCATAAAGCATATCGTTCGGACCTTCGAAGATGGTGAAGGGGCGGATGTCGATAGCGATATTGCTGGCGGTGTGTCCGCGTTCAAACCCCTTCGCGCCCAAGAGTTTTTGCAACATTTGCGCGGCGGCGTAAGTGTACTCCGTGGCGAGGGTTTTGATGATGTTTGCCTCCATCAGTTGATGGGCGACGGGGGCAACGGGCGAAACGCAATGGCAGACGTAGCGGTAAAGAATCTCGGAAACCTGATGGCGGCGTTGGATTTCGCGGCGTTCGTAATCGACGAATTTGATGTCGTGGCGAACATATCGGTTCAGGTTGTCAATGATGTATTCCATGATGCCGTGCGTCATGCCGATCAGTTGCAGGCGGCTGCGGATAAAGATGTTTTGGAACGCGCGCAAACCGGCGGCATCGCTCTGCGAGAGTTTCATGACGGCGGCAGCGGGCATTTCGGCATCAATGCGGTTGACGGCGTAACGGACGGCGCGCAGGCCTTCGGATGCGAGGGCTTCGTAGCGGATGTATTGCTTGGGAACGAGCAGCAGGTTGATGACTTTGGAGAGTTTGCCGTTTTTGCGCTCTTTGGCGGCAACGAGGAGAAAGTCGCTTTGCGAGTTGCCCTGCCAATATTTCGCGGCGTTGACGTAAATCGTTTGTTCGTCGATGTATTCGTAGTAGGACTGCATTTCGCGGGCAATCGCCGCGCCGGAGGTTTCGGGTTCGGTAATACCCAAACCACCACCCTCGCCTTTGAAAACCATGTCCAAACCTTGCGCGACTTGCGCTTCGTCGCCAAACTCTTGCAGAGGCTGCAACACCAGCGCACCTTCGATGCCGGTACGCAGGGTAACGGGCACGCCGTAATGCCCCGCAATCCGCAGGACTTCTTGGATTTCAAACTGGCTGCCCTTGCGGCCGCCATGTTTTTTGTCGAGGAAGGGCAACAGCAAACCCGCCTGCTTCAAGGCAAGCCATTTGTCTTCGGGCAGGTATTGCATGAGATTGAGGTCGTCTGAAAAAATGCGGCGGAATGCGGATTCGATATGCTTTAAAAAAGCAGCCGTGTCCATAGTTGACGGCTGCGCGCTTGATTCGGTGTGTGTCATCATGATTCTCGGTTAATCGGCAGTTATTAGAGTTTAGAGCTAAATTTCTAGGATTTATACCACAAACCCGTTTAAGCGACAATGATTATCAAGTGTGGACGGATTTTCAGCGTGCAAACGCATGATTACGCTGCCCCGATAAACCGATACGGTGCTACCATAGCGCAAAACACCGCCGGAACACTGCCATGTATTCACAACACAGCGAACGCCATTTCAGCAACCGCAACAACTGGCTGCGCGCGAGCGTATTGGGCGCGAACGACGGCCTGATTTCCACCGCCTCACTGCTGACCGGCGTCGCGGCTGCCGCCCCCGATTTCCAAACCCTGCTGCTGACGGGCGTTTCCGCCCTGATCGGCGGCGCGGTCTCGATGGCGGCGGGTGAATATGTTTCCGTATCCAGCCAGTCGGACACGGAAAAAGCCGATTTGCACAAAGAACGCCACGAATTGGAAGCCAATCCCGATGCCGAACTGGCAGAACTGACCGAAATTTACCGCCGCCGCGGTTTGTCCGACGCACTTGCCGCCGAAGTCGCGCAAGCATTGATGGAACACGACGCGCTCTCCGCCCATGCCCGCGACGAAATCGGCATCACCGAAACCTCCGCCGCCAAGCCCATGCAGGCCGCGCTTGCCTCCGCCGGTTCGTTCTGCGCCGGCGCGATACTGCCGCTGCTGATCGCGCTGACCGCTCCCGCCGCCCTGATCCCTACGCTGGCGGCAACCACTTTGTTCGGACTCGCCGCACTGGGCTACGCCTCCGCCAAACTCGGCGGCGCACCTGTCGCCCCCGCCGTCTTGCGCGTGTGCCTGTGGGGCGTGGCGGCATTGGCGGTTACGGGTATAATCGGCAAACTGGCGGGTGTAGCAGTTTGAATGGAGGTCGTCTGAAAACTTGTAGCGAAACCCGTCATACCGGTTTTCAGACGACCTTTTTGATAATCAGCGGTTCTCTATATTTTTATAGAAAACGGCTGATGAAAAAAATCCTCTAAATTCTGTCGTAAGGAATTTAGAGGATTTTTGGTTTTAAGATAGCGTTTTATAGTGGATTAACTTTAAACCAGTACGGCGTTGCCTCGCCTTGCCGTACTATCTGTACTGTCTGCGGCTTCGTCGCCTTGTCCTGATTTAAATTTAATCCACTATACAAAATTCGCCTATACGGTTTATTCGTCTTCGAATTTTTCCAAAAACTCGTCGCTCACTTCATTGAACTTATCGGTACTGTCCAAGATTTTCTCGTTGTTCTCGTCCAATTGCTCTTCATCTTCTTCCGAACCGTGTTTGCCGGAAGCGCGGATTTGGATTAGCTTTTTATAGCCGTCTTCCATCAAATCGCTAAAGAAATGCAGATGATTTTTCAAAGCATTCAACAGGGAAGCATCGCCTTTGTATGCACCCAATTTATCGGCTTGTGCGATGTAATTGGGAATCGCGGCTATCCACTGCACACGGACTTTTTCGGCTTGGGCGTAATCGCGTTTGTCCATTGCCTGGTTCATGTCTTCCATATGGTAGAGCATAAAATTGGCAATACACATCAACTCATTGTTGTACTCTACTGCGTTATCGTAGCTGCCTTTGGCGTAATACACGCCCTCTTCCTCATTCCAGCCGCCGCGTTTTGACGAAGACGATGCGCCGCCAGTCGCGCCAAACAGTTTTTTAATGAATTCCAAAATCATAATTTTGCTGCCTTTCTCATAAGTAAAGTACACAGACGGGGAAAAGTATAACGCAAATCTGAAATGCCTGCTGCCTGCACTTCTGCTGCGGCATACCCTTCCCCTCCGTTTTCAGACGACCTCGTTCCCAAAATAGGAACGTTTTATACCTTATCACAAACCCTTACATGTCGTCTGAAAAAGCAGCCGCTGTCTTTGCCGGCTTGCATCCGCTAGAATGACTTCCTGCCGCCAAAGGTCGTCTGAAAACATCCGGACGAACCATCCCTTTTTCAGCAGATACATGGAGTTGAACCATTGAACAAACGCCCGATGACGGCAGACGAAACCGATTTGTTGAATCTTCTTCTGTCCAACAAAAAACCTCAATATGCCCGATTGGAAACCCGTTTTTCCAACAGCGTCACCACGCTCGACGACGGCGCGATGGGCAGTTTTCTGTTTTCCAGCGATACAAACCAAACGCGCCCGCTAAAAATCATCCCAATCGCCGAATACCTGTTTCACGATAAAGACGGCATTCCGGTTTTGGCAACCCTATATTCTTACAGCGACGGTCAACTGTATGAACTGGATATTTGGAAAGCGGACTTCAGCCCGTTATTGGCTTATCCGGACAAACCGTAATATTCAGTCTATCCATTTCAATCGGTTTTTACGGACAAACATTTTCAGACGACCCTCTGGCACACAAAGGCCGTCTGAAAACCAACCAAACCATCCTATCCCTTATACCCGCTTTTAATCTGCTAAAATCCCGCTTTTACAACCTACCACGGCGGCCCGAAAAATTTTCCGGCTGCCGCAAGCCATTGTCCCTACGCCATGACCTACCCTATCCCCAAACCCCGTGAAAAATCCCGTTGGCTCAATCTTTCGCAAGGCTCGCTGCCGCTGGCTTTGGCGCGTTATCTGCCGCATAAGCGGCTCAAAGTCGTGCTGACCCAAGATGCGGAACAGGCGTTGCGCCTTCAGACGGCATGGCGGTTTTTCCGTCCGCACGATACGGCGGTGTTCCTGCCGGACTGGGAAACGCTGCCTTATGAGCGTTTTTCGCCGCATCAGGATTTGGTGTCGGAGCGGCTGTCGGCGTTGTGGCAGATTAAGAGTGGCGCGGCGGACGTGTTGTTCGTACCGGTTGCCACGGCGATGCAGAAGCTGCCGCCCGTGCCGTTTTTGGCGGGGCGCACGTTTTGGCTGAAAACGGGGCAGACTTTGGATATAGGTCGTCTGAAAACCGATTTGGTGGACGCGGGCTACAACCATGTTTCCCATGTTGTCGCGGCGGGCGAATTTGCCGTGCGCGGCGGTATTGTCGATTTGTTCCCGATGGGCAGCGAGATGCCGTACCGCATCGATTTGTTCGACGATGAAATCGACAGCATCAAAACCTTTGACACGGACACGCAGCGCACCATCTCCCCCGTTTCCGAAATCCGCCTGCTGCCGGCGCACGAGTTCCCCACCGACAGCGAGGCGCAAAAAATCTTCCGCAGCCGCTTCCGCGAGGAAGTCGATGGCAATCCGAACGATGCCGCTGTGTACAAAGCCGTCAGCAACGGCCACTTCGGCGCGGGCGTGGAATACTACCTGCCGCTGTTTTTTGAAAACGAGCTGGAAACGCTGTTTGACTATATCGGCGAAGATGCGCTGTTTGTCTCATTGGGCGACGTTCACGCTGAGGCAAACCGCTTTTGGAGCGACGTCAAATCGCGTTACGCCATGGCGCAGGGCGATGAAACCTATCCGCCTTTGCTTCCACAGCATTTGTATCTCTCTGCCGATGTGTTCGCAGGTCGTCTGAAAAACTACGGACAAGTGCTGCCCGATGTTTCCGGCAAGGAACACACCCTGCCCGACCTTGCCGTCAACCGCCAATCCGACGAGCCGTTGCAGGCATTGAAGGATTTTCAGACGACCTTTGACGGGCGGATTTTGCTGTGCGCCGAAAGTTTGGGACGGCGCGAAACCATGCTCGGCTTCTTGCAGCAAAACGGCTTGAAAGCCAAAAGCGTGTCCGACTGGCAGGGCTTTTTATCGGCACACGAGCCGCTGATGATTACGGTCGCGCCGTTGGCATACGGGTTCAAACTGGGCGAGTCACAATCTCCGAGCCAACAACAACCTACTCTCGCCTCCGAGGGAGAAGGCAAAGCGGTTGCCGACCAAACCGAATTTTCCACAACCGCAACAAACCCTCTCCCTAGCCCTCTCCCTCAGGAGAGGGAACAAAGTGCCGCCGCCGTTTCAGACGACCTGAAAACTAAAAGCAGCCTGCACCTCATCGCAAGTGATCTGCACGGGCAAATCCAACAGCAACCTACCCCCTCCCCCGTGGGGGAGAGTTGGGGAGAGGGCAAAGCAGTTGCCGCTCAAGGTGCCATCGCCGTCATCACCGAATCCGAGCTCTACCAATACGTCGCCCGTTCGCGCGTTCACAACCGCCGCAAGAAACACGCCGCCGTTTCAGACGGCCTGTTGCGCGATCTTGCCGAAATCAACATCGGCGACCCCGTCGTGCACGAAGAACACGGCATCGGGCGGTATATGGGCTTGGTAACGATGGATTTGGGCGGCGAAACCAACGAAATGATGTTGCTCGAATACGCGGGCGAAGCGCAGCTTTATGTACCTGTTTCTCAACTGCATTTAATCAGCCGTTACTCCGGTCAGGCGCATGAAAACGTCGCTCTGCACAAGCTCGGCAGCGGCGCATGGAACAAGGCGAAGCGCAAAGCCGCCGAAAAAGCGCGCGATACCGCCGCCGAATTGCTCAATCTCTACGCCCAACGCGCCGCCCAATCGGGACACAAGTTTGAAATCAACGAGTTGGACTATCAGGCGTTTGCCGACGGCTTCGGCTACGAAGAAACCGAAGACCAGGCCGCCGCCATCGCCGCCGTGATTAAAGATTTGACGCAGGCGAAGCCGATGGACCGCCTTGTGTGCGGTGATGTCGGTTTCGGCAAAACCGAAGTCGCCCTGCGCGCCGCGTTTGTGGCAGTGATGGGCGGCAAACAGGTTGCCGTACTCGCCCCGACCACGCTTCTGGTCGAGCAGCACGCGCAAAATTTCGCAGACCGCTTCGCCGATTTCCCCGTGAAAGTCGCCAGCCTTTCGCGTTTCAACAACAGCAAAGCCACCAAAGCCGCGCTCGAAGGCATGGCGGACGGCACGGTCGATATCGTTATCGGCACGCACAAATTGGTGCAGGACGACATCAAATTCAAAAACTTAGGATTGGTCATCATCGACGAAGAACACCGCTTCGGCGTGCGCCAGAAAGAGCAGCTCAAACGCCTGCGCGCCAATGTCGACATCCTCACCATGACCGCCACGCCGATTCCGCGCACCCTCAGCATGGCACTCGAAGGCCTGCGCGACTTTTCGCTGATTACCACCGCGCCCAGCCGCCGCCTCGCCGTCAAAACCTTTGTCAAACCGTTCAGCGAAGGCAGCGTGCGCGAAGCCGTGTTGCGCGAACTCAAACGCGGCGGGCAAGTGTTTTTCCTGCATAATGAAGTGGATACCATCGAAAACATGCGCGAGCGGCTGGAAGCTCTGCTGCCAGAAGCCCGCATCGGCGTGGCGCACGGACAACTGCGCGAGCGCGAGCTGGAGCAAGTCATGCGCGACTTTTTGCAGCAAAGATTCAACGTGTTGCTCTGTTCCACCATCATTGAAACCGGCATCGACATCCCCAACGCCAACACCATCATCATCAACCGCGCCGACAAATTCGGATTGGCGCAACTGCACCAACTTCGCGGGCGCGTCGGCCGCAGCCACCACCAAGCCTACGCCTACCTGCTCACACCCGAATACATCACCAAAGACGCAGAAAAACGCCTCGATGCCATCGCGGCGGCAGACGAACTCGGCGCAGGTTTCACCCTCGCCATGCAGGATTTGGAAATCCGCGGCGCAGGCGAAATCCTCGGCGAAGGACAATCCGGCGAAATGATGCAGGTCGGCTTCACGCTCTACACCGAAATGCTCAAACAAGCCGTGCGCGACCTCAAAAAAGGCCGCCAGCCCGACCTCGACGCACCGCTGGGCATCACCACCGAAATCAAACTGCACAGCCCCGCCCTGCTGCCCGAAAGCTACTGCCCCGACATCCACGAACGGCTCGTCCTCTATAAACGCCTCGCCGTCTGCGAAACCGTACAGCAAATCAACGCCATACACGAAGAACTCGTCGACCGCTTCGGCCTGCCCGAACAACCCGTCAAAACCCTCATCGAAAGCCACCACCTGCGGCTCGCCGCAAAAGAATTGGGCATAGACGCCATCGACGCGACCAGCGAAGCCGTCACCGTTACCTTCGGCAAACACCACCAAATCGATCCGACAGAAATCATCCTGCTGATTCAGACGGATAAAAAATATCGGCTGGCTGGAGCGGATAAGTTGAAGTTTACGGCTCAGATGGAGGATGTGGAAATGAGAATTAAGACGGTAAAGAGTGTGTTGAAGACTTTGAAAGAAAGGGTGCTGAAAGAATAGAGAGAAATAAAGAAAAAGGTCGTCTGAAACTGTTTCAGACGACCCATATATTACAAACCTGTTATATACAAAATGACGGTTTTAGGGATCTAACCTACAATTATCGATGTAAAGTAAGTGAATGATTCAATAGCAAAATATATAACTAACAGAGAATATACTATAAGAAAACAGTACAACCATAAGTTAATATTATGAATGCTTTGGAATATATCGACTCCCCTTTAGACTCAATATCAACTAACAATCCTTATGTAATAACTGAGGTAATCGAATTGACTGAGGAGAATCGAACAAAATTAATCCTTATAGATTATCTTCTAAATAATTTATTAAATTTAAATAATTACCCATATCTTTTAGGATATAACTTATATTTAAAAGCTAATCTATCAGAAGATAAAAATAGAATTTCCCTTTTAGAACAAGCAAAAATTCCCTTTAAAAAGGCTACTTCTGATTCTGAAAATGCTATGTTTGCCAAAGCCTACCTAGCACATATTTATTATGACTTAAAGGAATTTAATCATTGCCTTGATATGATAGAGCAAATTCCGGATAATTACTTTTCAAAACTATCCAGCCATCAAAATTGGCGAGACTTAAAAATCCAAGAGTTAAAAATATGTTGCCTAATCAAATTAAAAATATTTTCTGATTTTGAATTTATTCTACATAGTTATTTGCTAAAAATTTCACGTTCAAGTGAACATGATATACCCGTACCAATAGAACTTTCCAATATAATGAAAAATATTAAATAACCCAAAATTAATGTCTTACATTATTATTTATAAACTATCACGTTTCTTAAAAATTGGTGCTCATCCATCTAACCCACAAGGGTATTAAGATACAGATTAAGGTTATAAAGAGATTATTGAAGACTTTGAAAGAAAGAGTGATAGCAAATTAGAGGATATTGAAGAAAAGGTCGTCTGAAATTTTTCAGACGACCTTTAATAACTATTTTGCTTACTCTAAATATTTAATACCTTATATAGGACACTAATATGGGTAAATTTCATACCCCTCTGGGCAAATTGACCTTTATTACTGAAGAAACAACAAACACATCTTTTCTTCAAGGTATATTTAATGAAATGTCTTTCTCTATTCAAGTTAGTCAACCATTTGATTTGGAGGAAATAGATTTTAACTTTATTCAAAGTAAAATGAATAACTTTCCTCAGATCAAAGCAAAAACTGAACTATTCTTAAGAAATATTTTATATACCCAACCCAAACAACTTGGATTTAATCATTACAAAGATAAATTAGACGAAACCAAAGAATTGATTTCTTTTCCGGAGTTTATGTTTCATGAAAAAACAAAAGATTGGGATATCGTATTTAGAGAAAGTCAGCTCCCTATTGCCGAGCCATACGGCATTTTAATCAACTACCACGATGATGATGTTGTTGGATTTGAGGATCTCTCAGATTCGGAAGAGTTATAAGAGTGTAGTACGCATGCAGGCTAATTTAGAGTTTTCATATGACTTGCTATAAACTATTCTATTAACTTCAAATCCAATATACTCAAATCATTATTTGTTGGCATGGTAAGCGTAGGTTAGGTTGGTAAACCCAACAACAACCTGAATGTTGGGTCACGACCCAACCTACATCTGCTAAGGAATTTATATGAAAATATCTGTTTTGAAAAAAATATCCGTTGCACTATCCATACTGGCGGCATTGCCGTTTCAGGCGGCATGGGCGGATTCGGCGGCCAATGCGCGCGCGGACCGTCAGGAACAGAACCGGATAGCGCATTGCCTGCAGATGTACGGCAATATGAACTGCGTGCCGGAGGGCAGCTTTGTTTCACCGCAGCAAAGACAGCTGGAAATGCAAATACAGCGCGGCCGCGAGGCAGAAGAACGGTTGAGGCAGCGGCGTTGGCAAAACAGCGGAACAGCAGACGGACAGGGTGGCACAATGCGCAGAGAAAACCATGCGGACGGCGGCTATACGGTGTACCACTATACCGACGGCAGTCAGCGCGTGTTGGAAACCGTGATGCCGTATGACGAAAACGATAAAGTCCACGGCGTGGTCAAAGGCTATTATCCCAACGGCAAATTGAAATACACGCTGCCGCACCGCCACGGCGTGTATTTCGGCGAGGCACGCGAATACGATAAAAACGGCCGCCTGCGTCTGATTAAGCGTTATGACGACAAGGGCGAGCGCGTTTATCTGCGGGAATATCCGTAAGAATAGTAAGCGTAGGTTGGGTTGGCAAACCCAACAACAACCTGAATGTTGGGTCACGACCCAACCTACATCTGCTGATCCAACAGCTTGCTATAAACCATGAAACTTGGTTCCTTCAATTTTAAATCCTATCGAGTTAATACTAAAAATGAATCTTAAAAAATATCTGATTACTTTACTCTTTATATTCTTTATACCGCAAAATACTATGGCTGATTCTTTTGAAATTTACAGATATTCGGGTAAAAAACTATCGATAGAAAAAGAATACTCCCAGCCTCTATTCCTCTCCATGAAAGAGATAGAGGCTAAAGGATTAAACATCTCCGACTACAATATATCATGTAGCACTTACATTGATAAAACAGAAAACAAATATTATGTTTTTACCTACTCTCCCCAAGTATTAAATCCTCATCATAGAGGTGGACATGGAATTATTGAAGTCCACATAAACGCTAAAACTCATGAAATCAAATCACATTTTTCAAGATAGCCTCCTGCATTAGAAACAAGACAAGGTAAACTATTATGAAAAATAGAGATTCTCTGAGTTTTGATGCTTATTTGGCATGTAAAGATTTATCATCTACTGAATTACTCAATATCCTGTTGAATTCTAATACTCAAACTCAATACGAAGCAGCTAGAAGATTGCAATTTTTCCAGTATCGTGAAATCAAAGACATCATTAAAAATGTTCTCTTAACAAGCCAGTATAGTCGGCATAGGGAACTTGCTGTTTTTATTCTCGGACAAATTCAAAATAAGCTTGATAAATCTGAACTTGAAGAGGTTTTATCTCTTTTAATTGATTTTATAAACAACGATAAAAGCATTAAGGTAAAATCCTCAGCGATATCTTCTTTAGGGCATTTGTTTCACAATTATGATTTAGGAGAGGAAGAATTCTGCGTAATAGAAGAAAAAATTAAATTAATTTGGCAAATATATAGATATTCTATTGTTATTGCTACTGCGTTCAGCTCTGCATTTTTTCCCAAAAGGGATTATATTGAAGAATATCTAATAAAAAATTTAAATAGCAGACACCCCAAAGTTATCTCTTGGATTGTGTATGCATTAAAAGAAAAAATCTATCACTCGAAATCGATTGAAACTTTGCTATTGAACAGATTAGACCATTCTCGCGTAGAATCATATATTTATATTGAGATAGCTGCCTATTTAATTTCAATCAACTGTGAACAAATTATTCCATATATTGAAGATATGGTATTAACACAAAACAAAATTGATGATGAAATTTATATAGCACTTAAAAATAATTCATCAAAAAGTTTTTCATCCATAAGAAAAATAATGTTGGGGAAATTTCAATAAATTATTGGTATACCTTATAATATCCCATCTTTTATGCAGACAATTTTGTTTTATTCTTAAACTCTATTTAATAACAAGGATTTATAATGAAATCTCATTTTTTGATATTTTGCGCATTGCTTACATCTGTCAATATCGCCAAGGCTGATACGATGGAAACCATGCGTATGTACGATAAATCTTTGTCTAAGGTTTTGGTAGAAGCTGCCCGCGATGGCAGTTTTATTGACTTGGATAAAATCGGTCGCAGTATTGACATCCCCGAGTTGGCGCATGAAATCAATCGAACTGCTAACCATACGATAAAAAACGACAAGCAGTTCAACAGCACATACCATGTTAACCAACAACCCCATCAACAATACGGTATCCGCAGTATTTCGTTTGCCGAATGGTCGTCTGAAAAAGGCAAGATGAAGCAGCTTGAATTTGAACTTCACCATAACCGCTGTCCGTTACCACCTACAAACTATGAAGAGTTCGCAGGCAACCCCAGCTTTATCGGCCATTTAGACGGTAAAGACATATCCATTCTTACGTTACCTGCTCCGGCAAAGGCAAAACTGCTTTTTATGAAAAAACGTAAAGACAACTGCGCGGTCATGATTGTTCAAGAATTTGTCACAGCCGATTTCGGACCTGGAATTCATGAATAAAAAAGAACGCTACAAACCACAGATAAAGCTTTGTTGCTATGTTCTTTTGAACTGAGCCACTATATAGTGGATTAACTTTAAACCAGTACGGCGTTGCCTCGCCTTGCCGTACTATCTGTACTGTCTGCGGCTTCGTCGCCTTGTCCTGATTTAAAGTTAATCCACTATAACTTCCAATTCAACCAAAGGTCGTCTGAAATCGTCAATTCGTCTTTCAGACGACCTTTCCTCCACTGGATTTTTGATTTCTCAAAATCTCAACGTAACAAAAAACCTGCCCGAATCGTCGGGCAGGTTTGCTTATGGCTAAACCGAGTCAGATTAGTTTTTGTCCAGGTCGACCAGTTTGTTTTTGGCAATCCAAGGCATCATGGAACGCAATTGCGCACCGACTTTTTCGATTTGGTGGTCAGCAGTCAGGCGGCGGCGTGCGGTCATGCTGGCGTAGTTGACGGCACCTTCTTGGATGAACATTTTGGCGTATTCACCGGTTTGGATGCGTTTGAGGGCGTTGCGCATGGCTTCGCGGGATTTGTCGTTGATGACTTCCACGCCGGTAACGTATTCGCCGTACTCCGCATTGTTGGAAATGGAGTAGTTCATGTTGGCGATGCCGCCTTCGTAAATCAGGTCAACGATAAGCTTCATTTCGTGCAGGCATTCGAAGTATGCCATTTCGGGCGCGTAGCCTGCTTCGGTCAGGGTTTCGAAGCCGGTTTTGATCAGTTCGACCACGCCGCCGCACAATACGGCTTGTTCGCCGAAGAGGTCGGTTTCGGTTTCTTCGCGGAAGTTGGTTTCAATCACGCCGCCTTTGGTGCCGCCGTTAGCTGCTGCGTAAGACAGGGCGATGTCGCGCGCTTTGCCGCTTTTATCTTGGTAAACGGCGATCAGCGAAGGTACGCCGCCGCCTTTCAGGAATTCGCTGCGTACGGTATGGCCGGGGCCTTTGGGGGCGACCATAATCACGTCCAAGTCGGCGCGCGGTACGATTTGGTTGTAGTGTACGTTGAAGCCGTGCGCGAAAGCGAGTACCGCGCCTTGTTTCAGGTTAGGCTCGATTTCGTTTTTGTATACGACGGGTTGGTTTTCGTCGGGCAGCAGAATCATCACTACGTCTGCTTTTTTGGTGGCATCGGCTACGGACAATACTTCGAAGCCGGCTGCTTCTGCTTTTTTCCAAGAGCCGCCTTGGCGCAGGCCGACTACTACGTTTACGCCTGAATCTTTCAGGTTGGCGGCGTGGGCGTGGCCTTGTGAGCCGTAGCCGATGATGGCGACGGTTTTGCCTTTGATCAGGGACAGGTCGGCGTCTTTATCGTAATAAACTTGCATTTGATTTCCTTTGGGTAAAATGGATTCCGGCTTTATGTTGAGGATGCCGGACGGTTGGATTGAGGGTAAAGGGTTAAACGGAGAGTTCTTCCATCAAAACGATTTCGAGCACGTCGGTTTTGCCGTCGATGGCTTTAACGAAACCTTGGAAATGTTCGCTGGCGTTGTGCGCGTCGATGGCTGCTTGGGATTTCCAGTTTTCGACGAAGACGAAACGTTCGGGTTTGCCGATTTCCTGATGCAAATCGTAGCTGATGTTGCCTTCTTCCGCGCGGCTGGCTTTGACCAGGCTTTGGAACAAGGGTTTCAGCGTTTCCGTGTATTCGGGTTTGACGGTAACCAGCGCGACGATTTTAATGTTTGACATCAATCTCTCCTGCCGTTTCTGTTTTCAGACGACCTATCGAGTCGTCTGAAAACCTGACGGCGTTAAATTTTCAAAATACGCTCGCCGCGGCCGATGCCGGCTGCGCCTGTGCGTACGGTTTCCAAAATCTGGGCGCGTCCGACGGTTTCGAGGAAGGAGTCGAGTTTGTCGGTCGAGCCTGTGATTTCGATGGTGTAGCTGCGATCAGTTACGTCGATGATGCTGCCACGGTAGATTTCAGTCAGGCGTAAAAATTCGTCGCGGTCTTTGCCGACGGCGCGGACTTTTACCAGCATCAATTCGCGTTCGACAAAACGGCTTTCGTTCAAATCGACCACTTTGACAACCTCAATCAATTTATTGAGTTGCTTGGTGATTTGTTCGATGACTTGCTCGTCGCCGTGGGTAACGATAGTCATGCGCGAAAGGGTTTTGTCTTCGGTCGGGGCTACTGCCAAGGAGTCGATGTTGTAGTCGCGAGCGGAGAAGAGGCCGACCACGCGGCTCATCGCGCCTGATTCGTTTTCCATCAGAACAGATAAGATATGTCGCATTGTCGTTCTCCTTACGCTTTCGGGTTTTCGCGCATATGCGGCGGCAGGACCATTTCGTCCAAACCTTTGCCGTTGCCGACCATAGGCAGCACGTTTTGTTTTTTATCGGTCAAGAAGTCGATAAATACCAGACGGTCTTTTTGTTTGACCGCTTCCAAAAGCGCGCCTTCAACATCGGATTTTTTGTCCACGCGGATGCCGATGTGTCCGTATGCTTCCGCCAGTTTGACGAAATCGGGCAGGGAATCGAAATAGGTTTCCGATTCACGGTTGCCGTAATACAGCTCCTGCCATTGGCGAACCATGCCGAGGTAGCCGTTGTTGAGGGTAACGACGTTAATCGGGACATGGTATTGGAAGCAGGTGGACAATTCCTGGATGTTCATCTGAATCGAACCTTCGCCCGTAATACAGAATACGTCTTGGTCGGGAGCGGCGAGTTTCGCGCCCAACGCATACGGCAGGCCTACACCCATCGTACCCAAGCCGCCGGAATTGAGCCATTGGCGCGGGCGTTCGAACGGATAATATTGCGCCGCGAACATTTGGTGTTGTCCCACGTCCGAAGTGATGATGGCGGAATTGCCGGTAACTTCGGCAAGTTTCTGCACGACATATTGCGGTTTGATGATTTCGCTGTCGTTGTCAAACCACAGGCAGTTGCGCGAACGCCATTCTTCGATGTTTTTCCACCATTTGTCCAAAGAGTCGGCGGCAGGCGCATCCTGTTTGCCCCACAAGGCAATCATTTCGGACAAGACGTTTTTCACGTCGCCGACAATCGGAATATCGACTTTGACGCGTTTGGCGATGCTGGACGGGTCAACATCAATGTGAATGACTTTTTTGGCTTTTTCAAAGAATTTGGACGGAACGGAGACGACACGGTCGTCAAAACGCGCACCCACTGCCAACACGACATCTGCGTTTTGCATGGCGAGGTTGGCTTCGTAAGTGCCGTGCATACCCAGCATGCCCAAGAATTGGCGGTCGCTTGAAGGGTACGCGCCCAGCCCCATCAGTGTGCCGGTACATGGTGCGCCCGTCATGCGGACAAACTTCGTCAGCTCTTCCGAAGCATTGCCCAATACCACGCCGCCGCCGAAATAAACGATCGGACGTTTGGCGGAAGCCAACATTTGGATGGCTTTTTTAATCTGCCCGATATGGCCTTGTACGACAGGTTGGTAAGAGCGGATAAAGATGTCTTCCTGCGGATAGCTGAATTTCGCCATCGCCTGCGTTACATCTTTGGGAATATCGACTACGACCGGGCCGGGTCGGCCGCTGGCGGCGATTTGGAATGCCTTTTTAATGGTCTCGGCAAGCTCGTTGACGTTGGTTACCAAGAAATTGTGTTTGACGCACGGACGGGTAATGCCGACCGTATCCACCTCTTGAAACGCATCCGTACCGATGAGCGAATTGCCGACCTGTCCGCTGATGACCACCATCGGAATCGAATCGCTGTATGCGGTGGCGATGCCTGTCAGCGCATTGGTCACGCCCGGACCGGAAGTAACCAGCGCGACGCCGACTTTGCCGCTGACGCGCGCATACGCATCTGCCGCGTGTACCGCCGCCTGCTCATGTCGAGTCAGGATGTGCTTGAATTTATTGAGTTGGAAAATAGCGTCGTAGATTTCGATGACTGCGCCGCCCGGATAGCCGAAAACGTACTCTACACCTTCGGCTTTGAGACTTTGCACTATGATTTGTGCACCTGATAATTGCATAATGACCTCTTTTATACGGCTTCAAACCAATAGGGGCAACCCGCCTCGCCACAGCACCTGTAATGCAAGCCCTCCAAGCAGCGGTTTAGGGTACGCGCATTGAAGGAACACGGCGACAGTCAGACTGTCCAATCAATTGGAATGAAACACAGAGTTTATGATTGAAAGAATGTAAACGATAACGCAAACCGCCTGTTCAATCAAGACAAAATCTTTCATCTTTTAACATTATCCGAATACCGAAAAGATTGAGTATTGATTTTTATAAAATAAATATTCAGGTATTCAGAATATATTAATGAAAATTGTTGACAGTTTTTATAGAAGGGGTCGTCTGAAACCCGTTTTATAGTGGATTAAATTTAAATCAGGACAAGGCGACGAAGCCGCAGACAGTACAGATAGTACGACAAGGCGAGGCAACGCCGTACTGGTTTAAAGTTAATCCACTATACACTGTTTTCAGACGACCCTCAGGCTACCACCCTTCTCCTCCGGTTTCGCATTCTCTATAAACTCATTTCTCCCGTTTTGTCTATGCCCTCCGGCATGTTTTCCAAGAAGAGATGCAACAAATGATCAATCACCAAATCATTGGTGGTGCTGCAATAAGGCCTATTCGCATAATGTTCTTTGTGATGATGGTATTGGCTTTTGATAATGGCGGAATCCTGAACCATCAGACGTTCAAGAAACGGGCGGAACAGATGGAATTTGATGGGCAAAGGAAAGCGGCTTTTAGGGAAATGAACTCGGACATTTAAGCCCATACTGCCCTTGCTTTGAGGGATAAAGAAGGCGGAAATCCGATATTCATGACTGTTCGGTGTGAAGTAATCGATACGCACCAAACCCGGGAAAGTGAATGCCGCATCGTTAACGGTAATGCCTTTGTCGAACAGCTTGTTAATCAATCCGTTTTGCTGTTGATTGAGACGATAATGCGTCACGAAACCGCGTTCATGGTGGCTCTGGCTGATCTGCATGCTTTGTTTGCCGTTGTTGCGCAGCAGTTTGGCATGGATATAGCGCGTATGGGTCGGGTCGAGGAAGTTTTCGATGGCGTGGATGAAATCGCCTTCCATATATCGGACGGCGTTGGCGGTTTCAAAACCTTCCGGTGCTTCAAAATCGGCATACGGTTCAAAAGGAATATCAGAAACCAGACAAACCCACACCCAATCGTCGTACTCTCGGCATGGAAACGTAGGAACACTCTCAGCTTCTTCACAAGCACACATCCCGCCGACAACAGTCAAAACTTTGCCTTGCGCGTCAAACTCCCAGCCGTGATAACAACATTGGAGTTTGCCCGAAACGATTTTGCCCGCACTCAGCGGCACATGCCGATGCGGACAGCAATCATCCATACAGGCTGCCTGTCCGTTCAGCCGTACCAACACCAGCTGCTGTCCCAACAATTCGCGATGAACGGGTTTGTCTTTCAGCTGCTTGCTCGGTATCAACGGATACCAAGCGCGTTTCATTTTTTCTATATTCATGGTTTGTGTCGTTTTATTTGATTGTGATGGCAAATCAACTTTTTTATGTTGATACACCTCTTTTGAAACTTACAGCATGGATTAACCTAGGCAGCTCTTACGTTTATAGGGGCGGTAAGCTTTTCCATTAAAGCGGTAACGCGTTTCGGTGCAATATCTTGCATTGCCTTCTGTAACGGCGATATCGCGCAAGCCGTTATGTTGTTGCGGCAAGATATTGATTCCATAGCCTCCGTCTTCCAACAAGACCTTTGATTTGCCGCGTCCGCTGGAGAGGATTTGGAATTCTGTCGATGCGCTGCCGCCCATTGTGCAGACTGCGACGAAATATTTGGCGTCCTTTTTCGGGGAAAGCGAAACAGGTGCAACGGCAAAATCACCGCATTCGTTTTGTATGGATTTGAACGCAGGCTCTACCTTTGCATTTGCGGAATATTGACGGAATGCCGGATTGCCCGATACTTCCAACGATATCGTTTCGGCGGATGCGGCCGCAGTGGCGGCAAGGCAGATGAGTAAAAACGTTTTTTTCATGATGTACTCCGTGTTTTAAGTTCAATATTTATAGTGGATTAACTAAACCAGGATGGCGTTACCTCGCCTTAGCTCAAAGAGAACGATTTTCTAAGGTGCTGAAGCACCAAGTGGATCGGTTCCGTACTATCTGTACTGTCTGCGGCTTCGTCACCTTGTCCTGATTTAGTTAATCCACTATATGTTTACAGTTTGTATTTAATCAGGATTTTTTTGTAATACCCTTGGCTCAATGCGTGTAACAGCTTCCAAATAAGCCGGCGCGCAGGTCGGAGATGGGACGTATAGACCGCCATATATTCGATTTCAGGTACTGCGCCGCGTACCCTTTTGAAATCGGGCGCACCGGAACTGAAATTTAAAGGGACATCCGCTTCGATACAGGTTTGCATGGAACGCATCATGCAGCGGCGGTATAAGGCATCACTTTGCGGCTTGGCATCATCGTAGCCGACGATGGGCGAAGTAGCGGTATTGCTGTCGATGACCACGCCTGATACTCCAGCACTTTCATCGGTTTTGCTGTCACGCAGTAGAAATAAATTCAAGATATCGCGCGATACAGCTTCGCGCATAAATTCAACGGTAAATTGTACGTTTTGCTTGGAATATTTGTTCAGATACAGGCGGTTGTACCAATGCACCGCCGCTTCAAAATCCGCATCAGGGCTGTCGGCACTCAAGCGCTCAAAAACATAACGTCCGTCATTAAATATCTTGCGGTCGCGTTTGGTATTGGTTTTTGCCATGACTGCCTGCCAATCGTCCATAATGTAAACCTGCCGCGTCACAATCATTTTCCAACCGAGCTGTTCCAGCCGTTCAATCAAATCCTTATGTTGGCGCGGATTCAGCGAACGGACGGACAAAGCATGTTTCGGCCATTTTGCGACGGCGGCTTGGGTCAGCTTCGATATTGGGGTCGTCTGAAAAGCCTCAGAGAAGCTATTGGTAGAGAGGCAATAATTGTTCAGCGTCACCATACGGTCGATCTGATTCAGCCGCAGAATGCCGCTTAACGCCGACAACAAACCGGCCGCAAGCATACGCTGTCCACCGGGCAGTTTGACCAACTCGTCCCTCGCATAATCCACGATTGCCGAATGCGGCGACGCGGTATAGCAATTAGGTGTGATCCGGTCGATGACGGTGCAGGGAATATCCAAACCGTCGATATTCAAAACCTCGGCGCGGGCATTCATATTGGCAAACAGGCGTTGCAGCGGAATGTCTCGGAACAATGCCGCAAATTCGTGGGACAGATCAGTTTTCATCGCCGTCAAACTCAATATCGAAAGTGCTGGCGCTGGTTAAAGGCTTATGATGCCGGATACTGCGCCACATCATCTCGCCCAATGCCAGCCATTGCGCATAGAAAGGCAAATCGGCAATCACATCATCGGCTCGGCGGAAGTCCTGCCAAAGCGCCGTCCATTTTCCCTCTTTCCAAGCCCGATAACCGAAAAGCAGCGGCAAGGTCGCGCCGACCCGTAAAGGTTTGGATGGCGCGTTGTGTTCCCGTTGCTGCAAGCGCCCTGCTCCGTCAAATATCAAATCCTCGCGTAAAAGATGCAGACCGCTGGTCGCGCGGGGGTTGCATTCCAACAGCCACAAATCGTTTCCGTCATCGATAAAGTCAAAAGCCGCCTGTCCGTGAAACGCGTTTTGCTCGGCAAATTTCGTCACAAATTCGTCCAAACGCGGGTCGGAAAGTGGCTCGAAATAGGTTGATGCCGAATCGTTGAGCAGGTAGCGCGGGCGGTAGGCGGCATGCGCCAACACGCTGCCGTGTTCGCAAATCACATAATTACACACCCCCTGCCCCGTAATGAAATCCTGCTGCACCCAAGGATAATCCGCACTGATATGGATGTTTTTCAGACGACCTTCCGTTACGCCGCGTATTACGGAACGCCCGAAACGCGAATAAACGGGCTTCAATACCGTTTTCTTTACGCTGTCGTATCCGACCTCACCGACCGATGTAATTCGGCGCGTAGCCGGAAAACGCACCGTCGTATCCTGCGGCATCCGTTCGAAAAAACGGAATTTGTCATGCAGGGTGAACAGCGTTTCATGATCGGGCATCCAACATTTGGCGCGCTCCGATTCCGGCAAATCCAGCCTCGCCAAATAAAAAATATCTTCACAGGTCGGAATCACACAATCCGCCTGCGCCACCAATTCCGTCATAGCACGCGCATAGCCGGCGAAATCCAAACGCGGCGCGGGAATGCGGCGGTACCCGCCCAATCCGGCAAAAATACCGACCGGAAAATGCAGGCTGTCGCAAAACACAACCTGATGTCCGCCGCGTTTGGCGAAGCGCGCCCATTCCAGCGCAACGGGCGCTCGGGGAGAAGTAATGAGGATGTTCAATTTGTATTCCTGAAGCGTTTGGCTTTGCATCGATATAGTGGATTAACTTTAAACCAGTACGGCGTTGCCTCGCCTTAGCTCAAAGAGAACGATTCTCTAAGGTGCTGAAGCACCAAGTGAATCGGTTCCGTACTATCTGTACTGTCTGCGGCTTCGTCGCCTTGTCCTGATTTAAAGTTAATCCACTATAATTTATGTCGTCAGAATGACAGTGTATCACATTGTCAAAAAAGGTCGTCTGAAAACAGGATGAACCGTTTTCAGACGACCTGCATACCTTACCCCAAACTCTCTGCCGCCTTCCCGATATGTCCTACGGAAAATAGGACGAATCAGTAAACAGCTTACAAGCCGTTTCTTTGCTTCTCGACTCAAACTTTGCGGATAGTCAACTATGGTACTGATAGCCACTTGCCAGCATGTATGTTTTAAAACATAATGACCCCGCTTATCTATACCAGATGCTTCACAACAACAATACCATCCCTCAGCAAATCGCGCCCACCCTACTCTTCCGACAACATCCCCTGCGCGTTTTTACTGATGACACGTTACTCAAAACCGTCTGAAAACAAATGTTTGAACGCTACGCTTTCTATCCGTGACAAGCGCGGAAAATGGTTTTATCCGACTGTTATCCAAGTGAGGACGCCTCCTCTTTAATTGAATTCCTTAAACAATTTCTTGCCGCTTCGCAGCCCGATGTCCTCTCCCAAACCGACTTCATCATAACGATGATTATGGTTTAGCCGCTGCCTGCGTTACCGAAATTGCACCGATGGGGCTGAATTGCCCGAACTGTTGATTAAAAAATAGCTTAGTGTGATGTGGACACCAGGTCGTCTGAAACCGTCTTCTGTCTTCATTTTCAGACGACCCTTGACCCGCGCGACTCAACATCATGCGCTGTCACAACACGCCCCTTTTTATCGGTATCCATCGCTCGATGATGTTTACCGAAACCGGTTTTATTACAAAAAAACGAAAGGACTACCTCATGTCGGACAATACGCAACCCACGCGGCAGGGCTTGCCCTCGCTGCCGAAAAGCACGATTTGGATGCTCAGTTTCGGTTTTCTCGGCGTTCAGACGGCTTTTACCCTGCAAAGCTCGCAGATGAGCCGCATCTTCCAGACGCTCGGCGCCGACCCGCACAGCCTCGGCTGGTTCTTTATCCTGCCGCCGTTGGCAGGGATGCTGGTGCAGCCGATTGTCGGTTATTACTCCGACCGCACTTGGAAGCCGCGCTTGGGCGGCCGCCGTCTGCCGTATCTGCTTTACGGCACGCTGATTGCGGTCATCGTGATGATTCTGATGCCGAACTCGGGCAGCTTCGGTTTCGGTTATGCGTCGCTGGCGGCTTTGTCGTTCGGCGCGCTGATGATTGCGCTGTTGGACGTGTCGTCGAATATGGCGATGCAGCCGTTTAAAATGATGGTCGGCGACATGGTCAATGAGGAGCAAAAAAGCTACGCCTACGGGATTCAGAGCTTCTTGGCGAATACGGGCGCGGTTTTGGCGGCGATTCTGCCGTTTGTGTTTGCGTATATCGGTTTGGCGAATACTGCCGAGAAAGGCGTCGTGCCGCAGACCGTGGTCGTGGCGTTTTATGTGGGCGCAGCGTTGCTGGTGATTACCAGCGCGTTCACGATTTTCAAAGTGAAGGAATACGATCCGGAGACCTACGCCCGCTACCACGGCATCGACGTGGCGGCGAATCAGGAAAAAGCCAACTGGTTCGAACTCTTGAAAACCGCGCCTAAGGCGTTTTGGACGGTCACTCTGGTGCAGTTTTTCTGCTGGTTCGCCTTCCAATATATGTGGATTTATTCCACAGGCGCGATCGCGGAAAACGTCTGGCACGCGACCAATGCGTCTTCCGTAGGCTATCAGGAAGCGGGCAACTGGTATGGTGTATTGGCGGCAGTGCAGTCGGTTGCGGCGGTGATTTGTTCGTTTGTATTGGCGAAAATCCCCAACCGATACCATAAGGCGGGTTATTTCAGCTGCCTGGCTTTGGGCGCGCTCGGCTTTTTCTCCGTTTGCTACATCAGTAATCAATACGCGCTGGTGTTGTCTTACACCTTAATCGGCATCGCTTGGGCGGGCATCATCACTTATCCGCTGACGATTGTGACCAACGCCTTGTCGGGCAAACACATGGGCACTTACTTGGGCTTGTTCAACGGCTCCATCTGTATGCCCCAAATCGTCGCTTCGCTGTCGACCGTCAAATTGTTCCCGATGCTGGGCGAGTTGCAGGCCAATATGTTCTTGGTAGGGGGCGTCGCCCTGCTGCTGGGCGCGTTTTCCGTGTTCCTGATTAAAGAGACACACGGCGGCGCATAATTTTCTTCATTTATCGGCAGGAGGGTCGTCTGAAACTTCTGCCGACGCTTTATTTGATTTAAATAAGACGAACCGTATTTCAAAACGGTTTGCCATAAAACCATCAAAACAGGAGCTTTACGATGTATACAAGAATCATGGAAGTCAGCCCTTGGACGCTGCGTTCGGCAAAACTGGAAAAAGAACACAAACGGCTGCAAGAGAGCCTGACCAGCTTGGGCAACGGCTATATGGGTATGCGCGGCAGCTTTGAGGAAACCTACTCTGCCGACAGCCACTTGGGCACCTACATCGCCGGCGTGTGGTTCCCCGACAAAACCCGCGTCGGCTGGTGGAAAAACGGCTATCCCAAATATTTCGGCAAAGCCATCAACGCGCTCAATTTCAGCAAAGTCAAAATCTTTGTCGACGGGCAGGAAGTGGATTTGGCGAAAAACGACGTTGCCGGCTTCTCCGTCGAACTCGATATGCAGCACGGCGTGTTGCGCCGCTCGTTCACCATATTCGGCGTGCGTTTCGATGTGTGCAAATTCCTGTCCGTCGCGCAAAAAGAGCTGGCTCTTATCCGCTGGGAAGCCGTATCTGTTGACGGCAAAACCCACCAAGTCCGCATCGATTCCATCATCGACGCCGACGTGAAAAACGAAGACTCCAACTACGAAGAAAAATTCTGGCAGGTATTGGACAAAGGCGTTTCAGACGACCGCTCCTACATTGCCACCCAAACCGTCGCCAATCCCTTCGGCGTGGAACAATTTATCGTCAACGCCGAGCAAACCTTCGCCGGCAGCTTCAAAGCCCTCGGCGGCAGCCAAACCGACTGGCAGGTCTCCAATTCTTTCGAAGCCGAAGTCGGCGGCACGCCCGAAACCTTCGAAAAACGCGTGATTGTTACCACCAGCCGCGATTATCAGGGCTTGGAAGCGGTGAAAGCCGCAGGCCGCGCCTTGTCGGAAAAAATTGCAGGCGTTGCGTTTGAAACCTTGCTGGACGCGCACAAAGCAGGCTGGCTGCACCGTTGGGAAATCGCCGACGTGGTTATTGAAGGCAGCGACGAAGCGCAACAAGGCATCCGCTTCAACCTGTTCCAACTGTTCTCCACCTACTACGGCGAAGACGCGCGCCTGAACATCGGCCCGAAAGGCTTTACCGGCGAAAAATACGGCGGCGCGACCTATTGGGACACCGAAGCCTACGCCGTGCCGCTCTACCTCGCACTGGCGGAACCGGAAGTTACCCGCAACCTGCTGCAATACCGCCGCAACCAACTGCCGCAGGCGCAGCACAACGCGCGCGAACAGGGCTTGGCGGGCGCACTCTATCCGATGGTAACGTTTACGGGCATCGAGTGCCACAACGAATGGGAAATCACCTTCGAGGAAATCCACCGCAACGGCGCGATTCCTTACGCCATCTACAACTACACCAACTACACCGGCGACGAAAGCTATCTTGCCAAAGAAGGCTTGGAAGTCTTGGTCGAAGTGTCCCGCTTCTGGGCGGACCGCGTCCACTTCTCCAAACGCAACGGCAAATACATGATTCACGGCGTAACCGGCCCGAACGAATACGAAAACAACATCAACAACAACTGGTACACCAACACCCTCGCCGCATGGGTATTGGACTACACCCGCGAAGCCTTGGCGAAATACCCGCGTCCGGATTTGAACGTGAGTGCCGCCGAGTTGGAAAAATGGGCGGACATCAGCGCGAATATGTACCGTCCGCATGACGGAGAACTCGGCGTATTCGTGCAGCACGACGGCTTCCTCGACAAAGACATCCGCCCCGTGTCCGCGCTTTCGCCCGACGATTTGCCGCTCAACCAGAAATGGTCGTGGGACAAAATCCTGCGTTCGCCCTTCATCAAACAGGCGGACGTATTGCAAGGCATCTACTTCTTCGGCGACCGTTTCAATATCGACGAAAAACGCCGCAACTTCGACTTCTACGAACCGATGACCGTGCATGAAAGTTCGTTGTCACCGTGTATCCACGCCATCCTTGCCGCCGAACTGGGCAAAGAAGAAAAAGCCGTGGAAATGTACCAGCGCACCGCCCGACTGGACTTGGACAACTACAACAACGACACCGAAGACGGCCTGCACATCACCTCCATGACCGGCTCGTGGCTCGCCATTGTTCAAGGTTTCGCCCAAATGAAAACCTGGGGCGGCAAACTCAGCTTCGCCCCGTTCCTGCCGAGTGCGTGGACAGGCTACGCCTTCCACATCAACTACCGCGGACGTCTGATTAAAGTCGCCGTCGGCAAAGAAAACGTCGTCTTCACCCTGCTCAAAGGCGAACCGCTCGATTTGCAGGTGTACGGCAAAGACATCACGCTCAACGGCAGCCACACCGCCGCGTTAAACAAATAAGGAGGATGCAAAATGACTTTCACCGCAGTGCTCTTTGACCTCGACGGCGTCATCACCGACACCGCCGAATACCACTACCGCGCATGGAAAAAGCTCGCCGAAGAACTGGGCATCAGCATCGACCGCAAGTTTAACGAGCAGCTCAAAGGCGTGTCGCGCGACGATTCGCTCAAACGCATCCTCGCGCACGGCGGCAAAACCGTCGGCGAAGCCGAGTTCGCCGAACTGACCCGCCGCAAAAACGACAACTACGTCGAGATGATTCAGGCAGTCAAACCCGAAGACGTGTACCCCGGCATTTTGCCGCTGCTGGAAGCATTGAGGGCAAACGGCAAAAAAATCGCCCTTGCGTCCGCCAGTAAAAACGGCCCGTTCCTGCTGGAACGCATGGGGCTGACCCACTTCTTCGACGCCGTCGCCGACCCTGCCGCCGTCGCGCATTCCAAACCCGCCCCCGACATCTTCCTCGCTGCCGCCGAAGGCGTGGGCGCGGACATCCGCCGCTGCATCGGCATTGAAGACGCCGCCGCCGGCGTCGCCGCCATCAAAGCCTCAGGCGCCTTGCCCATCGGCGTGGGCAAAGCCGAAGACTTGGGCAGCGACATCGCGCTGGTGTCCGGCACCGCCGAGCTGACCTACGCCTACCTGCAAAACGTGTGGACACAGTCGGGCAGGTAAAGCGCGTCAGGTAAAGTGTTAAGGAAGTAAAAAGGTCGTCTGAAAACAGGATAAAACGTTTTCAGACGACCTTTTGTTTATCTTACACATAAATATAGTGGATTAAATTTAAATCAGGACAAGGCGACGAAGCCGCAGACAGTACAGATAGTACGGCAAGGCGAGGTAACGCCGTACTGTTTTAAAGTTAATCCACTATAAAATTTGCCGCAACGGCTTCAGAATGTGCGTTCTCCTGTTGGAGCGACCTTTCAGAAGATTTTTTGCGAAACCTGAATGTAAGCCTGCGGCTTACCGCCCTCTCCCTAACCCTCTCCCACGGGGAGAGGGGACAAAATTGGCTGGAAATCCCAAACACGGTTGGGTTTCAGCATCCTCACTCCCCTCTCCCCGTGGGAGAGGGCTAGGGAGAGGGCAGCAAACCGTCAGGTTTGCTTTTTAGCAATACTTGGCGGGTCAACCTCAACCCTGCCGTTCCAACATCCCTTGAAACCGCAACAATGCCAGCCACAAGAATCCTACGCCGATACAGCCCATGATCAGCATATGTCCCCACACGATTTCAATCCCCGCGCCGCGGAACAGGATGTCTTGCGAGAATTTCACAAACTGCGTCAGCGGCCAATATTCGCTGATCAGTTGCGCCGCGTGCGGCATGTTGCTGCGCGGGGATGCGCCGCCGGCAAACAAGTTCATCACGATATACACCGGCAGCATCAGCATACCAAACTGCCCCATCGTCGATGCGAACGTGGCAATCATGATGCCCAGCGACGCCACCGAAAACAGGAACAACGCCAGCCCTACCGCATAAAGCGGCACCGAGCCGATGAGCGGCACGCCTATGCTCAAATGCACGATAAACCACAGCGACGACAACGCCGCCACCCAAATCACGGCGGCATTTGCCAGCACTTTGCCCATCATCAGTTCGAACGCATTGACCGGCATCACCAGCAAATGCTCGATTGTGCCGCGTTCGCGTTCGCGGATAACCGCCGCCCCCGTCAATAAAATCAGCAACATACATGACATCGAGCCGATTTGCGAAGTCGGCATGAACCACGCGCTCTCGCCGTTGGGATTGTAATAAGTGTTAATGACGGGGCTGATTAACTCCGGTCGCGTCACGCCGGTGAATTCGTAAATTTCGCGGTTGATAATTTGCGAAAGATAAGACGCGCCCACCCCCGCCTGCGTCATCGACGTCGCATCAACCAAAAGCTGCAAATCAGGATTGCGCCCCGCCGCCATGTCGCGCTGAAAATTGGGCGGCACTTCCAAAATAAAGGTGAATTCGCCCTTGTCCATCAATTCGTCCGAATCCTCGCGCCGCACGTCCTCTACCGGTTTGAAAAACGGATGCTGCACGGCATCGCGGATGCGCATGGACAAAACCGAACGGTCTTGGTCGATGATGCCGACGGTGGCGTTTTTCAAATCCGCGCCGACCTGCGACATCTGATAAATCGTGGCGGTGAAGATGTACGCAATCAGCACCATCAGCACCGGATCAGTCAGCACGCTGCGGAACTCTTTGAGCATCAGGGTCAGAATGTTTTTCAGGGTACGCATGGGGATTCCTGTTGGTAGCTTGCCTTCTCAAAGGTCGTCTGAAAAATTGTCCGGCTGTTTTTCAGCTTTACAGCCTCGGTTTTCCCATTAAAAGTCCGACAGCAGGTTCGCTGTGTACACACAATAGAGTCTGTTTTTTCCTAAAAAATCCGTCGAAACGCAGCGGATAAAGACAACGCATATGGAATCGGCTACCATGCCGATTGGTCAATCCGACTCGTTTAGTCAGACCGACGATGTATAATTATGTTTTTCAAATAAGGTCATTTGGGATCAGCTTTGATTTCAGACGACCTATTTCATCAATCCAATCTAAGGAACTATGATGTCCGTCAAACCTTTACTGCTCTGCCTGCTTCTCGCTTCCCCTACCGCCTTTGCCGGCAATCTGTCCTGCCATGAAAGCCCGAAATCCACGGGCAACCCCGAACTCGATGCCATCATAACCCGCTACGAATGCCGTTATACCGGTTCGCTGCAACAAGCCTACTCCGCCTTTATGAAGCAAGGTTACAACGGCGAAGCGCCCTACCCTAAAACCGTTCCTTCCACCCTGCCGCGTAAAAACCTGACTCTGAACGGTAAAGAAAAAATGGACTGCGGCAACACGGAAAACGCACAACCCGAAACCTTTGAATGGTCCTTCAAACTGCGCCGTAAAAATCTCAATCATATCAATATGGAATACCAAAGTTTGGATTGCGCTTCAGGCGCTCATACCAATACGGAATTTAACCTCAACGGAAAAACCGTCAAAATTATTCACAAAGTTTACTCTTCATAAGCGGATAACATCTATATCCTGAAATTTGGCGTTTGCCGCATCATGGGTGGGACTACGGATAAACTGATACGAAATGGAAAACCCACTCCGTAGCAGTTTAATCAGCAGTCCCACTTATTCCGCCAGCGCCGCATCTACCGCCGCAAGCGCATGGATGGCGGTGCTGTCGAACACGGGCAGCGGGCTGTCGGTTTCGTTTACGAGCAGGCAGATTTCAGTGCAGCCAAGTATCACGCCCTGCGCGCCTTCCTTTTTCAGACGACCTATCACGTCGTAAAAGTAGCGGGCGGATTCGGGGCGGATGCGGTTCAGACACAGTTCGTCAAAAATAATGCGGTGGATTTCGTCTTGTTCGGCGGCGGTCGGAGTTATGGTTTGCACACCCTGCGAACTCATGCGCTCCGTATAAAAACCGTCGCTCATGGTAAAGCGCGTGCCGAGCAGGCCGACGGCGGACAAGCCCTGCCGTTTGATGGCGGCGGCGGTGGCATCGACGACGTGCAGCAAGGGGATGCCGGCCGCCTGTTCGATGGCGGGGGCGACTTTGTGCATGGTGTTGGTGGCGAGCAGCAAAAAATCCGCGCCGCCCGCTTCCAGCTTCCGCGCGCTTTGCGCCAACACGTTTCCTGCCGCCGCCCAATCGCCGCTTTTCTGCAAACGGACGATTTCTTCAAAATCCACGCTGTCGAGCAGGATTTTGGCGCTGCGGTTGCCGCCCAAGCGGCGGTTGGTCTCGCGGTTGATGATTTGGTAGTAAAGCACGGTGCTTTCGGGACTCATGCCGCCGATGATGCCTATGGTTTTCATGTTTTTCCTTTCGTTTGATGTGTGGAGTTAATCAATCCTAGCGTGTCAGCACGAAGCTGTCGTCTATCAGCCGCCACACGTTTTCTGCGGGCGTTTGCGCCAATACGATACTCAACCAGTGTTCTTTGTTCATGTGGTAGGCGGGCAGGATGCCTACCGTCGCGCGCCATGCGCCGATGTGTTCGGGGCGGCATTTGACGTTGACAATTTCCGTCAGACCGCCCTCGCCCATGCCGAGTTTTTCAGACGGTACGGGCATATACAGGCAGAACCATTTGCGGTTGCCCGTGTGACGGAACACGGCAAAGTCGGGAGATTTCACCCACGGATATTCCGCCGCCGCGCCGTAGCGTTCGGCCAGTCCGTCAAACAGGATTGTTCGGTTCATGGCGTTTCTTCCTTTATAGTGGGCTAAGTTTAAACCAGTACTGCGTTACCTCGCCTTGTCGTGCTACTTGCACTGTCTGCGGCTTCGTTGCCTTGTCCTGATTTAAACTTAACCCACTATATTTAAGGAATAAATCAGGCATCAATACCCGCCTGCTGAGTTTTCAGACGACCTCTCACTTCTCCTGTTTCTTCAACAACACGCACGCCAGAATCAGGCTGGTGGCGGCAAAGGCGGCGATGGCGGCGTATTCATGCAGCAGGTCGGCGGTGTGCAGCCCTTTGGTGAAGCTGCCGACGCTGACGGTGTAGTACCACGACGACGGGAAGGTTTTGCCGATAACCAGCGCGCCGCCTTCCATGGTGGACAGCGGGTAGAGAAAGCCGGAATAGGTTTGCGCGGGGATCATAGTGATGATGGCGGTGGCGAAGATGGCGGCGAGCTGGGAGCGCACGAAGCAGGAAATCAAAAGCCCCAGCGCGGTGCTGGCGGACACCATCAAGAGCGTGCCGACGGCGAGTCCGGCAAACGAGCCTTTGAGCGGTACGCCGAACAGGTAAATAATCATCAGCATCATGGCGGCGAAATTGACCATGCCGACGGCGATATAGGGAAGCTGTTTGCCGATCAGATATTGCGCCACGGCGGCGGGCGATGCGTAGAAATTGGCGATGGAACCGATTTCGCGTTCGCGCACCACGCCGACCGCCGACATCATGGCGGGTATCATCATCAACACCAGCATCATCACGCCCGGGGCGATGGCGTTGATGCTGTCGAAATCCTGATTGTACATAAAGCGCGGTTCGATGCCGGCGGGGGCTTTGAGCGAAACGGGCAGCCCGCTTTCGGCGATGCGGTCTTTGGTGTAGGCGGTGATCAGGCTGCCGATGTAGCCGCGGATATTGGTGGCGTTAAACGGCATGGAACCGTCCACATAAAACCCAACTTCGGGTTTGAGCCCGCGCGCCAAATCGCGCCCGAAACCGCTCGGAATATCGATGACCAATATGGCGCCGGAGCTTTTGAGCACGGTGTCGATTTCGGCTTCGGACCGTATCGGCGGCTGTTGGAGGAAGTAGCGCGAACCGTCGAAATACTCAACCAGCTCGCGGCTGGCGGCAGTTTGGTCGCGGTCGTAAACGGCGAATTTCAGATTCCGCACGTCAAACGAAATCCCCCACGATACCGACGCCATGATAATCAGCGGGCCGAACACGGCGAAAAACAGGCGGATTTTGTCGCGCAAAAGCTCTTTGGCTTCGCGGCGGGCAAAGGTCCAAATCATGGAGAAACGGTATTTGAAGTTTTGGGTGTCGGGCGTTGCCGACGGATTTTCAGACGGCCTCGGATGGTGTTTTTCAGGGTCGTCTGAAAACTCCGAATGCCCGTCATCCGATTCCACTTCCGCGTGCGTGGCTTGCGCCACACACCCTACGGTCGGTTCGGACAATTCCGCTTTATTGTTCACAGGTAGGGTGTGTGAACTTTGTTCACGCACGCCGTTTTGGGTTTCAGACGACCCTGTATCTTTTCCTTGAAGGTCGTCTGAAAATTCAGAATGCCTGTCGTCCGATTCCCCTTCCGCGTGCGTGGCTTGCGCCACACACCCTACGGTCAGAGTTTCCGCCGGTAGGGTGTGCGAACCTTGTTCACGCACGCCGTCTGTATTTTGGCGAAACTCGCGCTGATCACTTTCAGAGTGCGCAGCCTCCTGACGGGACGACCTTTCCCCACCTTCCCCGCCTTCCGCTTCAATCAGATACTGCACAAACGCTTCTTCCAAATCCGGCGCATTCTGCCTTGCCGCCAGTTCGGCGGGCGTGCCCACCGCCAACACGCGGCCTTTGTGCATAAAGGAAATGCGGTCGCAGCGGGCGGCTTCGTTCATAAAGTGGGTGGAAACGAAAATGGTGATTTTGTCTTCGCGGGAGAGTTTCAGAAGATGCCGCCAGAACATATCGCGCGCAGCGGGATCGACCCCCGAAGTCGGTTCGTCCAAAATCAACACTTCGGGATGGTGCAGACAGGCGGCGGCCAGTTGCAGGCGTTGGCGGATACCCAGCGGCAGCGATGCAGGCGCGGTGTCGGCAACGTCTGCCAAATCAAACTGTTGCAGGGCTTCCTCCACCGCCGCCGCGCCTTTAGCGCCCATCTGGTAAAGTCTGGCGTGCAAATCCAGATTGCGGCGCACGCTCAGTTCCTCATACAGCGAAAACGCCTGCGACATATAGCCGACGCGCATTTTGGTGTCCAAGCCGCCCGCGTCTATCGGCTTGCCCAACAGCGTGGCGTCGCCTTCGGTCGCTTCCAGCAGGCCGGTCAGCATTTTCATGGTGGTGGACTTGCCGCAGCCGTTGCTGCCGAGAAAGCCGAAAATCTCGCCTTTTTGAATGGTAAAGCTGACATGGTCCACAGCAGTGAAATCGCCGAAACGCTTGGTCAGCCCGTGCGCTTCCATCGCGGGCGGCGCATCGGGATCGGGGACGAACGGCGTAATGTCCAAACCGCCCGAACCTTGCTGTTTTTCCGGCGGCAGCATTTTGACGTAGGCCTCTTCTAATACGTCGGTGCCGTAGTCCGCCAGCACGTCGGCAGTAGGCTTGTTTTCCAGCAGCCTGCCCGCGTCCATCGCCAGCAGCCGCTCGAAACGCTGCGCCTCTTCAATATAGGCGGTCGCCACAATCACGGTCATGCCCGCGTGTTCCCGCCGCAAATCGTCCACCAACGCCCAAAACTGGCGGCGCGACAAAGGGTCCACACCCGTGGTCGGTTCGTCCAGAATCAGCAAATCCGGACTGTGCACCAGCGCGCAGCACAAACTCAGCTTCTGCTTCATCCCGCCCGAGAGCTTGCCAGCCGCCCTGCCGGAAAACGGCGCAAGGCGGGTCGCCTCCATCAGCCGCGCAATCTGCCGCGTGCGTTCCTGCCCGTCCAAACCAAACAGCCGCGCGTGGAAATCGATATTCTCATACACCGACAAGGTAGGATACAGGTTGCGCCCCAAACCCTGCGGCATAAAGGCGATGCGGTGCGACAAATCCCGCCGCACGTCCTTGTCCGCCATATCGCCGCCCAACACTTCCACCCGTCCGTCCTGAATCACCTTCACCCCCGCCATCAACGAGAGCAGCGTCGATTTGCCCACCCCGTCCGGCCCGATCAAACCGACCGTCGCGCCTTTCGGAATGTCCAGCGACACATCGTCAAGCGCAAGGGTCTTGCCGTAGCGGTGGGAAAGGTTTTGGATAGAAACGGTGTTCATGATGCAGCCTTTTTTGCAGAAAACGGGATTTCAGACGACCTATTCGTAACGGCTGATTTCCAAAAGATTGCCGTCAGGGTCGCGCAAATAAACCGACCGTATCGCGCCGACCGCTCCCGTGCGCGGAACAATCCCGCTGATGGCTTCCACACCGTGCGAAGCCAATTCTTCCAAAACCTGCTCCAACGGCGTCTCCGTCAACAAACACAAATCCGCCGTACCGCAGGCAGCATTTTCAGCATGAGGCACAGCTTCCGCCCCGCGCATGTGCAGATTGATTTTCTGCCTGCCAAACAACAAAGCCTTGCGCCCCTCGCCAAACGTGATTTCTTCCATACCCAAAATACGGGTATAAAAATCAATGCTGCGGGAAATATCGGCAACGGTTAAAACCAAATGATCCAGCGAAGTAATCTTCATTTTTTGTATCTCCTTAGTTCCGTTTTGACTTGGTTGCAAGCAACGAATTAATCAGGCTTCCGACTTAAAACTTCTGCCAACGTTTTACCCGCAGGCGTGTATTCGCCTTCTTTTTCTCCGTAAAAGCCCGAATCCGCCAACAAAATCTGTAAATCGTCGGGAACGTAGTCTGTCATTCCGAAAAGGTCGTCTGAAAATCATCCGCCCTGCTTTCAGACGACCTCAAACCGACATCATCCCCAAAACGCTTCTTCAAATCCCGCCGCACATTCGAGCGACAGTTCTCGGTACAGCAAATCGTGCAATGCCGCACTTAATTCTGCAGCCGTACAACAGCCTTCTTCATCATAAACCGCCCTGCCCTCCGCCTGCCATTTTTGTTCAAAATCAGAAATAGCCAATAAAGTTTGCATCAACGCAGCCACAGACGGCGCGATAAGGCGGCGGTTTTCCACCGTGCCGTAACCGGTCATCAGCCAATAAACAGGGCTGTCGGGTGCGACGGTATCGGCAAAAAGAATCGAATCGTCAAACATTACGCCAAACACCGCCCATTCTTCGCGCCAGCCTTCTATCGGCAAATATTGTTTAGCTCTGATGTCCCAACCAAAAGCCCAATCGTTCCAAATATCCGGCAGCCTTGCATAAGTCAGCCATTGCAAAAACTGGGTTTCCATTTCTAGCCAATAATCAACACTAGGATTTTTTCCCTGCCACATACCGTCCATATGGCGGTAAAACCCGTCCAACGCGCCCAAATGCAGATGCCGCCCGCCTTCCAACGGCGGCAATTCTTGCCGCGTTTAAGTGTAGGGAAAGCCGAAGGTCAGGGCGAAAGTTTGGATAAGGGCATCGTTCATCGGATTATCTCCCACATTCTGACGGTTTGACAGCGGCGAAAACAACAAAATTATAATGTTGGAAATACAAATCGGCCTGAAGCCCGGCGTCGCGCAGCCATTGGAACTGGTCGGATAACGTAGCCATGCGGTCGAGTTTGATGCGTTCGAATGCGGCATTTTTCTCGGCTTCGGTCAGCGCGATGTTATGCATAACATGATGCCGCCATGCTTCGGTATAGGTGCGTTCGGAGGCTGCGGTTTCGCCCAACACCTGGTCGGCGTTGATAAAGCGGCCGTTTGGCGCAAGTAGGCGGGCAACTTGATGAAACAGCGATTGTTTCTGCCCGTTTTCCAAATGATGGATGGCCAAACCGGACACAATCAGGTCGAAATCACCCTCCGGCAGGCCTGCAGCTTCGTCCAACCGCGCCAAATCCTGCGCCATATAACGGAAATTCGGCAGGCCTTGGAAACGCTGCCGGGCTTGAGCAAGCATCTGCATGGAAATATCGACCAAAGTATATTCGGCATCAGGACAACGTGCGTGTACAAATGCACTCATCAAACCCGTACCCGCACCCAAATCAAGTACGCGGCGCACATTAGGCACACCTGCGGCCAAGTCGGCGGCGGTTTGGTAAAACAGGTCAAAGCAGGGTATCAGGGCGCGGCGTTGACCGTCGTATTGTGCGGATACGGCGTTGAATTGATTTTGTATGGACTGGGTATCCATATTAATTATCCTTTCTTTCAAATCAAATATACGGTTTCCTTGTTTTCAGACGGCCTCAATAGCGTCATATGCAATGACAAATACCGCCTGATTTATCTAAAGGATACAACGAACAAAGGTCGTCTGAAAACCGTTCCTGAAATTGAGGAAACCGATATTTTCAGACGACCTTAACGATATTGGAACCGATACGCTTAACAACGGCTTTTTTCAGTCAAATATCGGATACACGGTTTACCGCGCATTATTCCGCCAACCAAATCAGGCTGACCATGCGGCCGGTTTGTCCGTCACGGCGGTAAGAGAAGAAAGTGTCGCGCTCCAAGACGGTGCAGTGTGTGCCGCCGTAGATCATGTCCACCCCTTCGCGGCGCAGAACCAAACGCGCCAGTGCGTAGATGTCGGCAAGATATTTACCGCCGCCGATGTCTTCGAATGCGTCCTCAGCTTCGGGCATGGGCGTACAAAATGCGTCGAACACGTCTTGTCCGACTTCGAATGCGTCCGCGCCGATGGCAGGGCCGAGATATGCCATGATTTCGACGGGCGCGACATTCATCGCGGCTATGGTGTTTTGCAATACGCCGCCCGCCAAACCGCGCCAGCCTGCATGTGCGGCAGCGACGACCGTACCGGCTTTATCGCAGAACAAGACAGGCAGGCAGTCGGCAGTCATTGCGGCGCAGGCGGCTTTGCCTGTGTTGTCCACCGAAGCGTCTGCATCGGGCGTGTTGCCCAATGCGTCGGCGGCATTGACGACGATGGTGCTATGGATTTGATTGAGGTAGGCAACGGGCAGCCCGACCTGTTCCTGCACAATTTCACGATTGCGGCGCACGGCATCAGGATCATCGCCGACGTGCGAACCGAGGTTCAAACTTTGATACACGCCTTGGCTCACGCCGCCGTTGCGGGTGGTAATCAGGGTTTTCACGTTGGCGGGCGCAGGCCAGTCGGCTGTCAGGAAATTTTTGCCTTGCGGGGCGAGGTTTAGGGTTTCTGTGATGGTTTTCATGTTTTATCTGAGTAAGGAAAGGTTTGAAAAGAATGCGTCTATCAGTCTCGACAAGCCACATTGTATAGTGGATTAAATTTAAATCAGGACAAGGCGACGAAGCCGCAGACAGTACAGATAGTACGGCAAGGCGAGGCAACGCCGTACTGGTTTATAGTTAATCCACTATACTTTTTCAGACGACCTTTTCATCTACTGCGTGAAAGCTATTTGAACATTCGATCAGACTAGTTGTACAAACCGTTTTCATCTAAAGGCAGATTCATCTGCTTGGCAATATTTTGTGCGGCAGCCGCGAAATCTTCTTTGTCTGACGGTTTGCTATGAATAAAAGTCAAAATTCGAACGTATGGTGCGGGATATGGACGGCGATATTCCAGCGTAAAAAATTCTCCATAGAGATCGCCTCTCCATCTAATTGCCGATAAGTGGTCATTTTCAGAAAGAAGATATTCCATAACGATTTCGCTGCCTTCCCAATGCGTCAGGACTCGTTTGACAGGGTCGTATCTCCAAAACTTATCCTGTAATTTTTCCAATGCTCTTTTTTTGGATGATAGAGACACATACGGGAAGGACAAAATCATTATCAAAAGATATGACAGCATGAAGACACCGGAGCCTATGTTCAGAATCTCCATATCTTCCATGTTCCGCGTACCCAACCATACGGGCAGCGCAATCATGTAAACGATGGCAGCTTTAGTGGGAAGTCGATATGTTTTTTCAGATGTCAAATTGCCGTAACCCGCCAGCCACTGCATTTCGCCGTCCATTTGTGCAAGATTTACCAAATCTGAAGAAGACATCTTAATCCCTCACATAAACCACTTCGACATCGTAGTCGTCTTCGTTCCAATCATCGTCGTCATCCGTGCCGAGTTTGTCCTGCCATTCTTCTTCGTTGCTCAAAGACGAATCCAAGCCTGCTTCGAGGCGCAGGACGGAGAGCAGGTGGTAAATATCGTCGGGAATCGGGGCTTCAAAAGAGACGGTTTCGCCGGTTTTCGGATGGACGAAACTTAAGCGGTAGGCGTGCAAAGCCTGACGCGCGCCCAGACTTTTAACGGCTTCTTTTACCGGTTCGCTGCACGGATGACGCAGGTTGCCGTAAACAGGGTCGGCGGCAAGCGGGTGGTTGGCTTCGCGCATATGGACGCGGATTTGGTGCGTCCTGCCTGTTTCGAGCGAGCATTCGATGTAGCTGTGGGCAAGATAGCGTTCCAACACTTTGACATGTGTCACGGCAGGTTTGCCGCCGAATTTGACGACCGCCATTTTCAGGCGGTTGTGCGGATCGCGTCCGATTTGGGTTTCGATTTTGCCGTCAAAGGGAACGATGCCGTTGGCGACGGCGCGGTAGATGCGTTTGACCGTGCGCTCTTGAAGCTGTTGCACGAGGGAATTTTGTGCGGGCAGGGTTTTGGCGACCACCATCAGGCCGCTGGTTTCTTTGTCTAGCCTGTGGACGATGCCCGCGCGCGGAATCTGGCTCAATTCGGGACAATGCGCCAATAAACCGTTGAGCAGCGTCCCCGTCCAGTTGCCTGCGGCGGGGTGGACGACCAGTCCGGCGGGTTTGTTGACGACGATGACGGTATCGTCTTCGTACACAATATCCAAATCCATCGCTTCGGGTTTGAACGCGAGATTCTCTTCGCTCGGACGTACCGTTACGCTGATGGATTCTCCGCCTATCATTTTGTCTTTGGGTTGGGCGGGCTTATCGTTTACAATGACCGCGCCTTCTTTAATCCACGATGTCAGGCGGCTGCGCGAATAATCAGGCATGAGCTTTGCCAACAAAGCATCCAGCCGCCCGCCCGCAAGCTCCAGCGGAACAGTCAAATTAACACAACTTTCTGCTTCGGGGGCTGACGTAAAGTCTAAATCGTCGCTATAATCGGCTTCATTATCAAAGGAAGTATTCTGCATGAAAAAAATTCTTTTAGTAGTTTCGTTAAGTCTGGCACTGGGTGCCTGTGCAAGCAATAAAGGTACGGTCGATAAAGACGCGCAAATCACACAAGATTGGAACGTGGAAAAACTCTATGCCGAAGCGCATGACGAGTTGAACAGCAGCAATTATACGCGAGCCATCAAGTTATACGAAATTTTAGAATCCCGCTTCCCCAACGGCCGCTACGCGCAACAGGCGCAACTGGATACCGCATACGCCTATTACAAAGACGACGAGCCTGAAAAAGCCCTCGCCGCCATCGACCGCTTCCAGCGCCATCACCCGCAACATCCGAATATGGATTACGCGCTTTACCTCAAAGGCTTGGTTTTGTTCAACGAAGACCAATCCTTCCTCAACAAACTCGCCTCCCAAGACTGGTCCGACCGCGACCCTAAAGCCAACCGCAGCGCATACCAAGCGTTTGCCGAATTGGTACAACGCTATCCGGAGAGCAAATACGCCGCCGACGCCACCGAGCGCATGGCAAAACTGGTGGACGCTTTGGGCGGTAACGAAATCTCCGTTGCCCGCTACTACATGAAACGCGGCGCCTACCTCGCCGCAGTCAACCGCGCCCAAAAAATCGTCGAGCGTTACCAAAATACCCGCTACGTCGAAGAATCGCTCGCTATGATGGAGCTGGCTTACAAAAAACTGGACAAACCCCAACTCGCCGCCGACACCCGCCGCGTCTTGGAAACCAACTTCCCGCAAAGCCCGTTTCTGCAACACCAATGGCAGCCGAACGATATGCCTTGGTGGCGCTACTGGCGTTAAGGCTTGAAGTTTAAAGCATAGTGATACCGTATCGCCCTATGCTTTTCTGAAACCAAAGGTCGTCTGAAACTGAAAAATACAGTTTCAGACGATCTTTTTATGTTTCAAGCAATCGTTATTCGTGGGCAAAGCCCACGCTACCTTCCTGGTTATGATGGTTTTGGAGATTGTATTATTTTGAACATACGAAAACCGGTTTGTTTTTTTGATGGCAAACCAAAGCAAAGATAAGGTCATTCATAGTAATATTGATAATATGTGCTTTGACATTTAAACGAAGAGAAAGACGACTATGAAAATCTCAATAGATACAAGCAATCTAGATCAGTTTAAATTTTTGCTTAATACCTTACTCCTGGGGGGAGTAACATCGCTATTGCAAAAGAAAGCAAATATTGATGATATAGAATATTTAATGTTTGGGCCGAAGAGTATTGAACTTTTAAAATTGATTCCTATTGAATCCATATACTCAGATATTATTCACCAAGGTACGGAAATCGAAGATATAGCAAGTTTATTTCCTGATAAATTAGATGATTATTTGGAATCTATACAAAAAACAATATTAAATAACTATCAATCTATATCTCTATCCAAACAAGACCCAATTAACATTACCTTGTTGTTTGATAAGACTGAATATTTGGTTAAATGAATCATAGTAATCGTATGGTAGCCGTAGCGTGGGCTTCGCCCACGAATCCCCAAACTAAAAAAGTCGTCTGAAACCCAACTTTCAGACGACCTTTTTATGTTTCAAGCAATCGTTATTCGTGGGCAAAGCCCACGCTACCGCTCCTACATCGCCTGACCGAGTGCGACATTTCAAAAATATAACGAATGCAAACAAAAGCCTCTATACCTCCATTCTCCGACCAAAGCTACAACCCGTAGCGTGGGCTTCGCCCACGAATTCCAAAAATACAAAAAGGTCGTCTGAAACACAAACCTAGTTTTTCAGACGACCTCTCCACGACCTCACTCACTTCAGCAAATTTCAACGCAAACGCTGCCAATCCAACCCACAATTACCTCCAGCAGCCGTCATTCCCGCGCAGGCGGGAATCCATCGGAAACCCTAAGAAACAGATATTCAAAAACAGTTGCCAAAATTCAAAAGTGGATTCCCGCCTGCGCGGGAATGACGGCAGACAAATATCCCGTCGGATACGGTTATCCCAACCCACGCCGACAACCCAAAATCGTCTGAAACCCACCGTAGCGTGGGCTTCGCCCACGAACTCCACAAATACAAAAAGGTCGTCTGAAACCCAACTTTCAGACGACCTTCTTTCTAATCCCATCTACTTCATCGCAGCCTTCAACGCAAACGCTGCCAGCAGTGCGCCGAAGCGGTATTTGCGCGGAATGGCGAGTCCTGCCGTTTTATACAGCAGGCTTGTCTGCGTCAACTCGTTGCCCAAATCCAGCAGCTTCATCAGCGTGTCCGACTTGCGTTCTTCCTGTTCCTTCAATTTTCGCTGTTTCAAATACGATGCCTCAATCCTCAGGCGGACGAGTTTGGCTTCCAGTTGCAGCAGTTCGCGTGCTTCATCGCGTTCCGTTTTACTCATCGTCCCCTCCTTCCTGCATATCTTGACCGCGCAGGCAGGCGATGTCTGCCCGGATGTCCTGCAAGGTTGCCGCGATTTGGTTGTTTTGGCTGCGCCAATCTTTTGACACTTTACCGAACAAAATCGCAATGACGATCAGGCTGAGGACGGTTATCCCGAAAAATACCCATATCGCCGCGGTATCCGACAACGCGCGGTTTAGCCCGAACAATAGGCTGATGAATGCAATCAGCAGCAATATGCCCGATACGACCAGCCATATGATAATGCGGAACACGTTTTCCGCCTGCTCCGCCAAATCCAGATTCAAAATCTGCAACCGCAGCAAAAGCAAATCAATACCTTGATTCAGCAGCGTTTTTGTATGTTCGATATTTTGTCTGATACCCATATTCCGATTTCCCTGATTGCTCCGAAACGGACAATCCGAAGGCTTTGGGGTCGTCTGAAACCTTCGCCGCCCCTCATAAGCAAACGCCGCCGGAACAAGACTTTGGGAAATCGTGTCCGGACGGCATTCCTGTTTGACCGATTATCGGCGGTTCAGCAAGACGCCGACGACCAAGCCTGCCAGTGCGGCAAAGCCCATTGCGTAATAAGGTTTGTCGTGTACGGCTGCATCGGCTTGGCGCGCGCCGCGTTTGATGCGGTCACCCGCTTCTTCTCCAAACTCGGCAAAGCGTTTTTTGCCTTCTTTGAAACGCTCTTCTGCCAATTCTTCAAATTCGTCGTATTTTTCGCGCGCGCGGTCGGCATGATGTCTGATGCGCTCGCCTGCTTCGTCTTCAAAACGATACAAACGCTCTTTGGCGGCTTCGAGTTTTTCCTGCAATTTGGCTTTGGCTTTTTTACCTTCTTCCGAACCGGCTTCCACGCCTTTGGTGTACAGCTCTTCGACATCGTTCATTACATCTTGAATGTCTTTCAACAAAGCTTCTTTGCGGGATTCAAAATCATGTTTTTTCATTACCTTCTCCTTGATGTCCTTACCGTTGAAATAACAGATTGTTCATCTGTTAATCGATTATAACCCCTTTACACTTCTTCTCAAGTCAATTCGGCTAAAGGTGGTTTGAAAACATGTAAAGATTGACGCGGGAGATAAAAAGGTCGTCTGAAAACTTTCAGACGACCGTTGGGCCTCTTTAAAACTTTTCTATCATACAAACTGCTTCTTGGAAGGGTTCCATGCAAACAGCCTACCACTTAATTTTCAAGGCAACAGAGGCGTTGCGCGGCTTGCCGTAAAAATTGCTGCGGGAGTTGGTGTAATAGCGTTTATTGGTCAGGTTGCCGACGTTGACCGCCAGTGCGGCGTGTTTGTTGATTTTATAGCGCGCCATGACGTTCCATATCGAGTAGGAAGGCTGCCACAGGGCTTTGGGTTTGTCGGAAACGTAATATTGCCCGTTGGAAAGACCATGCCCCCAAGGTTTGGGCTTGGTGCCGCTGACCCAACGCATCCCCACCCCCATCGTCAGCTTGGGCGTAAAGTCGTAGCTGGTGAAGAATTTGAAGGTTTTATCCGGCGCGGTATAGGTGCCGCCGTACTCCAGATTCATGTCGTCCCCCAAGTCGTTGGAGGAGTTGGGCGCGTCGTAAGGTTTGTCTATCTTCAGTTTGACAAAGCCCGCCTGCATCCGCCATTTCGGGGTAATCTGTCCGGCAAGGTTAATGTCGAACCCCCTGCTGGTATAGCCCTTGCCTGTACCGTATTCCCAATCACCTTGGAAGCACCACGGTTCGTTGCCGTTTTCCCCGCCGTATTTCCATTCGTAACAACGCGAGCCTGTAGGTTCGAGCGTGGGGTAATTTTTCTGGGTCATGGTGAAGTAAGACAGGGCGAAATTCAGCTTGTCGTTCCACAAGCCGCCTTTGATGCCGACTTCTTTGGAATTGCCGGTAATCGGCGGCAGCCATCCGCCGCCCTCGCCATAGGCCGGCCTGTTCCTTAAGACATTGTTGGTTTTCAGGATGCCGGTATAGCTGGCGTAGGCATTGATGGTCGGCGTCAGTTCTACAATCACGCCGCCATACGGAACGAATTTGCGCACCGTATCGTGATACATCCTGCTTTTATTGTGATCGGGGGCGTACCCTTCGTCGGGCATTTCAACCGTATCGTCCGTTATCACGTTGTTTTTGTTTTTGTAAAACGACCATTTCCCGCCCCCTTTGTCCCGCCATGTCAGCCAACGCCCGCCTATCACTGCCGTCAGCCACTTGGCCGGCTTGAGTTTCAGGGCAAAATAGGGTCCGTATTGCTCCGAAGCCAAATGATCGCGGGAAATCAATCCGTCCGGTCCCAATTTTTTCTCCCAAGCCCGGTTGTACCCCAGCATGGGATAGCTGCCGTTATTCCAATAATCAAGCGGAATCGCCTGCCATAAATAGAAATTACGGTCTATCGGTTCTCCCGTCATGGCCGCAATACCTGTAGGCTTGGCATCATCGACATTCAATTCGCCGCTGCTGCTGAAATTATAATCGTCCCTCGTCTGGGTATGGCGGATGCCGCTAAAACCGACAATAAACTGCTGATCCTGTTCAAAAAGTTTGAAACGGCTGTCCAGATGGATATCGAACGCCTTGTCGTCGTATTTGTCGCGTTCGCGGCCGAAATCATAAGTTGCCGCGTTAAATTGCGGCGCGTAGCCGTTTACCCCCATATCGCCGTAACGCAAGTCGCTTTTGGTGCGGCTGCGGGTATAGGCAGTTTGCAGCTTGATATGGTCGTTGAAATGATGTTTGTATTCGGCAAACATATTGTCGCTGGTGGCTTTGTTAAACGCCCATTCCGCCCCGTTGTTGAAGCTCGGGGGAACGTCGCGGGCATCTATCCAATGTGTCGGGGAATCCCCCAACTCGAAATCATAATCCTGGGTAACTTTCGAATAACGCATCAACCCCTTGGTCGGCGCACCGGTAACGTTGCGGTGCTGACGGCTGAAGCCAAACGTAAAGCTGTCTTTGTCGGTTGGCGTCCAATCGAATACAGTGTAGAAGGCATGGGATTTGCGTTTGATTCTGTCCATAAAGCTGTCGCCGTCCTCCCATGTTCCGACGATGCGGCCGCGCAAGGTTTGGGATTTGTTCAATGCACCACCGTAATCGAATTCGACACGTTTGTTGTTCCAAGAACCGTATTTCAGGTTCAATTCCCCCGATTTTTTCGCCATCGGGCGTTTGCGCACGAAATTGACGCTGGCCGCCGGATCGCCCACTCCGGTGCTCAGCCCGTTCGAACCGCGGATGATTTCCACCCTGTCGTAAAGATAGCTGTCCTGTGCGGCAATAAAGCGCGGCCCGCCGAGCAGGTATTTATTGGCCAGCACACCGTCAAGCTGGTAATTGTCGACGGGAAAGCCGCGCGAATAATACTGGGCTTCGCCCATGCCGGTAACGGAGTCCTGCAAGACGGTAATACCCGGCGTTTCTTCCAGCACCTGATCAAGATTCTGCAAATTCTGATCCTGCATCTGCTGCTGGGTGAAAACGGTTACACTTTGCGGGGTTTCTTTGAGTTTCAAGTCAAGTTTGGTGGCCGAGGTGCTGCCTTTTACGGTGTAGTTGCCATTACTCTGGGCGGGTGTATTTCTTGCCCCCTTTACGGTAATTTCGTTCAGATTGACTTTATCGGGTACAGTTTGAGCATATGCGGATGAAAATGCAAAAGCGATGACGATACTCAAACAGTTAGGCTGCCACAGGCTGTTCATAACTGCTCCTTAATGGGAAATGAATTCAGATATGAGTAAGGTCGTCTGAAAAAGTAAGATAGGAAGATGTTGATATGATTGATTTATTTTTGAGAATGATTATATATTGAATAAAAATTAAAGATAACACTGCAAAGTATAGAATATCCGACAATTTATGTAGCTTATGCGACAATCTGTACGATATAGTGGATTAACTTTAAACCACTATAATCCACTATAACGCTGGAAACAAACGCCTAACGAAATTTGCAGATTATGGCAAACCAAGTAAAAAGGTCGTCTGAAAACCTGTTTCCAAGTTTTCAGACGACCTTTCGGTTTTTCAGTCAAAACGACTAAGCGTTATTACGCCAAGCCTTTTGCTTTCAACACTTCCAGCATGGTACTGCCCAATTCGGCAGGGCTGCGGGTGTAGGCGATGCCGGCTTTTTCGAAAGCGGCGAATTTTTCTTCCGCAGTACCTTTGCCGCCGGAGATAATCGCACCGGCGTGGCCCATGCGTTTGCCTTTAGGAGCGGTCACACCTGCGATGTAGCCGACAACAGGTTTGGTTACGTTGGATTGGATGTATTCGGCTGCTTCTTCTTCCGCAGTACCGCCGATTTCACCGATCATGATGATGGCGTCGGTATCGGGGTCTTCTTGGAAGAGTTTCAGCGCGTCGATTTGGTTCATGCCCGGAATCGGATCGCCGCCGATACCGATACAGGTTGATTGACCCAAGCCCAGTTTGGTGGTTTGTGCCACGGCTTCGTAAGTCAATGTACCGGAACGGGAAATGATGCCGATGCGGCCAGGAGTGTGGATGTGGCCCGGCATAATACCGATTTTGCACTCGCCCGGAGTAATCACGCCCGGGCAGTTAGGGCCGACCAAACGTGTACCGTTGCCGTTGGTTTCCAAGTAGCGTTTGGCTTTGAGCATGTCCAGAGTCGGCACGCCTTCGGTAATCACAACCACCAAGCCTACGCCGGAATCAACGGCTTCAACGATAGAATCCAACACAAACGGAGCCGGAACGTAAATCACGGATGCGTCCGCGCCGGTTTCTTTAACGGCTTCTTTCATGGTGTTGAACACGGGCAGGTTCAGGTGGGTTTGACCGCCTTTACCCGGGGTAACGCCGCCGACGACTTTAGTGCCGTAAGCCAGAGCTTGTTCGGAGTGGAAAGTACCGTTTTTACCGGTGAAACCTTGAACCAATACTTTGGTGTCTTTATTAATCAATACGCTCATTCTTTTCTCCTTAGGCGTTTACGGCTGCGACAATTTTTTCGGCTGCGTCATTCAGGCCGTCGGCGGAAGTCAGTTTCAGACCTGATTCGTTCAGGATTTTCGCGCCGAGTTCGGCGTTATTGCCTTCCAGACGGACAACGACAGGCACGTCAACGTTGATTTCTTTAACGGCTGCCACGATGGCTTCCGCAATCATGTCGCAACGGACGATACCGCCGAAGATGTTGATCAATACGCCTTTAACGGATTTGTCTTCGAGAATCAGTTTGAACGCTTCAACCACGCGCTCTTTGGTCGCGCCGCCGCCTACGTCGAGGAAGTTGGCAGGTTGGCCGCCTTTCAGTTTGATGATGTCCATGGTTGCCATCGCCAAACCTGCGCCGTTCACCATACAGCCGATGTTGCCTTCCAGTGCAACGTAGTTCAGGTCGAATTCGGAGGCTTTCAGCTCGCGTTCGTTTTCTTGGGATTTGTCGCGCAATTCGGCGATTTTCGGCAGACGGTAGAGGGCGTTGCTGTCGATACCGATTTTGCCGTCCACGCAGGCCAGCGCGCCGTTTTCGCGGACTGCCAGCGGGTTCACTTCAAACAGGGCGAAGTCATTTTCAACAAACGCTTTGTACGCGCCGGTCATCAGTTTGACGAACTCGTTGATTTGTTTGTCTTTCAAGCCCAGTTGGAACGCAACTTCACGCGCTTGGCAAGGTTGCAGGCCGACCAGCGGGTCAACGGTTACTTTGAAGATTTTTTCAGGGGTTTCGGCGGCAACTTTTTCGATTTCCACACCGCCCTCGGTCGAAGCCATGAACGTAATGCGACGGGTAGAACGGTCGACCACCGCGCCCAAATACAGCTCGGTTTGCACCGGATACATGTCTTCGCAAACCAAAACGCTGTTGACCGGCTGACCGCTGGCATCGGTTTGATAAGTAACCAGATTGGTGCCAATCAGGCTTTCCGCCACTTCTTTGGCTTCTTCACGGCTTTTGACGACTTTTACACCGCCCGCTTTACCGCGTCCGCCTGCGTGGACTTGGGCTTTAACGACGGCAAATTTGCCGCCCAGTTTGTCGTAAGCGGCTGCGGCTTCTTCGCCGTTGTGCGCCAAAATACCGCCTTGCACGGGCAAGCCGTAGCTTGCCAGCAGTTCTTTAGCCTGATACTCGTGTAGATTCATGGATTTCTCCTTTAGATTAGTGGAATGCCCTGAGACTGCCCATAAATGACAACCCCGTGCGTTTCAGACGACCTTTCGGCGGTCGGAAAATCGTCGTTTCACTTGCTGAACGGCAACCACATCCGCGCAAGCAGATACATGATTGCACCGCCGCCCCCGAGGATAAAAAAGACGATGCCTTTTTTACGCGAATTCGGGCAGAGCAGGTAAACAGCAAGGCTGAAACTGATAAACAACAATGCTACGCGCCAAACCAATTCTTTGTCTTTGAAACGGTTGAGCGTATAAGTTTCGGTCATCATCACATACATTTGCCACAACGCGGCCATACACATGCTGATGATGCCCATCGGTATAAACAGGATACCGATTACTTCTTTATTCATAATCAAATGCTGTCTGTGAATGTGTCGCCGATTATATAGTAGATTCTGCTTAAATCGTCATTCCGGTCAGGGAACAATAGCAACTGATACGCTCTATTTTCTCTCTATACCTATCGGAACATTGCTTCCGAACATTCATCTTTCCGAAAAGGTCGTCTGAAAAAGTTTCAGACGACCTTTTATGCTTTACTTGACCTCATCAGCCGTGCAAAGCGCGTTTGTCGGCGGCCAGTGCGGCTTCGTGAACCACTTCGGACAAGGTCGGATGGGCATGAATGATGCGGGCGATGTCTTCGCTGCTGGCGAAGAATTCGAGCGCAGTGACGCCTTCAGTAACCAATTCGCTGACGACCGGACCGATCATGTGTACGCCCAAGATGCGGTCGGTTTTGGCATCCGCCAACACTTTGACCGTACCTTTTGCCTTACCCATTGCCAACGCGCGGCCGTTTGCACCGAAGCCGGAAGTGCCTTTTTTGTATTCCACGCCTTCGGCTTTGAGCTGCTCTTCGGTTTTGCCGACCCAAGCGATTTCGGGGTCGGTGTAAATCACGAACGGTACGCTGTTGAAGTCGATATGCGGTTTCTGACCGGCGATGCGCTCGGCAACCGCCACGCCTTCGTCGCTGGCTTTGTGCGCCAGCATCGGACCGCGAACCACGTCGCCGATTGCCCAGACATTAGGCAGGTTGGTGCGGCATTCGCCGTCCACTTTGATAAAGCCGCGCTCGTCTTTTTCCAAGCCGACGGCTTCGGCGTTCAAGCCTTTGGTGTTCGGAATACGACCGATGGCGACGATGAGTTTGTCGAATACTTCGGTTTTGGCTTCGCCTGCGGCAGTTTGGTAGGCAACGGAAACACCTTTGCCTTCAGATTTGATGTCGCCGATTTTCACGCCCAACTCGATGCTCAAGCCCTGCTCTTTGGTGAAGTATTTGAAGGCTTCTTTGGCGATTTGCTGGTCGGCGGCGGCAAGGAAGGTCGGCATGGCTTCGAGGATGGTGACCTGCGAACCGACGCGGTTCCATACAGAACCCATTTCCAAACCAATCACGCCCGAACCGATGACGCCCAGTTTGGCGGGCACTTCGGTCAGGTTCAATGCGCCTTCGTTGTCCAATACGTTTACATTATCGATGGCAACCTGTGGCAGCGGACGCGGCACGGAACCGGTCGCTACGATGACGTGTTTGGCTTCGATAACGGTTTTCTCGCCTTTGTTATCGACTTCGATTTGGTAGGCATCGCCGTTTTTTCCGGCAAATGAAGCCGTACCGAACAGGCTGGTTACTTTGTTTTTTTGGAACAGGAATTTCACGCCGCCGGTGAGCTTGGTTACGATGGCGTCTTTGCGCGCAATCATTTTCGCCGCGTCGAATTTGATGTCGCCGACGCTGATACCGTGTTCGGCAAAATCATGCTGCGCAGCGTGGAAATGTTCGCTGGATTGCAACAGAGCTTTGGAAGGAATGCAGCCGACGTTCAGGCAGGTGCCGCCCAGCGCGGGCGCGTCGCCTGCTTTGTTGACGCCCGCATCGACACAGGCGGTTTTAAAACCCAGTTGGGCGGCGCGGATGGCGGCAACGTATCCGCCGGGACCTGCGCCGATGACTACTACATCGTATTGAGACATGTGAAAAATCCTTTGTTGTTTGATATTTTTGCCGCAGGAAAACCTTCAGCAAAAGTTTATCCACTATATTTTGCATGAGAGGTCGTCTGAAAACGCGGCTTCAACAAAATTAAAACTTATTCTGCCTTTTTCAGAGTGCGAAGCCTGCTCACAGGCACGACCTATTCAAATTTCAGCCCGATTGGTTCGGACGCATCAGCGGCGGCAGGAATGCGGACTGTATTCCCTGACTTCCTGTCCGGTAAAATTGTTGTAAACGCGCACGGTAGCGTGCAGATAACGTTTGCACAAAACGCTGCGGGCGACGGGAATGCCTGCTTTGTTGCTGTCCATTTCAAAACGCTTGTTCAACATTCTGCCGCGCGCATCATAAGCGTTGACGGAATATTCCTTGCCTTCGAATGCGGCACACGCGCCAAGCAGGGAAACGACAGCCAAAAGCGGAAACAGGGAGATGGGTTTCATGGATACGCTCCTATGGATTTTCAAGCGTTTGCTTCTGCACGAAAAATGGCAGCAACAAACTTTCTCCCTTAGATTTCAAACATCCTGCTGTTTTCAGACGACCTTTTTCGTTTCAAGGTCGTCTGAAAGCCAGTAAGCAGCCCGATTTCAAACTGCTCTGTTTTTATCCGCTTTATATCCCTTTGGCGGCGTTTACAGATCCAACAACAGGCGTGCCGGATCTTCCAGCGCGTCTTTGATGGCAACCAAAGTCAGCACGGCTTCGCGGCCGTCGATGATGCGGTGGTCGTAAGAGAGTGCCAGATACATCATCGGACGGACGACAACTTGGCCGTTTTCCACGACTGCGCGCTCTTTGGTCGCGTGCATACCCAAAATGGCGGATTGCGGCGGATTGATAATCGGGGTGGACATCATTGAACCGAACGTACCGCCGTTGGTAATACTGAACGTACCGCCGGTCAAATCTTCCAGCGCGATTTTACCGTCTTTGGCTTTTTTGGCGTAATCAACGATGGCTTGTTCGATGTCGGCAATACTCATTTGGTCGGCATCTCGCAGAATCGGAACGACCAGACCGCGCGGGCTGCCGATAGCGATACCGATGTCGAAGTAACCGTGATAAACGATGTCGCTGCCGTCAACGGAGGCATTGACCACCGGATATTTTTTCAGCGCGGCAACGGCTGCTTTGACGAAGAAAGACATGAAGCCGAGTTTGACGCCGTGTTCTTTCTCGAATTTTTCTTTGTATTTCGCACGCAAGTCCATGATGGGTTTCATGTTGACTTCGTTGAACGTAGTCAGAATCGCGTTTTCTTGTTGCGAAGCCAAGAGACGTTCGGCAACACGGGCGCGTAGGCGGCTCATCGGAACGCGTTGTTCCGGACGTGCACCCGCGGGAACAGGTACAGGAGCGGCAGCGGGCGCAGCGGCAGGTTTGGCGGCGGCGTTTTGCACATCTTCTTTCAAGACGCGACCGTCACGACCGGAACCTTGCAGCGCGTTCACATCCACGCCGGTTTCGGCTGCCAGTTTCGCAGCGGCAGGCATGGCGGCATTGGTTTGCGCAGCGGCGGGAGCGGCTTCAGGCGCAGGAGCGGCGGCTGGGGCTTCAGCAGAAGCGGAAGCGGTAGCAGCGGTGTCGATGCGTGCCAATACTTGCTCGGCGGCAACGGTTTCGCCGTTTTGAGCAATGATTTCAACCAATACGCCGGCTTGTGGGGAAGGTACTTCCAAAACCACTTTGTCGGTTTCGATGTCAATCAGGATTTCGTCGCGCGCTACGGCTTCGCCGACTTTTTTCTTCCATTCCAAGAGCGTGCCTTCGGATACGCTTTCGGACAGCATAGGTACTTTTACATCAATAATCATTTTGTGTCTCCGGATGGTCGTTGGTTTTCAGACGACCTGTTGTGTGTTATCTCTTTTGTTTGGCGGGCGTTCCGTCTGAAGTGTTTCATTCGGAACGCCGCACCGTATTGCGTTACAGCGTCATTGCGTCTTCAACCAGTTGTTTCAGCTGGGCGACGTGTTTGCTCATATAGCCGACGGCTGGCGATGCGCTGCTCGGACGACCGGCGTAAGACAGTTTTTGGCTTTCGCCGATAACGTCTTCCAAGCGGTGGCGGATTTGGTAGAACGCGCCTTGGTTTTTCGGCTCTTCTTGCGCCCAAACCACGGATTTCGCGTTCGGATATTTCGCCAACTCCGCGCGCACTTCGTCGTATGGGAACGGATAAAGCTGCTCGACGCGGACGATGGCGACATCGTTTTCCAGTTTGCGCTCGGCACGGCCTGCTTCCAAATCGTAGTAAACCTGTCCGGCGCAAAGAATCACGCGTTTCACGCTTTCATTGTTGCCACGCTCGGCGGTATCGCTGATAACGGGACGGAAGCGCGAACCTTCGGTAAAGTTTTCCAGCGGACTCATCGCACCTTTGAAGCGCAACAGGCGTTTGGACATGAAAATCACCAGCGGTTTGCGGTACGAACCCAAGACTTGGCGTTGCAGCAGGTGGAACATTTGCGACGCTTCGGACGGCATGATGATTTGCATATTGTGTTCGGAGCAGAGCTGCAACCAGCGTTCCACGCGGCCGGAGGAATGTTCCGGACCTTGTCCGTCGTAGCCGTGCGGCAGAATGGTAGTCAGGCCGCACAAACGTCCCCACTTGGTTTCGCCGGACGACAGGAACTGGTCGATGGTCACTTGCGCGCCGTTGGCAAAGTCACCGAACTGCGCTTCCCAAATGGTCAGTTTGTCGGGCGCGGAGCAGGCGAAACCGTATTCGAACGCCATGACCGCTTCTTCATTCAAGATGGAGTCGATAACGAGGAATTCGCCTGCGCCTTCGCCCATATTGCGCAGCGGCACATAAGTACCATCATCCCATTTTTCGCGTTTTTGGTCATGCAATACGGCATGGCGGTGTGAGAACGTACCGCGTCCGGAGTCTTCGCCGGAAATGCGCACGCCGTGGCCTTTGGTGACCAGGCTGGCGTATGCGAGGGTTTCCGCCATACCCCAGTCAATCGGCTGACTGCCCGCAGCCATGCCTTTGCGCGCTTCGAGCACGCGTTTGGCAGTCGGATGCAGTGCAAAGCCTTCGGGAACGGCGGTAAATTTCTCGGCAAGACGCTCGATGTCGGCAGCAGGCAGGCCGGTTTCCACATCTTCGCGCCAGTCTTTACCTTGGTATTTGCTCCAGTCGATTTGCGTACGTTGGAAGTTGCTCAACGTCGTTTGCTCGACATGTTCGCCTTTGTCCAAAGCATCGCGGTAGGCTTGGATATAGCCGTCGGCTTCTGCCTGCGTTACCACGCCTTCTGCAATCAGTTGCTCAGTGTACAAAGCACGCGCACCGGGGTGTTGCGATACTTTTTTGTACATCATCGGTTGGGTCAGGGTCGGATCGTCGCCCTCGTTGTGGCCCCATTTGCGGTAGCAGACGACATCAATCACGATGTCTTTGTTGAATTTCTTACGGTAGTCCAACGCGGCTTGAATGGCGAAGCAAACGCGTTCCGGATCGTCGCCGTTGACATGAATGACCGGAGCGGAAACCATTTTCGCCACATCGGTACAATGCACGGTCGAACGGGTGTCGCGGGTATCGGAAGTGGTGAAGCCGATTTGGTTGTTGATGACGATGTGAACCGTACCGCCGGTGGTATAGCCGCGCGTTTTGGACAGATTGAACGTCGCTTGGTTGACGCCCAAGCCGACAAATGCAGAGTCGCCGTGAATCAATACGGGCAATACTTTGTCGCGGCCGTTTTCGCCCAGACGTTTTTGTTTGGCGCGTGCAGAACCTTCAACGACAGGATTGACGATTTCCAAGTGAGACGGGTTGAACGCTAAAGAAACGTGCATCGGACCGTTCGGCGTAGCGATGTCGGAGCTGAAACCCATGTGGTATTTTACGTCGCCGCTGGGCAGCTTGATTTCGGCACGGCCTTCAAATTCGGCAAACAAATCGCCCGGTTTCTTGCCCAAAATGTTGACCAAGACATTCAGACGACCTCGGTGTGCCATACCGATGATGACTTCTTCGACACCGTCTTTACCTGCGTTTTGAATCAGGTAATTCAGACCGGCAATCACGCTCTCGCCGCCTTCTACGCCGAAGCGTTTCTGACCGACGTATTTGGTATGCAGATAACGCTCCAAAGTCTCGGCAGCGGTCATTTCTTTCAGGATGCGGCGTTTCTGTTCGGCACTGTAACTCGGGGTGGACAGCACATCCTCAAAATAATTGCGCAACCAGCGGCGCTCTTCGGTATTGGGAATGTAGATGTATTCCAATGCGAGGTGGCCACAGTAGGTTTGCTTGAGGTTGCTGATGATTTGGGACAGAGGCAGTTTGCTTTGGCCGGAAAAATCGCCCTCGCCCATATTGAACTGAACCGCCATATCGGCATCATTCAGTCCGTGGAATTTGGGATCGAGGGCTTCAATGTTGCGTGGAGGGATACGTTTGAGCGGGTCAAGCTGTGCGGCGCCCACACCTTGAATACGGTAAGCAGAAATCAACCGCAGTACGCCGACCTGTTTCTTCATCATGGCTTCGTCCATACCGCCGGCAATAGCCGCTGTCGATTTGGTTTTTGCCAAATTGGCGAAGGATTCACGGATCGGAGCATGGGCGACATCAACATCCGCCGCACCAGGCTGCTTGCTTAAGTCAGTGAAATACTGCTTCCATTTTTCATCGACCGAATTGGGGTTTTCCAGGAAATTCTCATACAACTCCTCGATGTAGGGAGCATTTGAACCGAACAGATAAGAAAAATTGAGTTTTTCATCCATCATGACGCGAGCTCTTTTCTTTAAAATATAAACAAAGGGTAGAATTCCATGTGTTTCAACGGAATCCATGCCGTTTGAAATGACACTTCATTCTACCCTATTTCCAGCCAAATTACTTGTATCTGTTTCGTTTGCTGCAGACAAACTTATTTAAAAAAACTATTCGGCTTTCTCAAATGAAGTTCTGACAACATATTAATATACTGATTTTCAGCGTTTATCCGCCGGCACATAATCGCGGCGTTCCGCACCGGTATAAAGTTGGCGCGGACGGCCGATTTTCAGCGAAGGATCGCCAATCATTTCATGCCAGTGCGAAATCCAGCCCACGCTGCGCGACAGGGCGAAGATGACGGTAAACATTTCGGTCGGAATGCCCAGCGCGGACAGGACGATACCGGAGTAGAAGTCGACGTTGGGGTACAGTTTGCGCTCCACGAAGAACGGGTCTTTCAGGGCAATTTGTTCCAATTCCATTGCCAGCTTGAATTTCGGACTGTCTTCCAAGCCCAATTCTTTCAGCACTTCATAACAGGTCTCGCGCATAATGCTGGCACGCGGATCCATATTGCGGTACACGCGGTGTCCGAAGCCCATCAGGCGGTATTTACGCTGTTTCACGCCTTCCATATATTCGGCAACACGGGACACATCGCCGATTTCGTCCAACATTTTCAAGACGGCTTCGTTCGCGCCGCCGTGGGACGCACCCCACAGACAGGCAATACCGGCAGCGATACAGGCAAACGGGTTCGCGCCTGAAGAACCTGCCAGACGGACGGTCGAAGTCGATGCGTTTTGCTCGTGGTCGGCATGAAGGATAAAGATGCGGTCGAGCGCGCGTGCCAATACGGGATTGGGTTTGTAGTCTTCACATGGTGTGGCGAACATCATGTGCATGAAGTTTTCGGAATAAGAGAGGTTGTTTCTCGGATAATTGAACGGCAGACCGTTGGAATAGCGGTAGCACATTGCTGCAATCGTCGGAATTTTGGAAATCAGGCGGTAAATCGCGATTTTGCGGTGTTCGGGATTGGTGATGTCCAGACTGTCCTGATAGAACGCAGACAGCGCGCCGACCACGCCAACCATCATCGCCATCGGATGCGCATCGCGACGGAAGCCGCGGAAGAACCAAGTCAGCTGTTCATGCACCATCGTATGACGGCGGACGGTATTGTCAAATTCTGCCTTTTGCTCAGGCGTCGGCAGTTCGCCGTAAATCAGCAGGTAGCAGACTTCCAAATAATCGGATTTTTCGGCAAGTTGTTCGATGGGATAACCACGGTAATACAGCAAACCTTTGTCGCCGTCGATATAAGTGATTTTGGATTCGCAGCTTGCTGTTGAAACGAATCCGGGGTCGAATGAGAATAAGCCTGTGTTTTTCGTCAGTGCGCGGATATCGACCACGTCATGACCGATGCTCGCTTCCAATACGGGCAGTTCTAAATCCTCTTGATTGGGTACGTTGAGTTTAATTGATTTGGACATATTTATCGCTCCTTTGTAGGTTGGGGCTTTCGTTGCTGCCTATGCAGCACGGTCTTTATTTTCAGACGACCTCTGTATCCTAGAAATCCGCCGAAAGGCAGGCGGATTTCCAATACGTCAAGCTCGTCTGATTTTTTCAAGCATAGGGATAAGGTGTTCCTTGTCTGTCGCCGAATGTCCGTTGATCAGGGCAAGAAGCTCCTGATCTTGAAACTCAAGGATTTCGGAAAACTCGGACAGCTCTTTATCGCTCAAATGCTCGAATTCTTTTTCCATAAACCTGCCGAAAATCAAATCTAACTCCAATAATCCCCGGCGGGTTTGAAAACGGATTTTCCGTTTGGCAATATCGTCAAAAACCATCATTTCTTAAACGGCTCGTTTCAACATAATTTCTTTAATCTTACCGATGGCACGGGTCGGATTCAAGTGTTTAGGACATACGTCCACGCAGTTCATGATGGTATGGCAGCGGAACAGGCGATACGGGTCGTTCAAATTGTCCAAACGCTCGTTGGTAATGGTATCGCGGCTGTCGGCAATGAAGCGGTAGGCGTTCAGCAAACCGGACGGACCGACGAATTTGTCGGGATTCCACCAGAACGACGGACAGGCAGTCGAGCAGCAGGCGCACAAAATACATTCATACAAGCCGTCCAACTCTTTGCGCTCTTCCTGCGTTTGCAGACGCTCTTTGTCGGCATCGATCGGATTATCGTTGACGACATAAGGTTTGATGGAGTGGTATTGTTTGAAGAACTGGGTCATGTCCACAATCAGGTCGCGGATGACGGGCAGACCGGGCAGCGGACGGATTTTCACAGGCTGTTTCAGACTGCGTAAATCGGTCAGACACGCCAAGCCGTTTTTGCCGTTGATGTTCATACCGTCCGAACCGCAAATACCTTCACGGCAGGAACGGCGGAAAGACAGGGTATCGTCTTGCGCTTTCAGACGCACCAGCGCGTCCAAAAGTTTCACGTCGGTAGGTTCCAGTTCCAACTCGTAACGTTGCATATATGGTTTGGCATCAACGTCCGGATTGTAACGGTAAATTTCAAAACTCATTTTTTCCATGAGAAGTGTTCCTTTTCTCATAAACCGCCTGATGGTTTTATGTTATGGGTTCAGGCTGTTCAGTGTGGTGGTGTATTTGATTTTCAGACGACCCCTTGTGATACGGCGGTCGTCTGAAAACGCATCAGTAAACGCGCTTGGCCGGTTTGATGTATTCCACGCTCAAAGGCTTGGTGTGTACCGGTTTGTAGGACAAGGTGTTGGTATCTGAATGGTACAGCGTGTGTTTCATCCAGTTTTCGTCATCGCGCTCAGGATGGTCGTCTGAAGCGTGCGCGCCGCGCGATTCTTTACGCGCTTCGGCAGACACCAAAGTCGCTTTCGCTACTTCAATCAGATTATCCAATTCCAAAGCTTCGATACGCGCGGTATTCCACACTTTGCTCTTGTCTTTGATTTCAGTACGTTTCACACGCTCAGCAATCGCCATGATTTCTCGAACACCTTTGCTCAGAATCTCATCGGTACGGAACACGCCGGCATGCAGTTGGACGGAGCGTTGCAGTTCGCGACGCAGTGCATCAACATTTTCGCCACCGGTCTGGTTATCCAAGCGTTCGATACGTTGGCGGGTCAGCTCGCCAGCATCGGCAGGCAACGGTTTCCAATCACTTTGCTCTTTGATGAATTTAATCATGCTGTCGCCGGCAGCTTTACCGAACACCACCAAGTCAAGCAGGGAGTTGGTACCCAAACGGTTCGCACCGTGTACGGAAGCACAAGCGCACTCGCCCGCAGCATACAGACCTTTCACCGGCACTTCATATTCGTCGCCTTGCGGAACAACGACTTCGCCGTGATAGTTGGTCGGAATACCGCCCATCATGTAGTGGGTAGTCGGCACAACGGGAATCGGGTCTTTAATCGGGTCGATACCGGCAAACTGAATGGAAATCTCGCGGATGCCCGGCAGTTTTTCCATAATTTTTTCGGCACCGATATGGTCGATTTTCAGCAATACATGGTCTTTGTTTTTACCGCAGCCGCGACCTTCGTAGATTTCCATCGCCATCGCGCGGGAAACCACGTCGCGTGAAGCCAAGTCTTTTACGGTCGGTGCATAGCGTTCCATAAAGCGTTCACCGTCGGCATTCAACAGAATACCGCCCTCACCGCGCACACCTTCGGTAATCAACACGCCTGCACCTGCCACACCGGTCGGGTGGAATTGCCAGAATTCCATATCTTCCAACGGAATGCCCGCACGGGCGCAAATGCCCAAACCGTCGCCGGTATTCATATAGGCATTGGTGGAAGACGCATAAATACGACCGCCGCCGCCGGTAGCAAACATCACGGCTTTAGCGTGGAAAATATAAACTTCGCCGGTTTCCATTTCCATGGCGGTAACACCGACGACATCACCATTCTCATCACGAATCAAATCTTGCGCCGTCCATTCCACAAAGAATTGCGTATTAGCACGGACGTTTTGTTGGTACAGGGTATGCAGCATCGCATGACCGGTACGGTCAGCAACCGCGCAAGCACGTTCTACTGCACGTTTACCGTGTTCGGCAGTATGACCGCCGAAAGGACGCTGATAAATTTTGCCGCTTTCCACGCGGTCAAAAGGCATACCCATGTGTTCCAACTCAATCACCGCTTCAGGCGCGGCGCGACACATAAACTCAATCGCATCTTGGTCGCCCAACCAGTCTGAACCTTTCACGGTATCGTACATGTGCCAGTCCCAACGGTCTTCCTGCACATTACCCAGCGAAGCGGAAATACCGCCCTGCGCCGCTACAGTATGCGAACGGGTCGGGAACACTTTAGACAAAACGGCACAATTCAGACCGGATTTGGATAATTGGAGGGCTGCGCGTAAACCTGCACCACCACCGCCGACAATCACGGCATCAAACTTGCGAACAGGAAAACCCATACTTACCCCCAAATTACTTTAATTGAATACACCAGGCAGCCGACCAGCCAAACGATGGTGGCAACCTGCAAAAACAAACGCACGCCGAAGGGTTTGATATAGTCCATCCACAAATCGCGGATACCCACCCAAGCGTGCAAAAATACGGCGATAAAGCTGACTTGGGTGAACACTTTCACCCAAACTTGATCGAAAAATGCCTGCCATGCCGAATATTCTTTAGGCAGGGTAAACAGAATCACTAAAAGCGCGACGGTATAGATCAACATGATAACCGCAGTCGCACGCTGCATCGCCCAATCGCGCAAACCGTAATGGGCACCGGTCAATTTACGCTCTACCATAACAACGCTCCCAAAACGACGGTCAGCACCAATGCGGCAGCAAACACCAATTTGGCGGTATTGCGCGCAGTATTCAGCTCAAGGCCTTTGTGTGCATCCAAAAATAAAAAACGGATACCAGCGAGAAAATGGTGCAGATAAGCCCATAACACGCCGATTAAAATCAACTTGACCAAAGGATTGGAAACGATGGCACGGTAAGTTTCAAACGCCGACTCGCGGCTCAACGTACCGGACAGGAGATACAGCAAAACGGGAAGCATTATAAATAACCCTACCCCGCTGATGCGGTGCAAGATGGAGACAATTCCCGGTATAGGCAACCGTATATTGGGAATCTCCAAAAAGACAGGACGCGGTTTGACGGACATAGCCAGTTCCTCTGTATTTTTTATCAGCTCAAAACCAATAACTCAAATTACATCGAGTTACATAAACTATAATTTACCTGTTTTATCCGATTTTGAACAGTCTAATTTATAAACAATCTAATAAATTTTACCAAAAAACATCATAAACTGTACCAATAACAAAACACTATCCATTAATAATTGAACCAATACCGCTTCAACTGCCGTTCGGCAACCTCCATATGGCTTTCATACCCTGAAATACCATCTTAATATCTTTGTTTTTATAATATATAAATAGAAATAAATATTATTTTTATAATCCAATAACCACAAAATTCGAATATAAATCGAACTGCAAAAACATTACATTCAACGCCTGCGATCGGTATGTTTCAGACGACCTCTTCAGCACCTATCACAAAACTGCACTATACTGACATTTCTTTGCCTTACTCCGTTTTATACTTTGCCCGCATTACGGCAAACCCTTCCCACTCAATTACTGTGAGGCTTGTTATGAAACATTCCGAAGAAAAACAATACACCCAGTCTTCCGATCCGGAAAACTTTATCCCCAAATTCAGAAGGCGCAATTTGGATAAAACGGGTTTTCTCAATAAACTCGCCCGTTTTGCAGGTCGGTTGGGCGAACCCATCGTACGCCAGTTGTATGCGCTGTATTATCTTTGGGACTCCCCTCACACCCCCAGACGCGCCAAAATGATTATCGTCGGCGCATTGGTTTACTTCCTCAGCCCTATCGACAGCATTCCCGATTTGCTGGGTCCTTTGGGATTCAGCGACGACATTGCCGTCATTACTTTGGTGTACAGCCAGATGAAAACTTACCTGACGGAAGACATCAAAGAGCGGGCAAGACTGGCAACCGAGAAGCTGCTGCGTAAAACATCATAAATATCGACATCCACAAAACAAAAGGTCGTCTGAAAATTTTCAGACGACCTTTTGTTTGAAATGAGGAACTTATTTCAACGGAGTCATGTTCATGACTTCCATCAGGAAGTTGGTAAATGCCGGGTTAGAAGGTTTGTTACCCATATTTTTCCAGCGTTGCTGCCATCCGCGCAGGGCGTTTTGGATATACAGCTTGGATTGTTCGGTATTGATTTCGCCTCGTTGGCTGTCAACGGCAGAACGCAGATAAACCTCATATACGCTGTCATCCACGACATTACGGCCGACAAGTTGAATGCGGAACTTGTTCAGATATTGGGCAGCTTGAACCTTGGTCATTTTTCCTTGGCTGACCTGATAGCTCAAACGCGTTGCCTCATCGCGGATTTTTGAAACATCACTCCAATGCGAAGAAGCCAAACTGAACGCCGCAGATTTTTCACCCTTAGTCGTTTTAACATTAGGCTTAACATTAGTCGGACGGACAGGCACTTCTTGCAAGCTTGGGACATAAATGGTCTCACAACCGGCAAGTACCGCCAACGCAAATAAGATGGGGATATATTTTTTCATGTCTACCATTATAATCAGGATTATCCAGATAACCAAATTCTATATCAATCTGACTTTTTCTGTTGACTGAATTACAACAACTTTCGCCTTACATTCCAATCTTTACACGATATGGTGGTTTAAATCCATTTTTACGCCACATCATGCCGCAAGACCGCAAAAAAGACCGCCGAAGCGGTCTTTTTTATCACTTATCTTCTCCCAACTCTATTATGCCAAATCGGCAAACAGAGGCGTAGAAAGATAGCGTTCGCCATAAGAAGGCAGCAGCACGACAATCAGTTTGCCTTCGTTTTCAGGCTGTTTGGCAAGCTGCAGCGCGCTCCATACTGCCGCACCGGAAGAAATACCGACCAAAATACCTTCTTTTTCCGCCATCGCGCGGGCGGTTTCAAACGCCGCTTCGTTCGGAACTTGGGAAACACTGTCATATACTTTGGTATTCAACACGGTAGGGATAAAGCCGGCACCAATACCTTGAATCGGGTGCGGACCTTTTTCACCACCGCTCAAAACCGGAGAAGCTTCGGGCTCGACGGCAACGACTTTGACTTCGGGTTTATATTTTTTCAACACTTCGCCCACGCCGGTAACCGTACCGCCCGTACCGACACCCGCCACAAAAATATCGACTTTACCGTCAGTATCGCGCCAAATTTCTTCGGCGGTCGTTTCGCGGTGGATTTGCGGGTTCGCCTCGTTATCGAATTGGCGCGGCATGAAATAAGTATCAGGGTGTTCATCCACCAAGGCTTGTGCTTTTGCAATCGCCCCTGCCATACCTTCGGACGCAGGAGTCAAAATCAATTCCGCACCGAACGCACGCAACAGCATTTTGCGTTCTTTACTCATGCTTTCAGGCATCGTGATTGCCAGCTTGTAGCCGCGCGCCGCGCACACCATTGCCAAACCGATACCCGTATTGCCGCTGGTCGCTTCAACAATTACGGTATCCTTACCGATTTTGCCCGCTTTTTCGGCGGCTTCAATCATTGCTTCGGCAATGCGGTCCTTCACGCTGCTGCCGGGATTGAAAAATTCCAGTTTGACGGCGACTTCGGCTTTCAAACCTTCAGTCAGACGGTTTAATTTGACCAACGGGGTGTTGCCGATCAGCTCGGTGATGCTGTTTGCAATCTTCATTTTCTACTCCAGATTTTGATGTGATATGACCTGTATATTAAAGACAGGTCGTCTGAAAAACCAATATCGAATGTTTCTTTATTTATAACTTTTGGTTGTTTGGCTTGATGCGTCCTAATGAAGTCCGATTTCTCCGACTATCGCCCCCGTGACTAAAGTCTGCATGACCAAAGCCATCAGCCAGCCCAGTCTGAGTTGCGCTTTACTGAACACCGCCGGCGACTGCTTGGCAATACTTCTGCGGTGCAGATAAAAAACCGCCATCATGACAAACTGCAAAACAAACCAATAAACAGGCTTGAGCGCGTACAGTTTCAACAAAGCCGGAAACGTAAAAGCCAAAGAACGGCCCGGCATCAGAAAATACAATATCGCGGCAATCGACACAAAAGCCAAAGTCATCAATACATTGCTGACGGCAAAAACGCTCAAAAACGGATGCTGCAAATCCGCCTGCCAAAAATCAGTATCCGCCTGCTTTTTCCAATGAAAAGCAAAGAAAAACACACTGGCAAAAGTCAGATAAAAATGCGGGACAAACAACGGACCGACATGAGTAATCCCCCACATTCCCGGCAAAAGCTGCGATCCCAAAATCGACACGCCCAGCCACAAAACAACCGAAGCCCAAAACCACTGGAACATTTCAGCGCGGAAAATCAATCCAAAAAACACCAGCCCATAAGCAACAACGGCGAGAAAATCCAAATTCGTCCAAATCATGAATACTGCAACTCGCCTTCAAAAACCGTTTGAACAGGCCCTGTCATCAAAACGTCCTCACCATGCGACCAAGTAATAAACAAATCCCCGCCCGGCAGCGAAACCTTCACTGGCACACCTTCCGCCAACAGCCCCAACCGGACGCCCGAAACCACAGCCGCACAAGCCCCCGTACCGCAAGCCTGCGTTTCACCCACACCGCGTTCAAATACGCGCAGGCGGATAGATTCCCTATCGACAATCTGCATAAAGCCGACGTTGACACGTTCCGGAAACTGTTCGTGTGACTCAATCGCCTCACCCCAATGAGCCACGGGCGCAGTCTGTACATCCTCAACCACGATCACAGCATGAGGATTGCCCATATTCACACAACTGACCTGCACTGTCTCCAAACCGACCATCACCATATGCGTCAAAGCATCATCCGCTTCGTCAGGAACCGGCACAAACGGGATTTCAGACGACGTAAAGCGCGGTTTGCCCATATTCACGGTCACCAAACCATTATCCAACAACTTGGGAATAATCACACCCTTAGCCGTTTCCACCAAAATTTCCTTTTTATCGGTCAAGCCTTTATCCGCCACAAATCGGGCAAAACAGCGCGCACCATTGCCACACTGCTCCACCTCGCTGCCGTCCGCATTGAATATACGATAACGGAAATCCACCGCATCGGAAGACGGTTTTTCTACCAACAGCAACTGATCGAAGCCCACCCCTCTAAAACGGTCGGACCATTCGGCAAGCGGCGCAGTCAGCGGATCAAAATCCTGCCCGATACCGTTTACCATCATAAAATCATTGCCCAAACCGTGCATTTTGGTAAATTTCAAGGTTTTCATTGTTTTTTCCAGAATTCGTTATCGATTAAATAGGGAGCGAATATCCAAATATTCTTAACCTTTTTACTTTGCAGAAAAATCCGTCTGAAGGGTCGTCTGAACAGCATTCTACACTATATATATGCTATATCGCAGATTTTCCCGACTTCATACCGCCATACGCCGATATCCTTATTATCCATACAGTCTTAATGCTTCTTTCTCCCACCTTAATCAAAGCTAACGCTCTCCACCGAATAAAAACGATATAATTCAATAAGAAAAGTCACCATATGTGGTTTTATTTTCATAACATCATTGCCCATTCGAGGCAAAACCACGCCTTTCCGTTATCGCCTCAATCAGGTTCATACTCATAGCGAGGAAATACCATGAAACCCTCAATCCCCCTCATCCTTCTCTCTTCCACACTCTGCGCCTGCACCGCCGGTACGCCCGGCATGTCCATCGGTTTAGGCATAGGAACCGGTATCGGACACCATGTCGGACTCGGCACTTCCGTCAACATACCGATTGCCTTAGACAAAAATAAAACCGCCCCAAACAATACAGGCGGCATCAATATTATTGACGAACAAATCGTGACTTATTTCGATACACACGGCAATCCCAGCAACAGCACCGTCAAGGGCGGCTACTACCGTCAACTGAAAAACAAACGAGGCGATCAATATACCGTACAAGATTTTTACAGCGACAACAGCCGGAAGCGGACAGACCCCTATACCTTAAGCCGCAGCCAACTGATGCAATTCCGCGCTACTCCAAGCAATGGTTCACTCACCACATACGCCTATAACGGCGCAGTAATGCAACACCAAGAGTTCCGCAACGGCAAACTTGTCAACGCCAAATATTAGACAAAATAGCATCCCGACATGCCAACCACGCCTGTTGCCATTTGCGCCCTATTGGTTTCAAACACAACTATTCACAAAATAAATACTTTTAACATTCAATTATTTGTAATATTACTACGATCCATCTGAAAAATAATATTGACACTTTTTTTTCAGACGCTATAATGCACCCCATTCCCCGATAGCTCAGTCGGTAGAGCGACGGACTGTTAATCCGCAGGTCCCTGGTTCGAGCCCAGGTCGGGGAGCCAAATTTCAAAAGCCTGAATATAATGTTCAGGCTTTTTTGTTTACCAATCCTACTTTGGTTTCTTCAGCATCCTTCTGCGAATGCTTCCCCAATCCCAACATCCTTGCACCCGTGTCCCACACACACCAAACATTAATCAAAATTTATATAAATCAATAATTTAACAAACAGATATCAAATAAAGCATACCCTGATCATTCACATAGATAAAAACATTATTTTTTCTAAATACATATATTGAAGAGTTCTTCTCACATAGCCAATTGTACTTTTCAGCGAAATTTATCCAGTCATCAATACTCGAGAATTCTGAAAACAAATCATTTAAAACTACAGATTTGGCATTTTTGTTCTCAAAATTTATCTGCATACCTATTATTTTTTTATTTTCTAACGAGAACATTATATTTTCATAATTATCTAAAAATATTTTTGATTTTTTAGAAATCCTCATAGGGTTTAATACAAAACCTTTGATTTCTTGGCAAATATCTTCTTGATCATCCCCTACATGAAGCTTACCAATCCTTCCGCTTTCAACAACATCACTAACTAAATACAGTTCACATCGATTCATCACCACTTCCTCACACACAAATTTAGTCTTATACCCACTAACCTTTTTAATTGGCAAACTTATTTATACCGATATCAGGAATTTTCCATTCTTCTAATAAACCCAGGTCGTCTGAAAGTTTTCAGACGACCTTTTTGCTTTTTTATTTCGACCAACCGCCGCCCAACGCCTTATACAGCGACACCAGCATCTGCGCCCTTGCCAGCCGCGCCGCAATCAGGTTTTCCTGCATTTGGCCTTCGGCGATATGGGCTTTAAGGGCGACATCCAGCGTTTTGTAGCCGTTGCGGAACATTTTTTCCGTATCGGCCGCGTGGCGCGCTGCCTGATTATGGGCGGTTTGCAGCAGTTCGGTTTGACGGCTTAGCGATTCCACGCCTTGATATGCGCTGTCAACTTCGCCCAGCGCGGTCAGGAGCCGTTTGTCGTATTCCAGCAATGCCGTCTGAAGGCGCGCGTCGGCGGCTTTGATATTGGCTTTGATGCGGCCGTTGGTAAACAGCGGCGTCTGTATGCCCACCGACAATAAACTTGCCCAGCCGGTCAGCGAACGGTCGCCGTCCACACCGATACGCCCGCCCTGCCCCATAAAGCTGATGGTAAAACGCGGCAGCAAATCGGCTTTGGCACTGGCGAATTTGGCGGCATAGGCATTGACTTGCGCCGCCTGCGCGCGCAGGTCAGGGCGGCGTTCCAGCAAACCTTGCGGCGTCTGCCCGCCCGGCGCGGAGGGTTGGCGCGCCAACACATCGACAGACGATTCGGGCAGCGTAAACGTCTGCGGCACGTTTCCGGTCAAAACGGCGATACTGCGCACATAAGCGGCGTATTCCGCCCCTATCGTGGCGCGTTTGGCTTCCGCTGCGGTCAGTTGCACTTTCGCCTCGTTCACTTCATAGCCGCTGACATGTCCCGCCTTAAACCGACCTTCGATGTAGCGCACCATCCGCCGCAAAGTGGCAACGGTTTGGTCAGCGGTTTTCAGACGGCCTTGCGCCGCACGCGCTTTGAAATAATTGTCGGCAATATCGCCCGCCACCAGCATTTGCGCGCCATACGCCAGCTCTTGCTGCCCGAGTGCGGCATAACGGGCGGCATCGGCATCGCTGCGCTTCTTGCCGAAAATATCCGGCTCCCACGAAGCGGTCAGTCCGCCGTACATGCTGGTGCCTGTGGACTCGATGGTATCGCCGTTTAAAGACGAGGCCTGCGGATAACGCGAGAGCAACGCCCTAGCATTGCTGTCGAGCGGGTTATCCATTTTGCTGTAATTCACCCCCACCTTACCGCTCAATCCGACGGTCGGCCCCAAATCGGCACGCGCCATTCCCGCCACGGCACGGGCTTCGTTCAGACGGCTGACGGCGATTTTCACATCATGCCCCTGCGCCAAACCCTGCGCGATTAATCCGCTTAACACCGGATCGTTCCACTGCTGCCACCACACCCCGATGTCCGCATCACCCTTCGCCGCCGCATCCTGCGTAAATGTTTCAGGCAATTCAACCTGACTGTTTAACGGAACTTCTGTGTTTTTACAGCCTGCAAGCGCCAAGACTGCGGCAATACACAATAAATGGATTTGATTGAATTTCATCGTATTTTCCTTTTTGAAAAGGTTTTAGCGTTCCGTGTTGGCGAAATTTGCTTCGCTCGTTTTCAGAGTGCGCCGCCTCTTGACGGGGCAACCTTTCAGACGACCTTTCAGAAGATTTTTTGCGAAACCTAGAAACCTGAATGTAAGCCTGCGGCTTACTGCCCTCTCCCTAACCCTCTCCCACGGGGAGAGGGAACAAATTGGTCGAATCCCTAAAAATGGTTGGGTTTCAGCATCCTCAATCTCCTACCCCACGAAGAGAGGAGACAAAATTGGCGGGAAACCCAAAGCATGGTTGGGTTAATGAGGCATTAGATTTTCTTTCGAAAAATATGGGTATCAAAAAAACCTTGAGACTTGTTGGCTAGACAAACCGTACCCTATCGAAGCTAACGCCTATAATAAATAGTCCGTATCAAGCATGGCAAGTTCACAGGACTTGCGCCTGATTCCACGATATAAAGCCTATATTCATGATAAACAGCAGGACGAAACCCATCGACAAGGTCGTCTGAAATCCAATTTCGCTTTTCAGACGACCTTGTGCCGTGAATTAATTCTGCAAATACAATGTTGCTTACCGCACAACAGCTTTTCCTACCGTTACGCCTTCTATACATCCTTCTCATGACAAGAATGCTACAATTGGCATATTTTTTACCGTTATCGGACAGGTGTTTTATGCAGTATTTCTGCCTACTCATCCCCATCCTCATTGGCTATTTTCTTGACGAAATGACCGTCGGCGTCATTTTCGGCTCTATTTTATGGTTGTTTGCGCGGGAACTTGGCAAACCGCGTCAAGAAGAACATGATGCAAAACTGCAAAACCTGGAAAAAGAAATCGAGTTGCTGAAGCTGCGTTTGACGGCTTTGGAACAAGAAACCGTTCATGATAAAGCAGAAGCCGGGCAGGCTAGGAAACTGCGCGCTGTTTTGTCCGAACATGCCGACGATATTCAGACGACCCCTGCGCCGCTTCATGAGAAGGTTGAGCCTGCGGCGACTGCGGACAATGCGCCTGTCGAGCCGCACATCGAACCGGTTGCCGCCCCCTCTTTTGCTACACCTGTTCCCTCTGTTTCCGCCGAACCTTCCGTGCAGCCCGAACCTTCCCTGTACGCAGACAGCGTAGAAACACCTGCCCAAGTTTCCGCTATTCAGGAAGACGAACGCAAACAAGACGCGCCTGTCCTGCAAACGTCGTCTGAAAACGAAGTGCCGATGTCGTCTGAAAATACATCAGAAAACATCGACACCGAATCTCGTGAAACCGTTATCCATAAAGAGGAAGGTTTCGATTTCAAATTCTCCGAAAACCCCATTGTTGCTTGGTTCCTGCGCGGTAATCCGCTGTTGAAAACCGGTATCGTGGTGCTGTTCCTCGGCTTGGCGTTCCTCTTGCGCTATGCCTCCGAGCGGATTTATGTACCGGTGGAAATGCGTTATCTGACCGTGGCAGGTGCGGGTCTGGCGGCGGTCATCGGCGGCTGGAAGCTGCAAAGCCGCAAACGCGAATACGGCTTGGTGTTGCAAGGCTTCGGCGTGGCAGTGATGTATCTGACCTCTTTGGCGGCGTTGAAACTGCATCCGCTGCTGCCCGCACCGATCGTGTTCGTGCTGATGGTGGCGATGGTCGTATTAATGGCGTTGCTGGCAATCAGGCAAAACGCGCAGATTATGGCGCAGGTTGCCTTGGTCGGCGGTCTGGCGGCGCCCATCCTGGTATCGGACGGCAGCGGCAATTATTTGGTGCTGTTCTCCTACCTTTCCCTGCTCAATGCCGGCGTAGCGGCGATTGCTTGGTTTAAGGCATGGCGGCCGCTGAACCTGACGGGTTTCGCCGGAACTTTCGCCATCGCCGCGTTGTGGGGCATGCAAAGCTATACGCCGCAGCATTTCGCCACCACCGAGCCTTTCCTGATTTACCACTGGCTGCTCTACACCTTCATCGCCTATCTGTTCGCCCGCCGCAAGCTGACGGAAAGCCGCGAAGACACGCTCGCGCCCGTTGCCGACAATGCGACGCTGGAAGAAATTTGGAACAGCATCTGCTCCCACGGCCTGCGCGTCCACGTCCTCGACCATACTTTATTGTTCGGCACAATGGCGGCGGCGTTCGGGCTGCAATACCGCATGGTGGAACACTGGCCGTCTGCGGACGCATTCTCCGCGCTGGGCTTCGCCGCCGTTTACGGACTTGCCGCGCTGTTGCTGAAACGGCAACAGGGTTTGTATATCCTGCGTCAGGCGTTTTTCGCCCTGTCGCTGCTTTTCCTCACGCTCGCCGTTCCGCTTCACTTTGAACGCGGCAACACCGTCATCCTGTGGACGGTAGAATCCGCGCTCGTGTATTTCTTCGGACTGCGCCAACAGCGTCCGCATATGCGTCTGGGTGCGCTCGTCGTGTATCTGCTGGCGGCGCTGACCCAAATGAGCGGTTATCAGGAGGGAGAATCCACCATCCTGCACGGCCAATGGTTCACCACCCTGCTGACCCTGTTCGGCGGCGCAGCAATTTACCTGCAGTGGCACCTCTACCGCCGTAAAGGCTCGGCACACTGGGAACACACACTTCAAAACGCAACCCTCTGCGCCGCCCTGCTCTACACATCCATCCTGCCTTTACTGTTTTTCGCGGAACGCGGCATCATCATCATTTTCTCTGCTTTGGTGGCAGCTTGGGCGTTCTGCCGAGGCAAAGGCAAGTCGGACGTGTTCAGCACATTCGCCTTGGGCAATGCAATCTTTATCCTGCTCTTCCAAGCCTCGATTAATAATGAATCCAACGGCTTCCTGACACACTGGCACCTCTTTGCCGCCGCGCCGCTGCTGTTTGCCGCGGCCTACATGCTGCAATATTCGCGCGTCCAAACCGAAGCATCGGAAAACCAAGGCAAACAAGACCAAACCCTCCCGTTCTCGCAGATTGCAGGCTGGGCTATCCTCGTTATCGCCCTGATGTTGGGCGGCTTCGCCACCTATACCCAATGGACGGGCGAAGAAACCCTGTTTATCGAGCTTTGGGCATTGCCGATATTCACCACCTTGCTGTTGCTTGTCAACCGTTTGAACTGGAAAGAGCTTTTTCAGACGACCTTGGCATTCCTGCCCCTGTTTGCCCTGCACTTCATCGGCTATCACCTCGAACACCTATGGACGGCCGCCGCAGCCCTGCCGCTTGCTGCCGCTACCGTGTTGAACTTCGTCATCCTGAATAACCGCCGAACCAATGCGCCTATCGGCTTGCACAAAATCAACATCATCATGCTCGGCATCCTTTGGTCGCTTTGGTCGGGAATGTATGTCGGCGAACTCGTCGACGGCGTTTGGTCGCAGCTCTCGTGGCTTGCCGTACCGCTGATCATGTGGGTCGTCCTTCATACGCAGCGGCAGCGCGGCTTTTTCAGACGACATCAAGCCGCCTATCAGCATTCCGCCCTGCCGATAGCCGCCCTTGCATCGGCAAATTGGATGATATGGACGAACTTCTCTACCCCGTTCCAACCCGCGCCGTTGCCATATATCCCGCTGCTTAACCCGCTGGAGCTCGCCTGCGCCGGAATGCTGTGGTTCGCCCTGAAGTCCCTGCCCGAAGCTCTGCCTGCAGAATACCGCCGCGTGAACGCGCCCGGCGTCGCCGCCCTCGCATTCATGGTCATCAGCGCGGGCGTGATGCGCCTGTGGCATTTCTACGACGGCATCACTTGGCGCCTCGACATCATGCTCCAATCCTTCGGCCTGCAAGCCAGCCTCTCCGTCGTGTGGGCAGTGACCGCCATCATCCTGATGGTGTACGGCAACCGTCGCAAACTGCGCCCCTTCTGGATAACCGGCGCGGCGCTGATGGCGATTGTCGTCGTCAAGCTCTTCCTCATCGAGCTTTCCAACAGCGGCGGCATCGCCCGCATCGCCTCCTTCATCATCGTCGGCGTGCTGCTGCTTCTGGTCGGCTGGTTCGCACCCGTTCCGCCCAAAGCGGTGGAAAACGAAGAGGACAAAGCATAGCCCAGCCCCAAAGAAAAGGTCGTCTGAAAACCGACAGCAAGTTTTGCTAGAATATTTTCAGACGACCTTCAGGCATCCCGAATCCAACCCGGCATGGCAGAAAATCCGACCACTTTTGTCAGGCCTGCTTCAATCTGAGCGTGCTTTACCGATTATTGATGGATTAAAATACACATACAAAATGAAACAGTCTAAAGAGGAGATTAGAAATGCCCAACCGCAGCGAACTTCCGTTGATTTATTCCTGTTCCGGATGTTCTGACGTAGCGCAACTTGCCAACAATACCGCCGTAGCACTCGATCACGCCGGCGAATTTGAAATGTCGTGCATTTCCGGCGTAGGAGGCAAAGTTGCACCTTTAGTACGCAAAGCGCAGTCCGGCAGGCCGATGCTGGTCATCGACGGCTGCCATCTGCATTGCGCCAAGTCGTGTTTGGAAAACGTAGGCGTCGAAATTTCAGAAGAACACCACGTCAAACTCTATGACTTGGGCTACAAAAAGCGTTTTGGCAAAAGCTATGACGAAGCGGCGGTAGAAGAAGTCTATCAATATGTCTTAACTAAAAAACACGATGTGTTAAGCAACTAGCCACCTTTTCCCCAAGCAATCCGTCTGCAAAACCTTCAACACAAACCCGAACGGATAACAACCGTTTCAAAACAAAGGTCGTCTGAAAACCGATAGCAAGTCTCGCTAAAGCGTTTTCAGACGACCTTTTTTAATAGGGAGAACGTTACCGCCCGATTGCCAACTTATTCAATATAGTGGATTAACTAAATCAAGACAAGGCGACGAAGCCGCAGACAGTACAGATAGTACGGAACCGATTCACTTGGTGCTTCAGCACCTTAGAGAATCGTTCTCTTTGAGCTAAGGCGAGGCAACGCCGTACCGGTTTAAAGTTAATCCACTATATCTTGAAGGGAAAAAACAATTGCTGCCTAGACGGTACAGCGGCTTACAGGTTTCAACTTCATGCTCAATATTATAAAATCCATCACCTTCCCGACATCCGCACCGCCCCATGAACTACGCCCTAGATGCCCTATGGTGGAAACTCACCAACCCGTCCGTCCGCGCCCTCGCCACCCTGCTGACTGCCCCGCCGCTTTGGCAAAGCGGCTGCGAATTGAGCGTCCGCACACTATTGGGCGAACACGGCTTCCGCTATCTTTTGGATTTGGACGGCAATCCCACCGCCTTAGATGACTATCTCGCCGAACACGCCCCCTTCGGCAACCGACTCGGCATCTACGCCGAACGCCTGCTCGCATTTTGGTTCGCCCATGCGCCGCATACCGAATTGCACGCCTATAACCTGCCCGTGTTTTCAGACGACCTCACGCAAGGCGCCGCCGATTTCATCGCCTCCATCAACGGCAAACCCTATCATATCGAACTGACCTGCAAATATTACGGCAGCGGCAGCGGCAAATCCGCAGACCTGTGCGGACTCAATTCCAAAGACACCCTCGCCGCCAAAGCCGCCAAACTGCCCCGCCAACTCGCCCTGCTTCAATCCCCCGAAGGCAGCGAAACCCTACGGCAAAACCGCCTCCCCGACGCGCCGCAACCCGCCTCAATCATACGCGGCATCGGCTTTTTCCCCGTCGGCGCAGATTCCGCCGAAGCCCCGCTGAACCCATACTGCTGGCGCGGCGTCTTTATCCGAGACTGGTCGGCATATCCGACCACCGAGGACGCACGCTACCACCTCATCGACCGCATGGCATACCTTGCCCCTGCCCGCGTCGCCGAGGCGCAAACCCTGTCCGACCGAGACGTCCGCCAAATCGAAAGCGGCTTAATCGCCAAACTCGAATTGCGCCCCGACGGCTTTTGGCATGAAATCGAACGCATCATGAAGGTCGTCTGAAACCCGATTCAACGTTTTCAGACGACCTTTCCAGTATAATCCAAGCCTTTCCCCCGATTGCGAACCCACCATGACCCCGATCCAACTCGACTATACCGCCAAAGTGCTGGCTGACATGCTGACTTTCAAACAGCCTGCCGATGCCGTTCTGTCCGCCTACTTCCGCGAACACAAAAAACTCGGCAGACAAGACCGCCACGAAATCGCCGAAACCGCCTTCGCCGCCCTGCGCCATTATCAAAAAATCAGTACCGTCCTGCTCCGTCCGCATGCCCAGCCGCGCAAAGCCGCACTTGCCGCGCTCGTCCTCGGTAGAAGCACCAACATCAGCCAAATCAAAGACCTGCTCGACGAAGAAGAAACCGAGTTCCTCAGCAGCCTCAAAGCACGCAAAACCGAATTTTCAGACGACCTCCACACCGCCGCCGAATTGCCGCAATGGCTGGTGGAGCAACTGCAAAAACATTTTAGCGACGGAGAAATCCTCGCCTTCGGCCGCAGCATCAACCAAGCCGCGCCGCTCGACATCCGCGTCAACACGCTCAAAGGCAGACGCGACAAAGTGCTGCCGCTGCTTCAAACCGAAAGCCCCGATGCAGAAGCCACGCCCTATTCCCCTTGGGGCATCCGCCTGAAAAACAAAATCGCCCTCAACAAACACGAATTGTTTTTAGACGGCACGCTGGAAGTCCAAGACGAAGGCAGCCAGCTCCTCGCCCTGCTCGTCGGTGCCAAACGCGGCGAAATCATCGTCGATTTCTGCGCCGGCGCAGGCGGCAAAACCCTCGCCGTCGGTGCACAAATGGCAAACAAAGGCAGAATATACGCCTTCGACATCGCCGAAAAACGCCTTGCCAACCTCAAGCCCCGCATGACCCGCGCCGGACTGACCAACATCCACCCCGAACGCATCAGCAGCGAACACGACAGCCGCATCGCCCGACTCACCGGCAAAGCCGACCGCGTTTTGGTCGATGCCCCCTGCTCCGGCTTAGGCACGCTGCGCCGCAACCCCGACCTCAAATACCGCCAGTCGTCTGAAACCGTCGCCAAACTTTTGGAACAGCAACACAGCATCCTCGATGCCGCCGCCAAACTGGTCAAACCGCAAGGCAGGCTGGTTTACGCCACTTGCAGCGTGTTGCCCGAAGAAAACGAAATGCAGGTCAAACGCTTTTTGGAAGAACACCCGGAATACGAACTCCTCGACTGCGCCGAGCTGCTCGCCGCTTTGAAAATCGATTTGAACACCGGCAAATACCTGCGCCTCGATTCGGCAAAACACCAAACCGACGGATTCTTTGCCGCCGTTTTGCAACGCAAGGAATAAATGTTCAAACAAAGCGTAAACCCACGAAAGGTCGTCTGAAAAACCGGATTTTAGGTTTTCAGACGACCTTTTTAGCGCAGATTAAAGCGAATTTAATCAGGCAATGCCCGTCTGCCGAAAATCTTTGAACGGATAAAGACGAGAGCAGGAAGCCCCCCAGTTTCCCTAAAATCCAAACATACAAAAAGGTCGTCTGAACATTTTCAGACGACCTTTTGCGTTGTTGAAACTTAAGCCAAAGAAGCGTTTACAAATGCGGTCAATTGACCTTTTGCCAAAGCGCCGACTTTGGTGGCGACGTTTTCGCCGTTTTTGAACACCATCAGCGTCGGGATACCGCGTACGCCGAATTTAGCAGGGGTGGCTTCGTTTTCGTCGATGTTGATTTTGACGACTTTCAGACGACCTTCAAATTCGGCGGCGATGTCGTCCAAGATCGGAGCGATCATTTTGCAAGGGCCGCACCAAGGTGCCCAGAAGTCGAGCAATACGGGTACGTCGGATTTCAAAACGTCTTGTTCGAAATTTGCATCGGAGGTGTGGATAATCAGTTCGCTGCTCATGAGTTTTTCCTTTTTGTGTCAAATTGAATCAGATGTTGTGCAGGATAGGGCTTGGGGCTGAAAATTTCAAGTGTCGCCAAAGTGTAATAGTTTTTTTGTAAGGTTGCCATCGGGATTGGCTAATGTTTTTCAGACGACCTATCCGACAGTTCAGCCTGCCCTGAAGCTCATCAGATGGCGCGTGTAATCGCTGGAAGGGTTGGCGAATACGGTTTCGCAGTCGCCCTCTTCAACGATTTTGCCGTCTTTCAACACCATCACACGATGCGACAGGGCGCGGATGACGGCGAGGTCGTGGCTGATGATGATGAGGCTGAGACCGTGTTTTTTCTGCAAATCGGCGAGCAGCTCCAGAATCTGTTGCTGCCATTGTACGTCGAGCGCGCTGGTCGGTTCGTCCAAAACAAGAATTTTCGGGCGGACGATGATGGCGCGGGCGATGGCGAGCCGCTGGCGTTGTCCGCCGGAAAAGGCGTGCGGATAGCGTTCGAGTGCATCTTCGGGCAGACCGACCTGCCGCAATACGTCTTGCACGCGCTGCCGCATTTCTGCGCGGGACAAATCGGGTTCGTGGACGCGCAGGGCTTCGGAAACGATATCAAAGACGTTCATGCGCGGGTTGAATGCGCCGAACGGGTCTTGAAACACCATTTGGATGTCGCGCCTTGATTCGCGCGTCCAGGCTTCGCCGTTGATTTTCAGACGACCTTCCGCGTCGATAAGGTGCATCACGGCTTTTGCCAGCGTGGTTTTACCGCAGCCGCTTTCGCCGATGATGCCCAGCGTTTCGCCCGCTTTCAAATCGAAGGAAACCGGCTCCAGCAGGGTTTTGCTGCGTTTTTTGAACCAGCCCGCCGTTTCTTTGACGGCGACGGAAAGCTGCTCCGCCTGCAAGACGGTGGCGGGGTTGTCCGCCAAAGGTACGACCTTGCGCGCGGCACCGGCGTTCAACAGCATTTTCGTGTATTCGTGTTGCGGACGGGCGAACACTTCCGCCGCTGCACCCGTTTCGACAATGCGTCCGCCGCGCATCACGGCGACGTCGTCTGCAAAGCGGCGGACAAGGTTCAGGTCGTGGGTGATGTAGAGCATGGTCATGTTGTGCGCCTGCTGCAAACGCGCCAACAAATCAAGAATCTGCGCCTGCACGGCGACATCCAAGGCGGTGGTCGGTTCGTCGGCAATCAGGAGCTTGGGTTCGGCGGCAACCGCCATCGCAATCATTGCCCGCTGCCGCTGTCCGCCGGAAAGCTGGAAGGGGTAGGCAAAGGCCTTCTGCTCCGGCTCTCGGATGCCGGTTTCCGCCAAGAGTTCGACCGCCCTCGCCCATGCCTGTTTTTTGTCCAAACCCAGATGCAGGGTCAGCACTTCGGCAATCTGCGCGCCGACGCGCATCACGGGGTTGAGCGCGGTCATCGGTTCTTGAAACACCATGCCGATTTCCCGCCCGCGCAGCTTTTGCAGGGCGCGTTCGGATTGGGTCAGCAAATCGTTGCCGTCAAATTTCAGAGTGCAACGCCTCCCTGTGGGACTGCCTTCAAACGACACCAGCGGATTCAGCCGCATAATGCCCTGCGCCAACACGGTTTTACCGCTGCCGCTCTCGCCGACCAATGCCAGTTTCCTGCCAGTCTGTACGGTCAGGCTGACATCGTGCAGGACTTGCTTGCCGGGGAAAAAGGCGTTTAGGTTTTCAATTTCAAGGATGGGTTTCGTCATGGTATCGAGGTCGTCTGAAAACGGAAAACGGTTGGAATCAAATCGGCATTACCCGACGCACGGGCAGAAATCTTTACGAAGCAATAAGCCAATATCTGAGATGAACAAGAAACACGCCCAACAAACATCGGCTTTCTGCTTTTCAGACGACCTCTGATTCAAACCCGCAAACCGAGGTCGTCTGAACGCTTATTATTTCTGAAACTGCTCTTTCAACACCCGTTTCAACACTTTGCCAGTTGCGTTTTTCGGCAGTTCGTCTTTAAAGTAAATCTGTTTGGGGATTTTAAAATTCGCCAAATGTCCGCGCAAATGGGCGCGCACGTCGGCTTCATCCAACGTTTCGCCGTCTTTGAGCTGGATAAAGGCGATGATTTCTTCGTCGGCGTATTGGTCTTTCACGCCGATGACGGCTGCGGCTTCGACGGCGTCGAGTTTGTAAATCGCCTCTTCGATTTCGCGCGGATAAACGTTTTGCCCTTTGGAAATAATCAGGTCTTTTTTGCGGTCGACGATAAAGATAAAGCCGTCTTCGTCTATCGTGACAAAATCGCCTGTTTTCAGCCAGCCGTTGACGATGGCTTCGTCCGTGGCATCGCGCATATTCAGGTAGCCCTGCATGACCGAACCGCCTTTGACGATGAGTTCGCCCACTTCGCCCGTCGGTACTTCGACCAATTCGTCGTTGACGGCTTTGACTTCCAATCCGGGCAAGGCGATGCCGACGCTGCGGGCTTTTTGCCTTTCGGGCGTGTTGACGGCGACGACGGGCGAGCATTCGCTCAAGCCGTAGCCTTCCAAAAGCTTGGCACGCGGGAACTTCGCTTTAAAGTCGAGGATGGTTTGTTCCGCCAAAGGCGCGCCGCCGCTGATAAACAGACGGACGCGGTTGAACCATCTGAAATACCAAGGGATTTTCGCCTTGCTCATGGCGGTGTAAATCGCGGGCACGCCCAAAAACACGGTCGCGCGTTTGAATAAAACCTGTTTCAAAACGTTGGAGAACGGGAAAACGGATTTCACCAAAATAATCGAACACGCCATATAAATCGGCAGCAAGACCATGGCTGTCAGCGTAAAGCTGTGGAACATCGGCAGGAACACGACGAAGCGGTCGCGTTTGGTAATCTTAAAGATGCGCTCGATGCCTTCAAGGTTGGAGAACAGGTTGCCATAGCTGATCAATGCGCCTTTTGGGTGGCCTGTCGTGCCGGAAGTGTAAATAATATGCGCCAAATCATCGATTTTCGGTTGGCGGCTCAAATCGGGCGTACCCGAAAAACGGCGCGCTTCTTCAAAACGCACATCGGCTTCGTCCGCCGCTTTCGCCTCGCCTATCCAAATGATTTTCTCGACGCGGGTCTGTTTTTTCAGCTCCTTCAATTCTTTCTGCAAACCTGCCGAAGCAAACATAAACCGCGCTTTGCAGTCGTTCAAAATATACGAGTATTCGTTGTTTTTCAAAAACGTATTCATCGGTACGGCAACCGCGCCGATGGCGGAGACGGCAAAATAGGCACTGATAAACTCCGGCGAATTGGATACCGCCAAAGCCACTTTATCGCCGAATTTGACGCCCATATTTTGCAGATATGCGGCTACGGCATCGACTTCCTGCTTGAGTGCGTGGTAGGTGGTTTTTTCTTTGTCGTTGAACACCGCAGTACCTTTGCCGTTTTTACGGCAGGCAGCGGCCAGCATTTCGTAGAAATTTGTGTTGTGTGTTTGATTCATTTGAATTCTTCAAAAATTAAGTGAGTAAAATATTTTTGCGGTCGCACCCATAAACAGGTTTTTCGCCCTGAAAACAAGCTCGGCCTGAAAAGCCATCTATATAGCAGGAAAATGAACTATCGGCTATTTTTTATTCATCCGCAATACGGAAAATCATCCCCTCGCGCGCACGTCAAACGCCTGACGCAAGCCCTCGCCTATCATCACCAGCAAAAGCAGCATAACCGTCAGCGTACCGACGGTAGACAAGCCTATCCACCAAGCGTCCAAGTTGTCCTTGCCCTGCGCCAAGAGTTCGCCCAAGCTTGCCTGCGACGCGGGAACGCCCAAACCGAGGAAATCCAAGCTGGTCAGCGCAAGTACCGCGCCGGAGATGCGGAAAGGCAGAAACGCCAATACGGGCGTCAGGCTGTTGGGCAGGATGTGCCGCCACATAATCGCGCGGTTGCCCACGCCCATCGAACGCGCCGCCAAAACGTAATCTGCCTGACGGTTTTTCAAAAACTCGGCGCGGACGTAGTCCGACAGCCCCATCCAGCCGAACAGCGACAGCAACACCAGCAAAATCAGCAAACTGGGATTAAAAAACGAAGACAGGATAATCAGCAGATAAAGCTCCGGCATCCCGCCCCAGATTTCGATAAAACGCTGCATCAAAAGGTCGGTCTTGCCGCCGAAATAACCCTGCACCGCGCCGGTAATCACGCCGATTACGGTCGTTACCAAAGTCAGCGCAAGGGCGAACAGCAGAGAATCGCGGAATCCGTAAACCAAACGCGCCAAGACATCGCGACCGCGGTCGTCCGTGCCGAGCAAGTGCCTTTCGGACGGACTTGCAGGGTCGGGCTGCGTGTCGAAATCATTGAGCGTATCGGCATCGTAGGGATTGGGCAGATAAACGGCGTAATTGCCGTTTGACGTGATGTTGCCGCGTATCAGCGGGTCGAGGTAATCGGCAGGCGTGTCGAAATCGCCGCCGAACACGGTTTCGTTGTATTCGTTTACCAGCGGAAAATAATATTCGCCCTGATAACGTATCCACAAGGGCTTGTCGTTGCTCCATAAAGGCGCAAGCAGCGCGACGGCGAACAAAACGGCCAAAACCCGCAACGCGAACCAGCCGCGTTTGTGTTGCTTGAAGGCCTGCCAGTAAGAAGTTTGTTTATTCATAGCTTATTATTATGAAGCCGTCTGAAAATTTTCAGACGGCTTATACAATTAGTTTGAAAGAAAATTATGTGTTTCTAAAAGCGGATAATGCTAATTTCAATGCCTCAATTTCACGATCTTTTTGCAGTAACAGTTCATCTTTATGATTCAATATGAGCTGTAATTTTTCTAACTCTATGGCTGTTTCGTTGGCATAGTAATTACTGCTATGCTGACTGTTTTCACTAATTAGGCAAACCAAGTTTTTATCATCAATATTCAGTAACTCCATCAAATTAATACCCAATATGGCAGTAATTCGTTCCAACATTGGAATATTCAGTCTTGTTTTTCCCTGTTCAATTTTCGCATAGCCGTTGGTCGACATGTTCAATTGGGAAGCCATTTCTTCTTGGGTAAGATTGCTCAGTTCACGAACTTTTTTGACTTTTTCATTGATTTGCATAGTTTCCGCTCCAAATACTTTTTGGGTGGGTTATTGGAAAAACTTGTTGGTGGTTCGATTTTTTTCGATATTCTATCATGTAACTCGTATCGTTAATATGCCTTGTATGCGGGTGGGTTATAAAAAGGAAACAATATGTATGAATTAATTGATCCAGAATTCGTTACCAGTCAGAAAATAACAAGTATTTTCAGAAATGCCTATATTGATATTAAGGCAACAGAAAATACTCCCGATTCGAATCTATTTGAATGGCGCATAGTTTTAAGCCCAGATGCTGATACTTTGAGGGTTACACTTAATACCAAAAACCAACGATTGAGTATATGGGCCGGCACTATTTTAGGCGACTATAATGAATTTAAGACTAATGAACTCTTTATTTTGAATCTTATAAATAAAATGAACGAAGGTTTTTTGTTCCGATGCCACATTGATGGTCTAGAAGATTTAGATAAGTACGTTTTTTTAGCTAACATTGGCTATAGCTATGATAAAGGTTTTAATCCTGCTCAGTTTATTGAAGAATGTCGTTTCTTTAACCGTGGTTGGCCTCTACTCTTGGAACATTTAACTACTAAATTTAAAGAAGAAGGTATTTGGTAATGATTAATACACTAGACGCCATTGATGAGGTTTTGAAAAACTCCAACCCGGACGAGTGGCAAAGAAGTGAGGATTCAGGGCTGTTTGTTTATCATTTTGATGTCAATTTAAGGATTGAGCGCGATTCGAATTTCGAAGATTTTTATGAGGATTGGCTTCCTTCTACCCCGTTTGATAATATATCGGGTAAAAAACCGGTTTATAAAGTCAAATATATTGTTAAATATAATCAAACGGAAATAGCTCATAAATTTCTGATACTAATTGATGGAGTATATGTACTTATACCGATACCAAAAAAATCCAATGATTTAGGAGGTAGTCTATTTGTTACTTCTGATGATGTAAATTTCGCAAAAATTGTAACAATATGCCCTCCAACGTTATCGCAAGAAATATCTCCAGTCAATGAATATATAAACAGATGTGGTTTTGATATTATTTGAATTTGTAAGTTAATTAATAGGTCGTCTGAATGAATTTTTTCAGACGACCTATTTCTGTCCGCCGAAATGAATGCGCGGATCGACCCACGAATAAGAAATATCCGACACCAATTTTGCCAGCAAACCCATCAGCGTGAACACATACAGCGTCCCCATCACCACCGGATAATCGCGTTTCATCACTGCCTCGTAGGAAAGCAGCCCCAGCCCGTCGAGCGAGAACAAGGTTTCAATCAGCAGGCTGCCAGTGAAAAACGCGCCGATAAAGGCAGCGGGAAAGCCGGTAATCAGCGGAATCATCGCGTTGCGGAAAACGTGTTTCCACAAAATCTGCTTTTCCGGCAATCCCTTGGCGCGGGCGGTATAAACATATTGGCGGCGGATTTCTTCAAGAAACACGTTTTTCGTCAAAACCGTCGTTACCGCCAGACTGCCCGCCACCGAAGCCGTAATCGGCAGCGCCATGTGCCACAGATAATCCTTAATTTTGCCCGCCCACGACAACGTATCGAAATCATCGCCGACCAAACCGCCCTGCGGGAACCACGCAAAAAAGCTGCCGCCGCCGAACAACACCAGCAGCACCAAACCCAACACAAACGGCGGTATGGTATAACCGACCAGCACCACCATCCCCGTTACCGCGTCAAAACGGCTGCCGTCGTGCACCGCCTTGGCAATGCCCAACGGGATACAAATCAAATAAGTCAGGAAAAACGTCCACAAGCCCAAACTCATCGATACCGGCATTTTCTGTTTGACCAGCTCGAACACGGTTTCATGATGGAAAAAACTGTTACCTAAATCAAAACGGGCAAACCGCCACACCATATCCGCAAACCGCGTCAACGGCGGCTTGTCGAAACCGTACAGCGCATTCAACGCCGCCAAATCTTCCGGACTGATGCGGTTGCCGTTTTTCATAATGTTGCCCGCCGTCGCATTCGCAGTCTCGCCGCTGACCGCGCCATGCGTCAACTGCTGCACCATCTGCTCCACCGGCCCGCCCGGCACGAATTGGATAACGGCAAAAGTAATCGCCAAAATCCCCAACAGCGTGGGGATTAAGAGTAATAGGCGGTGGAGGATGTAACGATACATGCTTGGGGTATTCCTCTATTTTGGTTTTAAGGTCGTCTGAAAAGTACGGATTGCTTTCAGACGACCTATACTTTTAATACTTGTAAAAAATTTAACTGATAAGCCAGCTAATAAACCTATCCAGCAAATCTTTCTGATTATTGCCAGCCGCTTCGACCATTTCCAATGTCAAACTATCCGGCCACACAATAAAATATCCGTAACGCCCTTTTTTGATAAGTGCACCGGCTTTCTTACCTGTATCTGTCAAACGGTGGAACTTACCGTCTATTTCCTGCAAACCTGCATGACACAGTTTCGCATTGCATTCTTCCGTTGTTACTCCCCATTTTTCTGCCAGCTTAGCGACAGTCAATGTATCGTATTTTTTAGCAATTTCTATATTCTGATTTTTCTGCGAAACTTGCTCTTTTTCTACTACGTCAACTGAAATTTTAACTTCATCGCTAATACGGATAATACGCTGCGCTTCGCTATAAGCATCTTGATAGACTTCTCCATCTTCACTACGCTTCAGCAAGATACCCATTTCATTATTATTTACTTGGCTGAATTCATATAAATTCAGGCTTGTAATAATGCAAGCATCTTCGCTGACGTAACATTTTGCATGAAGATTCGGACAATAGCTTGTACGAACATAATTTAAATTTTTCAACCAGGCTGCCTCTGAAGGCTGCAATTCACTTTTACCATACTGAAAAATTGTGAGCTTTTCAGACGGCATTGAGCCGTAAATCATGGAACGCGTGCGTGCTGGAGCACACACCTTACGCATGGATTTTAGGTTTCATGCAGGCTACAGCTTGCTGCTGCGGCGGTATAAAAGTATTTTTAGTGATTTACCGTTTTTGGTATTTTTGCCCGACGGGGTTAAAAATACAGTTGCTACTCTTGCTGCATGATATTGGCAAGATTTAATTTAAATGTTTGTTGAATCTTGTTTACATCCTTAGCAAAAATATGATAGTCACTCGAAGAATAGATAGATTTTATTCTATCCAAATTAGTTTGTTGATAACATTTTTTCATTTCCGCGATGAAAAAATTATCTTTTCCTCTTTCATTGAGACAGTTATTTTCTAACAGATAGATTGCCCATGCTGTAAAAATAAATGTACTATCTTCCGGATATTCAGATAAATAAATTTCGAATTCAATTATAGAATATTCAGCTGCTTCAATTAATGTTATATCTAAATCTCTGACAAATTTTTCCGTTATATTTTTAAATAATTTCTTGAATTCTATATAATTTTTTATTTTTTCCATGATTCTATTTTCCTGTAAAAATATTTAATTGAATATTTGGATAGCAATTTCTAAACTCTAAAATAACATTGCTGCAAGATTGACAGGCCTTTAATTCTGTAAATAGATCAATTCTACCTGATACATTACGATTATTTCCGAGTTGCTGTGCTATAGTTTCAAGTAATTTATATTCTCCATTACAATCCGCACATCGATTTTCATGCGGTCTTTGTCCTCTAAAAGCTCTTTTACCCTATCGTTTAATTTTAGATAAGGGCTAATCAAATAAAGCCGTTCCTGTGCATTTTTAATTAACTCCTCCAAGTAATACGTTGTACCGCTGGTATTTAAAAATTTTGCCATTTTCTTCTTTCCTGCAATGTTTATTTGATTTATTCGCGGGCAGAGCCCACGCTACGCAGTTGCTTTATATTATTCTGACAGTTGAAACAATAGACTTCACTATCGTGTAGGTCGTCTGAAAATTGCTGCGACAAACTTTCAGACGACCTTCCTTATTTCTCCAAAGCCTCTTGCAGTTTCTTCTCAATCAAATCCGCATCAAACGATTTGGCAATCAGCTCGAAGCGCGAGTCGCGCCGCCATGAGACTTGGTTGGCGCCCCATTGCCCGTCCACCCAGTTGAGCCACACCCATGTGCCGAGCACTTGGAACACGCCTTTGGCGCGGACGAGGCCGTCTGTGAACTTGTGCAGGTCGTTGAAGAAATTGGTCAATTTTTCGCCGTCGAAATCGCGTCCGGCGGGGAAAGTAAAACCTTGCGACTGGAAGCCCATGGTGTTGTCCGGCAGGGCTTTGAGACGGTAGCGTGATTTTTCGATGACGGGAATGTCGAGCCATTGGATGTCGAGTTGTGCGTTTTGGACTTCAACCACTTTGGCTTTGGGCGGGAACAGTTTTGCCGCTTTGTCGTGAAATTCGGCAAGCTGTTCGGGGGTACATAAATCGGTTTTGCTGGCGACCAATACGTCGCAGATGCCGATTTGGTCTTTATACAATGCCTGCTGCGCGTAATCGGGGTTGATGAACTGGCGCGGATCGACGACGGTAAAGACAGCGCCGATTTCCAAAAGGCTGTCCAGCGGTTTGGCTTTCAATTCGTCGATGACGCTGGCGGCGTGCGCCAGTCCGCTTGCCTCAATCATCAGGCGGTCGGGTTTGGCATCGCGCAGCATTTTCTGTACGGTTACGCCCATTTGCGGGCCGGCGGTGCAACACAAACAGCCGCCGGCGATTTCTGCCACGGGGATGCCGTTGTCGCTCAATACCGCTCCGTCAATGCCGATTTCGCCAAACTCGTTGACGATGATGACCCATTTTTCGTTCGGGTCTTTTTGTTCCATCAGGCTTTTGAGTGCGGTGGTTTTGCCTGTTCCCAGAAAACCTGAAATCAGGTGGACTTTGGTTTTTTTCACTTCTGACATTTTTTACAGATTCCAGTTAAAACAACGTGTTCTTCTTTCAGCGCAAAGCCGCTTTCGGCAACGCCTGCGCGCAGTGCCGCCCATTCGTGGCTCAGGGTTTGTTCGTCCGCCGTGCCGCATTCGGTGCAGACCAAAATAAACGCGCTATGGTGCGCTTCGGCTTCTTCGTGGTCGTGGCAATGGTCGTCGCACTCATGCTGCGCGTGGCTGCACAAAATATAGCCGTTGACCGCCGCCACTTTGTGCAAAACGCCCTGCTCCGCCCAAAAATCAAGGGCGCGGTAGGCCGTCGGCGGCGCAACCACGCCCTCGCTTTGCTGCTGCATCTGCGACAAGACGTTGTAGGCTTTAATCACGCCGCTTTGCTGCAAAACGATATCGAGCACCTGCTCGCGCAAAGCGGTTACCTGTACGCCGTCACGGCGTGCCTGTTCGAGGATTTTTTGTTTGATTGCGTGTTTCATAAAGGCTTTCAGACGACCTTAAAATTCTGAACGGAGAGGATTACATTATAACGTGTTTATGTAAGATGCAGATATTCGGAGGTCGTCTGAAACCGAGCGCCACCGTTCAGACGACCCATCCCATCCAATCTGTCTATTTGAACCACGACTTAATCCGTGCAAACAAAGACATACTCTGTTTCTCGAAACTCTCCGCCTGCGCGGGCACGGGCAGCGTATTGCGGATCACTTTCATACCGGCAAATGTTTGGGCGACGGGCATGATTTCGATGGAGTTGACGTTCATGTGCGCCGGACGCTGATAGAGCCACAAAGCCGTATCTGCAATGTCTTGCGGCCGGATGGATTCGACGTTCTCATAAACCTTTTCCGCCCGCTCGTCATCGCCCTTAAAGCGGACGTTGGAAAACTCGGTACCGCCGCACAAACCCGGCTCGATGTTGGTGACGCGGATGTTTTTATCCGCCAATTCCGCACGCAGGTTCATGCTGAACTGGCGCACAAACGCCTTGGTCGCACCGTACACGTTGCTGCCCTCGTAGGCATAGCTGCCGGCAATCGAACCCAGATTCATGATATAGCCTTGTTTGCGCTCCGCCATTTGCGGCAGGATTTGGCGCGTCAGGAAAGTCAGACCGACGATATTCGTTTGAATCATGGTTTCCCAATCGCCGAAATCTGCTTTGTCCGCCGTTTCCAAACCCAATGCCAATCCGGCGTTGTTGATCAGGCAATCGATTTCGGCAAAATTTTCAGGCAGACTGTCGAGCGCGTTGCGTATCGACTCGGTACGCGAAACGTCCATTTCCAAAGGATAAAACCGCTCGCCCAATTCGGATGCCAATGCCTGCAGTTTCTCGCCGCGCCGTGCTGCGCCGATAACGGAATAACCGGCCTGTACAAACGTGCGGCACATCGCCTCGCCGAAACCGGCTGACGCGCCGGTAACCAAAATCGCCATAACTATTTCCTTTCTTTTCTCGTTTTGTAAACCCATTTCAGGTATGATTACGACTTTTCAGACGACCTCTTCAGACGTCGTCTGAAAAATATGAATAACAAAATACTATCACAGGACACCAAAGCCATGAATACCAAACTCTTCTCAGCGGCGCTGCTCGCTGCCCTGACCCTTACCGCCTGCGGTGGCGGCGCACCCGCGCAACCCAAAGGTCCGATCTCCGAAGACCGTACCACCGCGTTCAAATCCATGATGCCCGAATTCTCCAGCATGGGCAAAATGGTAAAAGGCGAAGAGCCTTACGACGTGGAAAAATTCAAGCAGGCTGCGGCAACTTTTGCCGAAACCAGCAAAAAACCTTTCACCTTCTTCCAATCTGACGACAAAGGCAACGGCCGCGCCCTGCCTGCGGTTTGGTCTGATGCGGCCAAATTCAAAGCCGAAGAAGACAAATTCGCCGCAGCCGTTGAAAAACTGAACGCCGCCGCACAAACCGGCAAGCTGGAAGAAATCAAAGCCGCTTACGGCGAAACCGGCGCAAGCTGCAAATCCTGCCACGACACCTTCCGCGCTCCGGAAGAATAAGCCGCTGCACTGACATACAAAAAGGTCGTCTGAAATCCGGTTTCAGACGACCTTTTTTTGATTTTTAATGATTGCCGTGCTTAATAATCGGTTTCAACGGCAATCCAGCCTGCGCGCAAACGCTTTCATGTTCCGTAAACATCAAGTTTGACGGTTTGCCTGTCAGTTATCCTTGCTTTCACAAAAACGCTAAAAAGAAAACCCGTCGGATAATCGACGGGTTTTCGTATGGTGGCGGAGTAAGAGGGATTCGAACCCTCGATGCAGGTTGACCCCACATGCTTCCTTAGCAGGGAAGTGCCTTCAGCCTCTCAGCCATTACTCCTAAGGAAGTGCGTAATATACTGGTTTGGCTCGGACGTGTCAAGCCAGGCTTCAGGGTATTTTTTAACCGTATGAAATCATTTGTATAAAATATAAAGAAGCGTGAAATTGTAGCCCGTATGCGGCGGCTGGTACAATTCATGCTTGGTTTCAGGATGTGATGAAAATGAATGATTTAATCGTATTGAACAAGCCCCATGGCGTGATTTGCCAGTTTTCGGCGCATGAAAAGTATGGGTGTTTGAAAGATTATGTGGCGCTGCCGGACTTTTATCCGGCGGGGCGTTTGGATACGGACAGCGAGGGTTTGCTGCTGTTGACGAACGACGGGCGTTTGCAGGCGCGGATTGCGGATCCTAAGTTTAAGCTGGAGAAAACTTATTGGGCGCAGGTGGAAGGTTCGCCTGACGAAGCGAAGCTGGATATGCTGCGGCGCGGTGTGGATTTGGGGGATTTTGTCACGCGTCCGGCAAAGGTCCGCGTGTTGGAAGCGGGCGAAGCGGATGTTTTGTGGCCGCGTGTGCCGCCTATCCGCGTGCGCAAATCCGTGCCTGATTTTTGGGTGGAAATTCGGATTTCGGAAGGGAAAAACCGGCAGGTCAGACGGATGACGGCTAAGGCGGGCTTTCCGTGCCTGCGTTTGGTCAGGGTGGCGATAGGTCGTCTGAATCTATTCGATTTGGGCTTGGCGCTTGGGCAATGGACGTTTGCGCCGCATAAGCCTTGATGGATGGCTGTTTATTAAATTAATTGGCTGAAATTGATTGGCTGATAACGAAAAAGGTCGTCTGAAAACCCTGCAATACGGTTTTCAGACGACCTTTGTTATTGGATATTAATGATGCGTATGACCGATTTGGAAGGTCAGGGTGGTGTAGTTCGCCTGTTTTTGGCACACGCTTTGATCGGGGAAATCGGCTTTGTGTTCTACGCTGGCTTTCCAGAAGCCTTGACGCAGGGGGATGATGCTGACTTCGCCTTTATCGTCCGTAGTATCGGAGAAGGCTTGGGCTTCGGTTTTGTGGGTTTTGCTGCGGTCGCTAGTGTCAAAACCGTCAAATGTGGCGGTAACAGTGGCGTTGGGCAGCGGCTCGCCGTTGAAAAGGACGCGGACTTTAAAGCGTTCGCCGACGTGGACGTTGGCGGGGTTGTCCAGCGGAACGATTTCTAAATGTTGTCCAACTTGCTTGGTGATGACAGCGGTGTCTGCGCTTTCGTGTCCGACGTTGACGATGTTTTTACCGAACATTCGGGTTTGTTCGCAATAGCTGGCGTCAGGCATTTCTTTGATGCTCGCCTGTTTCCAGCCTGCGCTGTTTTTGGACCAGAAGGTCGGTTGGTATTCGGCGATAACGAGATAGCTGCCGTCTTTAACGGGCTGTTTGCTGCGGTATTGGTAGTTGAACGTCCCTTTTTGAATCAGATTTTCTTTGCCTTTTTCGGTAACGAGCTGCATGGGTTTGCTGAAAATGTGCAGGCGGTCTTTGGCGATGGGTTCGAGTTCGGGAAACTCGCCGTAGCCCAACTCAGCTTGCAGATATTCGCCGCCGTGCGTATGGGCGGTTTCGACCCAAACGCGGTGTGCGTGGGCGGTTGTGCTGAACAGGAGTGCGGATGCGATGAACAATGCGGTTTTTTTCATGGGTTCTCCAGATGTATCGGGTAGAAAATTTGATTGGTTATAATATAACAATTTTATTTATAACGAAACGGTTTCATGAAAAAAGGTCGTCTGAAAACGGGATTTCTGTTTTCAGACGACCTTTCGCTTAACTGATGTTTAAGCGTTAACCGGCTTTAGAAGTAATCTGAGGTTTTCGTTTTTCACTTGCAACAGCAAATCGATATTGGGATGCTTGCCCGGATTGGCTTGCGCATCGGCGACGTGTTCGGCAAACCAATCCAAGCCCTGCGCAGCAGCAGCGGCATCGAGCTTGCCGCCGAAATTCAATGCTAAAGCGTTGTACAGCTTGAGCGAGCCTTGTTTGCCGGACGCGTTGGGGATGTGATGGACGGCTTTGCCTTGTGCGTCGAGGATGTCGAGTCCGCTCAAATGACCGATGTCGGGCATGGCGGCGAGGTTGTCTTGGAAGCTCATGGTTGTCCTTTCTAACATGGGATTTTCAACGAAAAATACCTTGTATAGTGGATTAACTTTAAACCAGTACGGTGTTGCCTCGCCTTAGCTCAAAGAGAACGATTCTCTAAGGTGCTGAAGCACCAAGTGAATCGGTTCCGTACTATCTGTACTGTCTGCGGCTTCGTCGCCTTGTCCTGACTTAAAGTTAATCCACTATAAAAAGGTCGTCTGAAACCCATACATTCAGTTTCAGACGACCTCAAATCACGAATCAGCGCGTACCGAAAATCTTATCGCCCGCATCGCCCAAGCCGGGGATAATGTAGCCGTTTTCGTTCAGATGGCTATCGAGGGCGGCGGTGTAGATGGTGACGTCGGGATGCGCTTCATTGACGGCTTTGACGCCTTCGGGTGCGGCAACGAGTACCAACGCCTTAATATTTTTGCAGCCTTTCGCCTTCAACAGGTCGATGGTAGCCACCATAGAACCGCCGGTCGCGAGCATGGGGTCGATAATCAGCGCGGGGCGTTCGTCCATGCTGTCCACAAATTTTTCAAAATAGGAAACAGGTTTGAGCGTTTCTTCGTCGCGCTGCAATCCGACCACGCTGATTTTGGCAGTCGGAATCAGGTCGAGCACGCCGTCGAGCATACCCAAACCGGCACGCAAAATCGGCACGACGGTCAAGGTTTTGCCCTTGATGCGGTCGCCTTCGATTTGACCGCACCAGCCGTCGATAATGTATTTTTCAATTTCAAAATCACGGCTGGCTTCGTAAGCCATCAGGCGCGCCAGCTCGGTAGTGAGGGTGCGGAATTTGTAAGTGCTGCAATCGGCCTCGCGCATGAGCGTGAGTTTGTGGCGGACAAGGGGGTGATTGATAACGGTTACGTTCATTTGGCAGGCCTCGGATTGTTTTTGAATGGGTGTGATTATACTTTTTTTTATAACGAAACAAAATAAAGGATACGCAACGGAGGCTTATTTTCTGCGATCTTCAGGCTTACGTTTCCCCAATGGTTTTGCCCTGCCCTTCTATCCGGCGGTTTAAACCACTCCCGACACCTTCACCCGACACTCCGATTTCGCGCTTTCATAAACCTTGTCCAGCAACCCCAGCACCTCCGCCACTTGGCGCGGCTGCACCGCTGCGGGAGTCTTGCCTTGCAAGGCGTCATAAAGGTTTTCATAAAACGCTGCATAATTTCCGCTGACGCTTTCGATTGTTTTGCGGACAACCGCCCCATCAATTTCGGTATGCAGGATGCCCCATTCGTCCTCCGGCTCACGGTTCCAAGCTCCGACGGGTTGCGCGCCGCCGAGCAGCAGGGCTTCTTGGTTGTCGACGTTTTGTTTGACGTATGAACCGCGTTTGCCATGCAAAGTCATGAATGGCAAAGGTTCGCGGGCATATTTGCTTGCGGTCAGGGCAACTTTTTTGCCGTCAGCGTAATAAAGCGCGATATAGAAATTGTCGTCGCTGACCGCTCCTTCATGTTGATAGCGCACATCGGCATAAAGCTCATCGGGCATCCCGAAAATATCGACCGCCATATCCATGAGGTGCGAACCCAAGTCGTACACCAGTCCCACGCCCGCCTCGCCGGTTTCCTTCCAGCGTTTTTTGTTCAAGGCAGCCGCATAACGCTCGAAACGAAACTCCGCATCCACAATTTCGCCCAAGAGGTCGTCTGAAAGCAGTTTTTTGGCGGTCAGCGGTGCGCTGTCCCAACGGCGGTTTTGGTAAACGGTCAGCAATACGTCCTGCCGCTCGGCGAGTTCCGCCAGTTGCAAGGCTTGCGCCGCCGTGGCGCACAACGGTTTTTCCACCACCACATTTTTACCCGCACGCAAAGCCTGAGCGGCAAAATCGAAATGCGTCTGGTTCGGCGTGGTCACGACCACCAAATCCACATCGTCGGTAAGCAACTCCTCAAACGAACGCACGGTCTGCGCCTGCGGCAGGACTTCCTGCGCCCTATTGCCGCTGCGTTCAAACACGCGCACGACTTCAAACCGCGAATCCGCACGCCAAAACGGCAGATGGAACACCTGCGCCGACATGCCGAACCCTGCCAATCCGATTTTGATTTTCTGCATAGCCAAACTCCTTTTCAGACGACCTCAAATTGCCGTATATCCGTTATAATACCGCATTTATTTCACACAGGCCGTCTGAAAACAAAGTTGAAACGGCCGCCGCCGTTTAAGGAAAACCATGAGAAAACCGCAACGCGGCTATGCCCGCCAAGACCGTGTCAAAGAACAAATCATGCGCGAACTGGCCGAGCTGGTCCGCACCGGCCTGAAAGACCCGCGCGCAGGCTTCATCACCATCAACGAAGTCGAAGTCACCCGCGATTACAGCCACGCCACCGTGTTCTACACCGTCCTCGACGACAGCACCCGCGACATCACCGAAGAAGCCTTGGAACACGCCAAAGGCCACTTGCGCAGCGAATTGGCCAAACGCATCAAACTCTTCAAAACGCCCGAACTGCACTTCAAATACGACGAATCGCTCGAACGCGGCATGAGCATTTCCAGCCTCATTGACCAAGTGGCGGCGGAAAAGCCGGTGGAAGATTAAAGGTAAAGGTCGTCTGAAAACGCCGCAGTCAAAGCGCGAACCTGTTTTCAGACGACCTTTTGCAATCATTTCCCGCCCAAACACCCGCCACTTACCCTTCCCCACCATCATGACCGCCAAACCCGCCAAACGCCCCGTCAACGGCGTCCTTCTGCTCGACAAGCCCGAAGGACTTTCCAGCAACACCGCCCTGCAAAAAGCCCGCCGTCTCTACAACGCCGAGAAAGCGGGGCATACCGGCGTGCTCGACCCTTTGGCAACCGGACTTTTGCCCGTCTGCTTCGGCGAAGCGACCAAGTTCGCCCAATACCTACTGGATGCCGACAAAGCCTACACCGCCACCCTGAAACTCGGCGAAGCCAGCAGCACGGGCGACGCCGAAGGCGAAATCATCGCCACTGCCCGCGCCGATATTTCCTTAGCCGAATTTCAGACGGCCTGCCAAGCCCTGACAGGCAACATCCGCCAAGTGCCGCCGATGTTTTCCGCCCTCAAACACGAAGGCAAACCGCTGTACGAATACGCCCGTAAAGGCATCGTCATCGAACGCAAACCGCGCGACATCACCATTTACGCCATCGACATCACCGAGTTTAACGCGCCCAAAGCCGTCATCGACGTACGTTGCAGCAAAGGCACCTACATCCGCACCCTCAGCGAAGACATCGCCAAACACATCGGCACGTTCGCCCACCTGACCGCCCTGCGCCGTACGGAAACCGCCGGTTTCACCATCCGCGAAAGCCACACGCTCGAAGCCTTGGCAGAATTAAACGAAACCGAACGCGACGCCCTGCTCCTGCCCTGCGACGTTTTAGTGCGGCACTTCCCCAAAATCGAACTGAACGACCGTGCCGTAACCATGCTCAAATGCGGCCAGCACCCGCAGTTTATCGAGGACATCTCCGCCAACCAGCCCATCCGCGTTTACGATCATCGCGGCGCATTCGTCGGTTTGGCAGAATACCAAAAAGAAATCGGCCGCCTCAAAGCCCTGCGGCTGATGAACACGGCGAAAGACTGAATGGTTTGATTTTGAATTGAAAATATAGGAAAGGTCGTCTGAAAACACGGAAACCGGTTTTCAGACAACCTTTTTTTTGCAAACTATGTTTTGGTTGCCAGCCGGTCTAGAAAAAATAACGCGATGTAGCGTGGGCTTTGCCCACGAAGATGATGAATAAAAAAAGCTGCTGAAACTTTCTCTATTATCCGCGGACAAAGCCCACGCTATGGGTTTTAACCGACCATAGTGCAATGAATGCAAAACAGGTCGTCTGAAAACTGAACTGGCCCCCAAATCTTGGACACTCATAAAAGCCTATTCAGGCGCTCTGTGCAAGCTGGGTTCTGTATGCGACAGGACTCAGCTTTTTCAATTTCAAACTGCAACGCTCCCGGTTGTAGTAATCCATATAGTCATCTATCTGCTTCATCAATTCATCTACCGTCAATTCACCTGCGTTATAGAAACACTCCGTCTTTAACACCGCAAAGAAGCTTTCCATCGGCGCATTGTCCCAACAGTTCGCCTTTCGCGACATGCTTTGAACCATGGAATACTCCGCAAGCAATTCCCTATATCCCGACGTACGGTACAGCACGCCTTGGTCCGAATGCAGCATCGTTCCTTTAGCAGTCAGACGGGGGGCGGCTTTTTCGAGCATTTCCTTCACCATTTCGCTGTCGGCTCTGCGGCTCATGGCGTAGGCGACGATCTCGCGGTTGAACAAGTCCAAGATTGGCGAGAGGTACAGTTTGCCGTCCTTTCCTTTGAGTTCGGTAACGTCGGTCAGCCATTTTTCGTTGGGCTTTTCAGCTTTGAATAGGCGTTTGAGGAGGTGCTCCGATATCTCGCCCATGGCGGGATGGCGGTAGGCTTTTTTCGCCCGTATGAGGGCTTTCAGTTCCAACTGCTTCATCAACCGCGCCACTTTTTTGCGGTTCCAACCCAATGCTGCGGCAATGCGCCTTTGTCCGTAGCGTCCTTTATGCCGCCGGTAGGTTTCGACAAGGAGGGCTTTGTCGGCTGCTTCGGGATCGGGTCGGTCTTGGTGATGGTAGTAAAAGCTGCTTTTGGGCAGGTTTGCGATGTGCAGCAGGTATTTGAGCGGGTGTTGCGCCCTCAGTGTTTGGACGGTTTGGCTTTGTCCTTTTCGGTCTGTTTTTGGCTGAGGGCTTTTAACTCCTTTAGGTAGGCGACCTCTGCGCGCATATAGCACAACTCTTCGATAAGCTCTGCCTGCGTTTTTTCTTGGTCGGGTTTGTCGGCGATGAAGGGGTTTTTGCGGTGTTGGGGCATGGTTTTGGATTGGGGATGTTCGAGTGCGCCGATACCGCCTTCTTGATAGGCGCGTATCCATCGTCTCAGGTGGGTTCGGGAAATGCCGTAGTGGTCTGCGGTACGTTGTTGGCTGCGTATATGCAGGTAGTGGAGTACGGCTTGGTATTTGAAGTGTAATGTATATTTGCTCATAAAAAAAACTGCACCTTGTGAGTTGGAGGGGATGTCCAACTTTTGGGGTGCAGTTCAAACGTACAATTCCTGTTTCAGACGACCTTTTACCCATAAAAAACCGCAGGTATAAAACCTGCGGTTTGCTGTTATAAAGTCGTAGCGTGGGCTTTGCCCACGAAGATGATAAATAAAAAAGCTGCTGAAATTTTCTCTATTATCCGCGGGCAAAGCCCACGCTACGGGTTTTAACCAACCGTGCAATGAATGCAAAACAGGTCGTCTGAAAACGTACAACTTCTGTTTCAGACGACCCCTTACCCATAAAAAACCGCAGGGATAAACCTGCGGTTTGCTGTTTTACAGTTTGCTGTCTTCGCTGTCGAGGAAGCTTCTGAGGCGGTCGCTGCGGGTCGGATGGCGCAGTTTGCGCAGGGCTTTGGCTTCGATTTGACGGATACGTTCGCGGGTTACGTCAAACTGTTTGCCGACTTCTTCGAGCGTGTGATCGGTATTCATGTCGATACCGAAGCGCATACGCAGGACTTTGGCTTCGCGCGGGGTCAGGCTTTCGAGGATTTCTTTGGTGACTTCGTGCAGGCTGGTGTACATCGCGGCGTCTGCAGGGGCAACGTTGTTGGCATCCTCGATGAAGTCGCCCAAGTGCGAATCGTCGTCGTCGCCGATCGGGGTTTCCATCGAAATCGGCTCTTTGGCGATTTTCATGATTTTGCGGATTTTGTCTTCCGGCATTTCCATCAACTCGGCAAGTTTGGCGGAATCGGGCTCTTCGCCGGTTTCTTGCAGATACTGGCGGGAGATACGGTTCATCTTGTTGATGGTTTCAATCATGTGCACCGGAATACGGATGGTGCGCGCCTGGTCGGCAATCGAGCGGGTAATCGCTTGGCGGATCCACCATGTTGCGTAGGTGGAGAATTTGTAGCCGCGGCGGTATTCGAACTTGTCGACCGCCTTCATCAAGCCGATGTTGCCTTCTTGAATCAAATCAAGGAACTGCAAACCTCGGTTGGTGTATTTTTTGGCGATGGAAATCACCAGGCGCAAGTTTGCCTGAATCATTTCCTGCTTGGCGGCTGCGGTTTCTTTTTCGCTCGACACCATGTTTTTGTTGATGTCTTTCAGCTCTTCGATGGAAATGCGGGTTTCTTTTTCCATGTTCGCCAACTCGGTTTGTTTTTCGAGGATGGCGTGGCGGAAGCGGTCGAGCGCGTCGCTCCAGACCCTGCCTTTGGCGACTTCTTCTTCCACCCATTTCAGGTTGGTGATTTCGGGCAGGAAGTTTTGGATGAAGTAGTCGCGTTCCATATGGACGCGGTCAAGGCAGATGTCGCGGATTTCGCGTTCGAGCTTGCGGATGTTTTCGACACGGCTGCGCAGGTTGCCGCTGAGGCTTTCGATTTGGCGGGTGGCAAAGCGGACTTCCAAGAGCTTGTTGGCGATGGCGTCGCGGTGTGCCAGATAATCGGGGTGGCGGCTGTCGTGTTTTTCCAGCTTTTTGATCATCTTGCCGTATTCGCTTTCGATGAAGGCGAAGTGTTCCAGCACTTTTTGCTTCAATTCGGCAAGATGGGCAGCGGACATGGCTTCGGAGTCGCTGCCGGAATCGTCGTCATCGTCGTCTTCATCCGCTTCATCTTCTTCACTGCTGCCGGAATCGTCGTCGTTTGACGCGCTTTCCAAGTGTCCCAAGCCCAATTCGTTGAGCAACACTTCGTTCGGGTCGATGATGGCTTCGACCACTTCGTCCACGCGGATTTCATCCTTGCGGATTTGCTCGATCAGCTCAAGGATTTCGGCAATGGAGCCCGGACAGGCGGAAATTGCCTGCACCATGTTTTTCAGGGCGTTTTCGATTTTTTTGGCAATGATGATTTCGTCTTCGCGGGTCAGCAGGTCAACCTGCCCCATTTCGCGCATATACATACGTACGGGGTCGGTGGTTCTGCCGAATTCGGAGTCCGCGCTGGACAAGGCGGCTTCGGCTTCGGCAACGGCATCGTCGTCGGTGACGGCGGCGGCGTTGTCGCTCAACAAAATGTCTTCCGCGTCAGGCGCCTGCTCGGTCACTTGGATACCCAAGCCGGAAATCATGCTGACGATGTTGTCGATTTGATCCGCATCTGACATATCGTCGGGCAAGGCGTCGTTGATTTCGGAATAAGTGATGTAGCCGCGTTCCTTACCCATGATGATGAGCTGGCGCAGGCGGGCGCGCTGCTCTTCGAGGGTCAGCGGACGGTTGTCGTCCTGTTCTTGATAGTCTTCGTGATTTTGGTCTTTAGACATGGATTACTTTCTTGATCTGATGGTGTGCCGACGGTTTGCATGATGCACCTGAAGGCGGAACAGAGTTACAACCGATTTAAATTCAATCTGCCGGGTTGTAACGCTGAGGTCGTCTGAAAGCTCTTTGGAACGGGTGTTCTGCGGGATCATCATGTTCGCAGCTTGGGACAATGCTTTTCTGACGGCCTGAAGGTTGCTGGATTCGGCTGGGATTGCCGTTCGTTCAATTTTGCTTTGCGGTCAAAAGCGACAGCAAGAGTTTTTTTTCATTTTCATTCAAACCCGATTGCAGGCTTTTCTGCTTGAGGGTTTCGATTTGTTGGTATTTTAACTCGTTAAGGAGTTTCTTCATGCCGATTTGGAAGTTCTCGCGGTCTTCTTCGCCTCCGCCTTCCATTTCTTCAGAATAGAGTGTCGATTGGAAGATTTGGTTCACGGTTTCTTCGTAAGGAGAACCGCGCATATACTCTAAAACCTGCGCGGTAGCAGGTACGGCGGCATGGCTTTTAATGGTTTCGGCAAGATTGGCAAGGCAGGCGAAATCGCCGTCCAATGCCAAATAATCGGGCAGGTCTATATATGCAGCCCAATCCGGATTTATCAAGAGGCTGCGGATTTGCCGTTGCACCAGCGTCAGCATGACCGGCTGTTTGACGGAAATCGGAGGCAGTTTGTAGCTTTTTTGTTTGACGTGCCGTTTGGGCGCTTCCTGCCCCAGCAGTTGGGCGAGATTGTCGGGATCGATGCCGACCAGCTCGCTAAGCCGTTGTTTCAATAGATACGCCAATGCCGGCGCGGTAATCTGCGCCAAAAGCGGCGAACTGGTTTTCACCAATTCTGCCTTACCTTCCTGCGTATTGAGATTGAGGTCGTCTGAAAGATGCTCCCAAAAATATTCCGACAAAGGCTTGCTTTGATTCAACAGCGCATCTTCAAATTGCGCTTTGCCGTAGGCGCGGATGTAGCTGTCGGGGTCATGTTCTTCGGGTAAGAACAAAAAATGCAGCGATTTGTCGTCTTTCAACTGCGGCAACGCATTTTCCAACGCGCGCCAAGCCGCTTTCCGTCCCGCGCTGTCGCCGTCGAAACAGAAATAAATACTGTCCGCCTGACGCATCAGGATTTTGACGTGTTCCGCCGTCGTCGCCGTACCCAAAGCCGCCACGCCGTAGCCCACGCCGAACTGCGCCAGCGCGACCACGTCCATATAGCCTTCGACCACCAAAATCCGCCCTGCTTCCTTGACCGCAGCACGACCTTCATATAATCCGTAAAGGTTTTTCCCCTTATCAAACAAAGGTGTATCAGGCGAATTCAAATATTTCGGCTTCGAGTCGTCCAACACCCTGCCGCCGAAACCGATGACCTGCCCGCGCGGATTGCGGATGGGGAACATAATCCGATGACGGAAGCGGTCGTAATGCCGCCCCTCATTGTCAATCACCATCCCCGTATCCACCAACGCAGTATTCGGGTACGGTTGGAACACTTGCGCCAAAGGCTGCCAGCCGTCGGGCGCGTAGCCCAAACCATAATGCGCGATGACTTCCGCACTCAAACCGCGTTTATCCAAATAAGCCTTCGCCGCCGGATTAAATTTCAACTGTTGCGCATAAAAATCAGCCGCCGCAGCCGTCGTTTCCTCCAGCGTCTGCTGTTTTTTCTTACGTTCGGCACGGACTTCAGGATTGTCGTTCTGCCCGCGCACTTTAGGCACAGCCATGCCCACGCGGTCAGCCAGAAACTGCACCGCCTCCGGAAACGACAGCCCCTGATGTTCCATCACAAAACCAATCGCCGAACCATGCGCCCCACAACTGAAACAATGATAAAACTGCTTGGTCGGACTGACCGAAAACGACGGCGTCTTTTCCTTGTGGAACGGACAACAAGCCATATAGTTCGCCCCGCCCTTCTTCAGCGGGACCTGCTCGTCGATAATATCGACAATATCGACTTTGGCCAGAAGCTCGTCAATGAAATCGGATGGAATCATAGTTCGGCGGATGCGTATGGGCGGGACAAACGTTTTCAGACGACCTTTTATCTTAAAGGTCGTCTGAAAACGGAATCTCGAATCGGTTTGAAAACAAGGTTCGTATTATAACGTGTATTCAGGATAAAAATAGCACTCTTACAAAACCGACTCCTTAGCTGACAGCTTATGCAACAGAAACCCTCGAGGTCGTCTGAAAATTCGTTTTCAGACGACCTCGAGTGCTTAAAACTTGTATTCTGCTTTGACGGTAAATTCGTTGCGTTTGTAGCGGTTCAGCCAGGACGAGCTTTTGTTGTCGGTGTGTTTGATGCTGAAAACGGGCGTGATGCCGCGGAAGGACGGACGGTCAAATTTGATGTCCAACTGATAGGTGCGTTCGGAATCATGGCGGCGGGTTTCCAGCCAGGCATGGTAGTCCTGATATGCTGTTTTACGCCAGATTGCCTGAAAGGTGGCGTCGATGCCGGATTCGAAACGTTTGTTGACACCCGCGCGCAGGCCGTGCCGGCGGTAGGAATCCACTTTTTCGCGGCTGTTTTTGCGCAGGTAGTCGTAGCCGCCGAATACCAGCCAGTCTTTCGGCAGGGCGTAGATGGCGGTGGTGAACAGAAGCGTCTGCGGGCCGTTGAAATGTTTTAATTCGCCGCGGTAGCGGTCGTATTTGTGATCAAGCTGCACGCCCAGCGAGGCTTGGTCGGAAAAGGTGCGGCTGTATGCCGTGCTGATGCCGGCGCTGCTGTCGCGCAGTTTGCCGCCCGACCATTCGTATTGCACCTGCGGGCCGATACTGAAGGAATGGTCTTTGCTCTGAAAACTGTAAGCGGGGCTGACGTTGATATTGTGTTCGCCGTATTCCTTGTTGCCGGGATAGAGCCGGCCCCATGCGTAGCCGCCCAGTTGCAGGCCGTGGTGGCCGTTGAGCGAAATGCGTCTGCTTAAGTTGGCTTCATATACCCACATCCGGTTTTTCAACGCATCGGGCGCGTAGGCGTCAAGCCGTTCGTTGCGGCAGGACAGCATTCCGTCGCCGTCCAGAATCGGTTGCCCGTTCGAATCGAAACCGCAGCTTGTCTGATTGCGGACAACCGTCGCGCCCGACGATTGGTTTAAGTTGGTGTCGTAACCCGCGCCGAACGAAACCGAACCGCTCCACGCATCGCGTTTCTTCAAAGCGTCGGCAAACACTTTGATTTTCTCATTGACGGCGGGCACTTCAGGAATATCGATGCCGTCGAACAATGCCGCCGATTCTTTGTTTTGTTTGTCTATAAACAGCAGCCGCGCCAAATCCAGGCGGCCGCGCAGAAATTCGGGATTTTTACGGTAAAGCTCGCGGTATTTCGCCAGCGCGGCCTTCAAATCGTCGCGGAACACCGCCTGATTGGCCTCGGCAAACAGCACTATATCGGGGTCGGAATCATCCTGACGGCGGTAAATGTCCAACAGCCGCGCCGTTTCCTCTTCGTTTTGCGCGTTGACCGCCTTCATCAGCGACAACGCCAAATCTTCGCCGTCCTGCACTTCTCCCGCGCCGAACTCAATCGCCGTATTGTCCGCTTCGTTCCTTTCCTGCTGCGCGCGGCGGAGTTCCGTTCCCTGTTTGAGCTGCATGAAGCGGTCTTCCCTGTCGTCGGCAAACGCGTGGGGCAGCAGGCTCAGAAAAACGGGCAGGATGAGCAGGCGTTTCATTTAGATTACTTTCCTTTTGGCGTGGTAGGATTGGGTTTTCAGACGGCCTCTGAAGCGGGCCGGCAGACATTCGGGTTTTCAATTATTATTTTTTCGTACCGCCGAAAGCAGTATTGAGATTCGGATTTCGGGCGAACTCGGCGACACCGGCCAGTGCGGCGGCATCGTTGCCGTAGAAATTGCCACGGGTCGTACCGCTTACATCGTTGGCCGTAGCCCTGCCGCCGAACGAAGCGTTCGCGGTGTTGATAACGGCATTATCGACGGTAACGCTCAGGCCGGGGCGTTTAATCGTGCCGTTCAGCCTTTTTTTAGCGAAGTCCGCCTTTAAATCGCCGGTCAGCAGGGGGGTATTGGCATCAACATGATGATTAATACCTTTGACCGAGTAAACGGCGGTGCCGCCGGTCGGCATTTTCGTGGTTTTGCCCGTACCGTTGTAGAACACGGAATAATTGGTTCCGGCAGTTCCCGCCGCCGCACCCGGCTGCACGTCCGCCCAATCGCCGAAATACACATCCGCGTTGCCGACCCTGGCAAAAGACATGCGGCCCAGGTTGGAATAATCGTTGGGTACCCCGCCGGGGACATATCTGTAAATCGGGCTGTACATACGGTAAAGGCGGGTAACGGTTACGCCGTTATCATCACGGTTGACGATACCGTCGAATAACCGGCGGGTAAGCGGTAATCTGCCGATTTCGTCGAAGCGGGCGAACGAAGTCGAATTTTTATGGGTGTGGTACAGCCTTTTCCCTTTATAAGTCAGTAGATTGGAATAAGTAATATGAACGGAGGCCCTGTTTCCGTACCAGCCTGACGATTCGGTTCCGAGCCTGATATAGCGCGGCTGCCTGCCGTCCGTAACCGTTGCGCCCGCTTGAGTGCCGGATACAAAAAAATGGGGCTGTGCCTGCGCGGCGGTAGCGGCAAACACAGCCACCGCTATTATCAGAAGTTCGGTGTGTTTCATAATCAACCTCTTTAATGTAGCTGAATATTTTTTGAAAATTCGTTTAAAGGTCGTCTGAAACCGAATCGGGCGAAAGCGGGGCTTCCGCTCGACGGATAATTATCGTTTTCCAATCAGCCTGCTTTAGCGTCTGGTGCCGCCGAAGGCAGTATTGAGTTTAGGATTATTAAAATCGGCTACCCCTGCCAGCGCGGCGGCATTGTTGCCGTAGAAATGGCCTTGGGTTCTGCCGTTGATGCTACTGTTGGCTTTGGCGGCGCCGCTAAACGAAGCCTGGGCGGTATTGATAACGGCATTGTCGATTGCAACACTCAAACCTGTTTTGGTAATCGTACCGTTCAATTTCTTGGCACCGAAATCGGCGGTCAGCGTGCCGGTCATGATGGGCGAGTTCTGGTTGACGTAATTGTTGATACCTTTGACGGCATAGGTAGCCTTGCCGCTGGTCGGCATTCTGGTAGTTTTACCCGTGCCGTTGTAGAACACGGAAGTATTGGTACCGACAGTACCCGCACCTGCTCCCGCTTTCACATCCGCCCATTCGCCGAAATACACATCCAGATTGCCGACTTTACTGTAAGTCATACGGCCCAAATGGGAGTGGTTGGGCATTTTCCATATTTTGTTGTTGTAAAGCGCGTCCCAAGTAGAACCACTCATACGGTACATGCGGGCAACGATAACGCCGTTTCTGTCCTTATTAACAATGCCGTTGGCCAAGTGGCGGATAAATGGTCTTGTTCCGATAGAATCTACTTTGGCGAACGGAGTGGGATTGTTATTAGCTACCTTTTTCTGTTTGGATAGGGCTGCTAGACTGGGGTCAACAACATTGATAGCAGCCTTGCCTCTGTAATTGCCTTCTCCTTCTATTCCCAATTCGATATGACGGGGAAGTCCGTTGTTTGTAACCGTTGCCCCTATCTGCGTACCAGAAGTAAAAGTGCGGATTTGAGCTTGGGCAGAAGATGCGGCAAACACGGCGGCCAAGGCCATCAGAAGTTTAGCGTGTGTCATGATTAAATCTCCTAAATGTGGTGTTTACAAATACCTTCCGAAGATTTACAAAAGGCCGTTTCAATCGGACCGGATTCGGATAAGCGGTCTTTAATGCATTCAGAAGGTAATATGAACTATACGCCTGATTACAACTAATGCAAATAAAAATAATTTTAATTATCTTCTTTGTTAAATATATTTTATCTATTAACTTTTGCGTTAATCAAATATAACTAAAGAAATAATTGTTGTAGCGGTTACATAAATATCTAATGCCAGCACGGATAAATCTGCTTTGTTTCCCCCATTCCCGTCTGCGTGGAGATGGCGCGGATTTGTTGTCGAGGTGATGACAGGTTCGGATTGCCGTTGTGCGGAAATGGCGGGGTAGTGGGAAGGGCGGTTTTGTCAAAGGGAGTAATGGATGGGTTTGAAAAGGCGGAGAAGGCCGTCTGAAAAGGAAGAGACCGTCTGAAAATCTTCCGGCTGCTTTGGCGCGGCGGTATTTTTCAGACGGCCTGACGATAGGTCAAAATTTGCCCGTAATCCCTATCCTGATCGTCCTGCCCGGTGCGGGCATGAAGGAGCGGCTGAACGGGTCCATATAGTAGCGGTTGGTCAGGTTGGTGCCCACCAACTCAGCGGTGATGTTTTTGTTGATGCGGTAGCGCAGATAGGCATCGACGACGGCCGTGGGGGTCCAACGCATATCTTCTATGCCGTCAGTATAACCTTTGACTTCGTCCACAGCGGTGGCGTAGTGGTCGTTAACCGCCCGCTCGAAGCCGCGCCATGAGTCTACACGGGTTTTATAGACGTCGCTGTGCCAGTGGAAGCGGGTGCCGACATCCAGTTTGTTTTTCAGGAAACGTGCGCCCAACTCGGCATCGACCGACCAGCGCGGCTGCATCATAGATGACAGGTAACCATCGATTTTCACTCCGCCTGGGAAACAGGTCGGCGCGCGCAGCAGCGGTTTGCTACCGCTGCTTTGAACATGCAATCTCAGTACGGCTGACTGTAATTGATCAGTGAATGCGGCACCTTCGTCGCAGACGTCGTTGCGGATGGTGCGGATGACGCCGAGGCTGCCGTACACCTTGCCGGTATCGAAGCGGGCGGACAATTCCGCGCCAGAACGTATCTGCTTGTCGAATTGTTCGAATTCAAGCTGGTCGTTGCGGTCGATGATGTTTTTGGTGGTGTTGCGGAAATAGTTGATGCGGAAATCGGCCTTGCGCATTTTCGGGAACATTCCGGTCAGGTCGTGGATATAGCCGACCTCGAAATTTTTGCCGCGTTCGGGTTTCCATTGGTAGCCATAGCGGTTTACCGAGGTGGTGTTGAGCTGCGGGCTGATGGGAACACCTACGGTGCCCTCGAAAATGCTGGGAAAACGCAGGGTTTGGGTATAGCGCAGGTAGGCGCGGGCATAGTCGGTCAGATTGAAGGTTACCGAGGCGGCGGGTGCCCAGCCGCTGCCTTTCTGCTTCAGCGCCTGCTGCTTCTGCGCCGAGGTCAGCGGGGTTCTGTAAGTAACGTCGCCTGCAAGTTCGCCTGAACCCTCGGCCCTAAAGCTCTGGAATTTATTTACAAAACGCGGGCTACTGGGATCAGCCGGATTATAGGCGGGGTTCTCGACACGGGTCAGCACTTTGGGATTATTCAATACCGGATGGTCGGCCATATTCAGTTTGCCGTATTGGTCTTTAGCCCAATCGAAACGCGCTTGATTAATATACACTGGTAGTATACCGTCAGCTCCTACGGGATTAATTTTAGCAGATGCATCCAACATGTCTTGTGTCGGTTCGCACGTAGGCGACATGATGCAGGCATTGGCTTTTTGGTAGGCTTCGTAATCCTTTTTCGTTGCTACAACTTCGGCTCTATATCGAAGCCCCCTGTGGGCTTCCAATTCACCGCCGTTGTCTAAGAATTTTTTGACACTGTCGTCTTGCAGGGAGAAGTTGGTATAGCGCGCGCCTGCGGTCAGCGTCAGCCACGGGCGCGGTTCGAAGCGGAAATTGAAGCCGAGGTTGTATTCGCGCCGCCTGCCGTTGCGCGGGTAGGTGATAGTATCAAGAAATGAACTGGGATAGATCAAGTTTTGATCAAATTCCTTTTTGTAGCGGTTGCCATATAAATCGGCAAATTCGTTATGCGTTGCCAGTTTTTCGTTCTGAAAGTCGCCCAATACGGTCAGCTCAAGATTGTCGCGCAGCTTCATACGGTTGGAGAAATTGAAGCCGTTGCGGTTGTTGGTGGCGTAGAGCGCCTGCGCCTGGCGGGTATTGAAGCGGCCGTCGGTATTCGGCAGGCCTTCGTCCAAACCGGGCCTTTTGCGAAGGCCTTGAATCCAGTCGTCGGCGGCCGCATTCCATCCCACGTCGGTCCAAGCAATATCGCCGGGAACGCCGCCGGAGGAATTGGTTTTGGAGCGGGTGCGGGTAGTCCACAGCGAGGCGTTCAAATCAATCCAGCGGCTGCCTTCGGGCTTCCACGAATAGTCGATATTGTAGGCACGCTGCTTGACCCACGCCTGCGGCCATTCGGCGATTTTATTTCGAGAATTGACGTTTTCACCTTGTAAACCGCCACCGCTGAGGATACGCGAGGGCATGACCTCGCCGAAGGTGGAGTGCGTGTGGCGCAGGCCGAGTTTGATGCTTTGGTTGTTCGGCAGGCGGAAGGTGGTTTTGCCCAGCCAGGATTCGGTTTCCAGCGAAGTATTGGCTACTTCGCCCCCCGGCGTATAGAAGAGGCCGATAATGGGGGCTTCGGGGCTGAGTTCCTTTATTCCCCGTTCGTTCAGTCTGCGGAGGTTCTCGGCATTGTCGGCAGAATAATAACCGTAACGGTGCGCGCCTTTTTTGCCTGAAAAGTAATTGCCCTTGTTGCGGTAGGCATAGGCAACCAAGGCATCGAAATTATCTTGTTTGGTCGCGGCGGCGATGCGGTAGGCCTTGTCTTCCGAAAATTTATGCTTGCCGCCGAAGCGCGGGGTTAATCTGTCGGAATCGTCGGCATAAAACCGCCAGTATCCGCCCATTACATTTAAAGGATTTTCCAAGGTACGGTAGTCCACGTTTTCGGCATAGGTGGCTTTGCGCGGCTTGATGGAATTGTTGCTAGCCTCTGCCTTGATTTCCACGCCGTATTTCTGACCTTTGGACACGATGTCGTCGGCTTCGAGGGTTTTCAGCGCCACCGAACCGCCGATACCGCTTTTGACTTCGCGGTTGAACGACGGGCCTTTTTCCACATACACGCTGCTGATGATATTGGGATCGACATAGTTGCGGTTGTTTGCGCCAAACATGCCGCGCCAGACGGTAATCGCCTGCTCGGTGCCGTCGATGGTAACGGGGATGCGCCCCTGCCCCTGCACGCCGCGGATATTGGGGTCGAGCGCGCCGCTGTTGCGCGCCTCGCCGCTGTAGACACCGGGCAGGCCGCTGAAGAGGTCGGACACGGTGTTGCCTTTGAAGGTTTCGACATCCTCCTTGCCTTTGTAGAGGTTGACGATTTCGCGGGTATAAACTCGGCTTTTACCGATTTCATCTTTATTGCGTGTGCCTTTGACGGTAACGGGATCGAGAATGACGGTCGGCGTATTATCGGCAGCATAAATGATGGGAGAGAAACCGATGGCGGTGATGCAGGCGGCAAGGGTGTTGACTTTGACTGGCTTCATAACGGATTCCTTGTGTGGCGGAATGTCAGACAGCGTCGTCTGAAAATGTTCAGACAACTTCGGAAAGGTTTTGCCGCAAGTCAGATTGGAATATAAATATAATGATTTTGATTATTATTTGTATAATTTTTTGAGATTTTAACAAGTTTTTAAGCGCATGCAAACATTTGCCAGATATATCCGCATTCAATAGTTAAAATGATTTAAAAACCTATTCCGTTGTTTAACATAAAAATATTCCATTTTTATATAACCCATATAGGCAAACAAGAAATTCAAAAATAAAAATTGCCTGAATATGTCTTATCAGCCGGTCAAAACACTTTCTTACCATTCAAACGAAAAGTCCTAACCAAGCCCATAAGACATTTTCAGACGACCTTTTTAGCTACCTACTTTGGGTTCCTCTTCTCATGTGGCTCAAATTGCTCAAGCAGTTTGCGCTTTTATCCTATGAAGAGAATAATGACTTCCATCCATCATCTATACACACGAGGGCAGGCATGAATTCTTTTGCATCATTGTTAAACCATCCCGATATTTCTTTTCTTCCGATTCCAGACAGTATCAAAGTCGATAATCCGGCAACGGGCGAGACTTTGGCGTTTGTCCGCACGACTCGTTCAGACGACCTCAAACTACTGATTCAAAAGGCGGAGGCTGCACAAAAATTATGGGCGGCAAAAACCGCGTTGGAACGCGCCGATGTGTTGTGGCGTTGGTATTTTTTGATCAAGGAAAACAAAGAAGAACTGGCGCGCATCATGACGATGGAACAGGGCAAAAGCCTGACCGAGGCGCGCGGCGAGATTGATTATGCGGCTTCGTTTGTGCGCTGGTTTGCCGAAGAGGCGCGGCGGATTGACGGCGATGTGCTGACGAGCGTGAAAGCGTCGCAAAAACTGGTCGTGTTGAAACAGCCCGTCGGCGTTACCGCCGCGATTACGCCGTGGAACTTTCCGTCCGCGATGATTGCGCGCAAGGCTGCGCCTGCTTTGGCGGTTGGCTGCGCGATGATAGTCAAACCTGCGTCGCTCACGCCCCTGAGCGCGTATGCGCTGGCGCTATTGGCTTACGAAGCAGGCGTGCCGCAGGATTTGCTCCCCGTCGTCAGCGGCCGTGCTTCGGAAATCAGCCATGAATTTGCCACGAACCCAACCGTACGCAAAATCAGCTTCACCGGCTCGACCGAAGTCGGCGCGAAAATTTTTGCCGACAGCGCGGCAGACATTAAAAAACTCAGTTTGGAACTGGGCGGCAACGCGCCGTTTATCGTGTTTGACGATGCCGAGTTGGACAAAGCCGTCGAAGGCGCGCTCGCCAGCAAGTTCCGCAACAGCGGCCAGACCTGCGTCTGCACCAACCGTGTTTACGCTCAATCCGGCATTTACGACGAATTTTGCCGCAAATTAAGTGAAAAAGTAGCCGCGCTCAAATTGGGCAACGGCTTGGATGAAGGCGTCAACCAAGGGCCGCTGATTGAGGAAAAAGCGGTGGAGAAAGTCGAGCAGCACATCGCCGACGCGCTCTCAAAAGGCGCGGTCTGCCTGACCGGCGGCAAACGCAGCGCGTTGGGCGGAACGTTTTTCGAACCGACCGTCTTAAGCGGCGTAACGGCACAAATGGCGGTGGCGCGCGAAGAAACCTTCGGGCCGTTGTGTCCCGTGTTCTGCTTTGAAACCGAAGCCGAAGTCATCGCGGCCGCCAACGATACGGAATACGGTTTGGCGGCCTACCTCTTCACTTCCAATACCGCCCGCCAATGGCGCGTCGGCGAAGCCTTGGAATACGGCATGGTCGGCATCAATACCGGCTTAATCAGCAATGAAGCGGCACCGTTCGGCGGCGTGAAACGCAGCGGGCTGGGACGCGAAGGCAGCAAATACGGTGCGGACGAATATTTGGAATTGAAATATTTGTGTATCGATGTAGCGGATTGAGTTTAGTCTCAGGAGGTCGTCTGAAAACGTAACTTCAACAAGATAATCTCCCCCTATCTTTGTAGCAACACTCTGAAAAAATTGGCTGAAATCAACAAATACGCGATACAAGGCTAGCGTGTCGTGCAACTGATAAGTTCGCCAAATATTTTGCTGGGGCAACGACACCAAACTTTAAGGCTCACTGGATAGCATGGGAAAGTCCGTTGGTAGGCCGCGAATGGGCAGGATAATTAACCAATACAACAAGTTAAAAGAAATAGTAAATTTAAAATCTGTTTACTTAGAGAAAATAAACGTGAATTGAAAATCTAACTTTCAAAAAGGTCGTCTGAAAAATTTCTAAAAGCCAGCTTTGGAGCAATTAATTTTAGAACTTTGTGAAATATCAGTAAATTATGGAGCTTATTTTAAGTATGATAAGGAAAGTATTTATCTTTTCGACTGTAATAGCATTATCCGGTTGTTTTGCCGGCAAACATAAAGTTCAGGCATTACCGGATGCAGAATTAAATAAGCCATATTTCATAGAATTAAGAACCAAATATGCTGCGCTTATCCCAATCATTTCAATGTGGAAATGGATCCTCCGAATTCGGGGTTGACTGTAACACCTACCAATATGTGGTATAACAAATTGAATATTTCTGGAACTCCAATAACTAAGCAGGATATTAAGATTGAAATATCTTATTATGTAAGAGGAGCAGTAGGCTGGTTTGAAAGTATGAACCAGAAAGAATTTTATCAGATAAAAGTCAAAGAATGAGTTAAGGTTACCTGAAGGTTTAGTTTAGACAGCTTTCCCCTAAGAAAGGATTGTTCATATTTCAAGAAAGCACTGTGTTATTTACATAACATGCGTAGTTTGAATTGGACACCTAACTTTCTCAAAGGTCGTCTGAAAGTTTTCAGACGACCTTTTTACTAATGGCAGTCGTCCCGTTCGATTGTTCATGCAACAGAAAAAACGGAAGATAATATAGTGGATTAACTTTAAACCAGTACGACGTTGCCTCGCCTTAGCTCAAAGAGAACAATTCTCTAAGGTGCTGAAGCACCAAGTGAATCGGTTCCGTACTATCTGAGACCTTTGCAAAATTCCCCAAAATCCCCTAAATTCCCATCAAGACATTTAGGGGATTTTCCATGAGCACCTTCTTCCAGCAAACCGCACAAGCCATGATTGCCAAACACATCGACCGCTTCCCATTATTGAAGTTGGATCAGGTGATTGATTGGCAACCGATCGAACAGTATCTGAACCGTCAAAGAACCCGTTACCTCCGAGACCACCGCGGCCGTCCCGCCTATCCCCTGTTGTCCATGTTCAAAGCCGTCCTGCTCGGACAATGGCACAGCCTCTCCGATCCCGAACTCGAACACAGCCTCATCACCCGCATCGATTTCAACCTGTTTTGCCGTTTTGACGAACTGAGCATCTCCGATTACAGCATCTTATGCCGCTACCGCAACTGGCTGGCGCAAGACGACACCCTGTCCGAACTGCTGGAATTGATTAACCGACAATTGACCGAAAAAAACCTAAAAGTAGAGAAAGCATCCGCCGCCGTCATTGATGCCACCATTATTCAGACCGCCGGCAGCAAACAGCGTCAGGCCATAGAAGTCGATGAAGAAGGACAAGTCAGCGGCCAAACCACACCGAGTAAGGATAAAGATGCCCGCTGGACAAAGAAAAACGGCCTCTACAAACTCGGTTACAAACAACATACCCGTACCGATGAGGAAGGCTATATCGAGAAACTGCACATTACCCCCGCCAATACCCATGAGTGCAACCACCTGTCGCCTTTGCTGGAAGGTATAGCCAAAGGTACGACCGTCTATGCCGATAAAGGCTATGACAGTAAGGAAAACCGGCAACATCTGAAAGAGCATCAGTTGCTGGACGGCATTATGCGCAAAGCCCACCGCAACCGTCCGCTGACGGAAGTGCAAACTAAACGTAACCGATATTTGTCGAAGACCCGTTATGTGGTCGAACAGAGCTTTGGGACGCTGCACCGTAAATTCCGCTACGCCCGGGCAGCCTATTTCGGACTGATTAAAGTGAGTGCGCAAAGTCATCTGAAAGCGATGTGTTTGAACCTGTTGAAAGCGGCCAACAGGCTAAGTGTGCCTGTTGCTGCCTAAAAGGTGGCCTGGATGCCTGATTATGAGGCGTCCGGGGAGGATTAAGGGGGCATTTGGGTAGAATCGGGAGTGATTGGGGCGGAAACAGCCGAAAACCTGTGTTTGGGTTTTGGCTGTTGGGGGAAAAGGAATTTTGCAAAGGTCTCTATCTGTACTGTCTGCGGCTTCGTCGCCTTGTCCTGATTTAAAGTTAATCCACTATATATCGAGTATAAACTCTGGAAAAACAATTTCCTGAAGCCGCGACCGGCTTCGTATCACTTGCGTTTTCTTCGGCTGACAAATTGGCATAAAAGTGTATTGTTAATCTTTTCATCATCAATAAAAAAACCAACCTCTCAAAGGTCGGTTTTTTTTATTTTTCGCAGAAATACGAAATGGCGATTATGAATGCGCTTCCAAATCTGCCAAGATTTGATTCAGGCTATCCCTAACCTCTTCTGCCTTTGCAGCAGGATGACCGTTTGCATCCAAAGAATCACGACTGAAGCGGTCGACATAAGGCGCAAAGGTATCTTTCAGCTTCAAAAGCTTCACCACATCGGAACGGGTGTAACGATCGCCGCCGTAACCGACAACGATACCGTTCTCATGTTGCCACTGGGCAAATTGTGACGGGCTGATTTGCACCAATTCGCACATTTCGTCCAGCGAGAAATAACGTTTTGCAGGAATAACGGGATTAGCGTTGTTTGTCATAGTAATGCTCCACCATGCCTTTGAGTTTTTGGCTGGCATGGAAAGTTACTACGCGGCGGGCGGTAATCGGTACTTCTTCGCCGGTTTTCGGATTACGGCCGGGACGCTGCGGTTTGTCGCGCAACTGAAAATTACCGAAACCGGAAATTTTGATTTCTTCGCCGCGTGCCAAAGTGCTACGGATTTCTTCAAAAAAGAGTTCGACGATTTCTTTGGCATCGTTTTTGGTTACATTGCTGACTTTATCTACCAAAATATCGGCCAATTCGGCTTTAGTTAATGTCATATTATTACCTTCTGTTGTAACAGGTGCAGATTATTACCAATTTCTATTTAAAATTCAAGCGAATATTTATTTTTTAGCTGCGAAGTTGCGCTCCCGCAGCAGTTGCCGCGTCAATCAGTTTTCCGATAACCGGCTCGACTGTTTCATCCGTCAGCGTGTTTTCCATATCCTGCAAAATCACTTTGACCGCCATGCTCTTCATCCCTTCAGGCAGGCCCGTGCCGCGATACACGTCAAACACGCTGATTTCCTGTACCAACTTGTTTGCCGCGCCTTTCAAAGCGGCCAACAAATCATCATGGGTCATGGTTTCAGGCATCACAAACGCCAAATCCCTGCGCACCGGCTGAAATTTCGATACTGTCTGATAACGCGTTTTTTCGCGCTCCAACACCGCTGCCATGTCGATTTCAAATACTAGCGGTGCTTGCGGCAAGTCGTATTTTTGCAGCCACTTCGGATGCAATTCGCCGACAAAGCCGATGACTTGGCCGTCTGAAACGATATTGGCGGCGCGGCCGGGATGCAGGGCGGGATGTTCGGTTTTAACGAACTCAACCGCTTTGTTTTTCAACAGATTTTCCACATCCGCCTTGATGTCGTAAAAATCCGCGTTGCGCGTTTTCTCGCCCCATTGCTCGGGCATCGCCGCGCCGTACCACAGGCCGCCGATGCGTTCGTTTTGTACAAACTGGCCGTCTGAACCTTTGCTGAACACGCGGGCGATTTCAAACACGCGCACGCGGTTTTGCTTGCGGTTCAGGTTGTTTTGCAGAATTTCCACCAAACCGCCGATGAGCGTGGAACGCATCACGGCATATTGCGCCGCCAGCGGGTTTTGCAGGCGGATGGGGTCGGCGTTGGCGGCAAAATCGTGTTCCCACTGTTCATCGACAAAGGCGTAGCTGACCACTTCGCGGTAGCCGCGTGCCGCCATTTCGTTATAAACGGCAAAACGCGGACGACGTGTTTCGGGCAGCGCCAGCATTTTCAGACGGCCTGACGTGTAATCATCGGGGATGTTTTCATAGCCGTACACGCGGCCGATTTCTTCAATCAAATCAGCTTCGATTTCGATGTCGAAACGGAAGCTTGGCGCGGTAACGCGGAAGCCTTCCGCCGTTTTTTCAGGCTGCAAGCCCAAGTGCTGCAAAATGGTTTCCACCTGTTCGGCGGAAATGTCCACGCCCAACACGGTTTTCAGACGACCCAAACGCAATTCGACCTGCTTGGTTTCAGGCAATTCGCCCAACGCTTCCACCATTTCGCCCGCCGCACCACCGCAGATTTGCAAAACCAATTCGGTAGCGCGTTCGATGGCGTCAGCCTGCAAACGGTAATCCACGCCGCGCTCAAAGCGGAACGACGAATCCGAGCCAAAACCGTACTGGCGCGATTTGCCGGCGATGATTTCAGGCGCAAACCAAGCCGCTTCCAGCACGATATTTTGTGTGTCGTCTGAAACCGCGCTTGCCGTGCCGCCCATCAGACCCGCCAAGCTCAACGCGCCTTTTTCATCGGCCACTACCAGCGTGTTTTCAGACAGAGACACGGTTTTCTCGTTCAGGCATTCCAGCGTTTCACCTTCACACGCACGGCGGATGTGCAGGCTGCCTGAAAGTTTGTCGGCATCAAAAACATGCATCGGCTGACCGATTTCCAACATCACATAATTGCCAATGTCCACCAGCGCGGAAATACTGCGGATGCCGCTGCGCTCCAAACGCTGCTTCATCCAATCCGGCGTGGCGGCGCGCGCGTTCACGTTTTCAATCACGCGGCTGATAAAGCGGCCGCAATCGGCAGGCGCATCAATCTGCACGGGCTGTTTGCGGCTACCCGTGATTGACACGGGATGGATTGCAGGCTGCTTGAACGCGCAACCCGTCAATGCGGACACTTCACGCGCAATGCCTTTGATGCTCAGGCAGTCGGCACGGTTCGGCGTGATTTTCAGCGTGAACACCGTATCATCCAAATCCAAATATTCACGGATGTTTGCACCGACGGGAGCGTCTTGCGGCAGAATGTGCAGGCCGTTCACACCGTCGTCAGGCAGACCGAGTTCATCGGTGGAACACAACATCCCGTTCGACACCACGCCGCGCATCTTGGTCGGCTTGATTTTGAAATTGCCCGGCAACACCGCGCCCGGCAGCGAACACGGCACTTTGATGCCCGCTTTCACATTCGGCGCACCGCACACAATCTGTACCAACTCGCCCGTCCCCGCATCGACTTGGGTAACGTTCAAACGGTCGGCATCAGGATGTTTTTCAACGGATTTCACTTCAGCAATTACCACGCCTGTAAACGCAGGGGCGGCAGTCTCGGCCTCTTCCACTTCCAAGCCGGACATGGTTAACAAATGTTCCAGCTTATCGGCGGAAAGTTCGGTATCGGCTTGGGTTTTCAGCCATGAGTAGGAGAATTGCATGTTATGTTCTCAATCAACTAATTAACTTTTTATCAGATTTTATTTTCAGACGACCTGTTTATGTTGGCGTGTAGTCTGCTTTTTCACTTTATTGAAGCTGTTGCTTTCAGGTAGCCTTTTCACACCTTATGCAATCAAATCAATAATATTGTTACGAACCACGCCAACAAGGTATAGCCTAAGGTGACACTCACTGCAAACGCCACACGCTCCCAGCTTTTAAACCACGGCATCAACCAACTGCCGATCGCGGTGGCAAAACAGGATACGGCAAATGCGCCAAATCCGTAATTCGACCATCTTATTGCACCTTCCACATCGTCGCCGGTCAGAGTTTTCAAATCAGCCAACGCCAAAGAGCGATTTTCGCAATAGATGGACAGCAGCCACAGCGTAACAGCAAACGCATAGCAAATGGATGGGGCGACATAGCGTTTCATGATTTAGCTTTCTGCGGTGCAGGCGCTTTTTTATTTTTAGGCAGCCTGCACAATCATTTCGCAAACTGCTTCAAAAAATTCAAATCGTTATCAAAAAACAGCCGCAAATCATTCACGTTGTTTAGCATATGTATCATTAACTATCTAAAATTATAAAACACATGTGCACAAGCAATCCCCCTTATACTCTGATCTTTCTGTAATACCCTCTATCAAGACGTTCTATATCACCATTTTTTTCAAGAATCTGAACTGTTTGCCTAATTTTTTCTTCAATATGTTCATTTCTTAGAAACAGTTCTGATAAGTCTTGTTTATATTTATAGAGACTATCAAGAGTAAACTCTGTAGGTAATTGTTTTATAAGATCGGAAATTGCTTCTTTCCAAGTTTTTCGTTTATTTCGAGAAAATTGGCTTAATACACTTAAATCGTTATCGAAAAACAGCCGCAAATCGTTCACGTTGTAACGCAACATAGCGAAACGGTCGAGGCCGATACCGAAGGCGAAACCGGTGTATTTTTCAGGATCGATATTCACGTTTTTCAAAACGTTGGGATGCACCATGCCGCAGCCGCCGACTTCCAGCCATTTGCCGTTTTCGCCCATGATGTCAATTTCGGCGGACGGTTCGGTGAACGGGAAGAAAGACGGACGGAAACGCACTTGCAAATCATCGCGTTCGAAAAAGCGGCGGATAAAGTCGGTAAACACGACTTTCAAATCGGCGAAGGTTACGCCTTCTTCTACCCACAGACCTTCAGCTTGATGGAACATGGGCGAGTGCGTAGCATCGCTGTCCACGCGGTAAACGCGGCCAGGGGCAATAATGCGGATAGGCGGCTCTTTTTTATCGAGCATATAGCGGATTTGAATCGGGGAAGTGTGCGTGCGCAAAACATCGCCGTTTTCAACGTAGAACGTATCCTGCATGGCGCGTGCCGGGTGGTTTGCGGGAATGTTCAGAGCTTGGAAGTTGTGGAAATCGTCTTCGATTTCCGGGCCGTCTGCCACTTCAAAACCCATGCCGTGAAAGAGTTCGACCACGCGCTGCAAGGTCAGAGTTACGGGATGAAGACCGCCATTTTCCTGCGCGCGTCCAGGCAGGGTAATATCGAGTGCTTCGGCGGCAAGCTGGGCTTGAAGTTTGGCTTCGTTGAGGGCATCGCGTTTATTGTTAAAGGCCGTCTGAAACTGGTTTTTGCACTCATTGATATGCGCACCTATGGTTTTGCGCTCTTCAGGCGACATTTGACCTAAGGTTTTCAGAAGTCCGGTCAATCCGCCGGTTTTACCAAGATAACGGGCTTTGATTTGTTCTAGAGCGTTGAAGTCTTGCGCAGCTTCTACTGCGGCAATACCTTCTGCAACGATACGGTTTACATTTTCCATAGTGGTTTTATCGTCTGTCGGTTGATGATGGGTCGTCTGAAACAATGAGGTCGCCTGTATGGTTTGGTATTGCCAAACTTTTCAGACGACCTTTTATCGTTTACGGCCAATCCGTTTGATAGAATCGGCGTATTTTAGCGCAAATCAATTCAAAAAAATAGACTTTAAAGAAAGAAAATCAATCACATAGACTTTATTCAAACAAAGAAAAAAGGAAGCCGTAGCTTCCTTTTTAAATTTTTTGGATTAAGCAGCCAAAGCAGCTTTAGCTTTCTCAACCAATTGTGCAAAAGCGGCTTTATCAAATACAGCCAAATCAGCCAATACTTTGCGGTCGATTTCGATAGAGGCGCGTTTCAGACCGTTCATGAATTTGCTGTAAGACAGACCATTTTCACGGGCACCTGCATTGATACGAACAATCCACAATTGACGGAATTGGCGTTTGCGTTGACGACGGTCACGGTATGCGTATTGACCGGCTTTCATTACCGCTTGCTTGGCAACGCGGTATACGTTTTTACGACGACCGCGGTAGCCTTTGGCTAACGCGAAGATTTTTTGGTGACGGGCACGAGCGGTTACACCGCGTTTTACGCGTGGCATATTCTAAACTCCTTAAGCGTAGGGTAACATTTTAGCAACAGAAGCCAAATCGCGATCGTTTACCATAGAGGTACCGCGAAGTTGGCGTTTGTTTTTAGTGGTCTTTTTAGTCAAGATGTGGCGTTTGAACGCATGAGCGCGTTTTACACCGCCGTTACCCAGTACTTTGAAGCGTTTTTTCGCGCTAGACTTGGTTTTCATTTTAGGCATGGGAAAACTCCATTCGTTATTAGATAAGGCATCAGGGGGTTTTAAAACATTGGCTTCAAACACTTGAACCCAAAATGCCACGGTTTTTGCCGCCAATCAAAAGCTTACTCCGAAGCGGCAATCAGAGTAAGCTGAAAATTATAACTTTATTTTTTCCTCGGTGCAATCATCATCACCATTTGACGGCCTTCCATTTTAGGGAAGGATTCGATTTGGGCCACTTCCGCCAAATCCTCTTTTACGCGCTCTAAAAGTTGCGCACCGAGTTGCTGGTGAGCCATTTCACGACCACGGAAACGAAGCGTTACTTTGACTTTATCGCCGTCAGCCAAGAAGCGGTTGATGTTGCGCATTTTAATTTGATAATCGCCTTCATCGGTACCCGGACGGAATTTGATTTCCTTAATTTGTACCTGCTTCTGGTTTTTCTTGGCTTCGTCGCGTTTCTTGGCTTGTTGGTATTTATATTTACCGTAATCCATCAGTTTGCATACGGGTGGTTTGGCAGTAGGGGAAATCTCTACCAAATCCACATCCTGCTCTTCGGCCATAGCCAAAGCTTCACGAACCGACACAACACCAAGCTGTTCGCCTGACTCACTGATTAAACGCACTTCTTTGGCGGTAATTTCGCCATTGATTCGTGCTTCGCGTTCTTGAGCGATGATGAATACTCCTATAAAAATTAATGGTTGACGAGGGCGTCTGAGATTTCTTGCTGCAGTTGTGCAATGAAATCATCCAAATCCAAAGAACCCAAGTCTTCTGCTTTGCGGCGCACGGCCACTTTGTTTTCTTGCTTCTCTTTATCACCGACAACGATTTGATAAGGGAAGCGGTATTGGCTGTTATCCCGAATTTTGTAACCGATTTTTTCGTTACGCAAATCCAGCTCCACACGAAAGCCTGCAGCCTGCAATTTGGCAGCCACTTCACGGCAGTAATCCGCTTGATTTTCGGTGATATTCATAATCACCATTTGAACCGGCGCCAACCATAGCGGGAAAGAACCTGCATGGTTTTCAATCAAAATACCGATAAATCGTTCCAAAGAACCCAAAATGGCGCGGTGCAACATTACCGGACGGGCGCGGTCATTGTTTTCGGTTACATATTCTGCATCCAAACGTTCCGGCAATACAAAGTCCAGTTGCAGCGTACCACACTGCCAAGAACGTCCCAATGCGTCTTTGACGTGATATTCGATTTTAGGTCCGTAGAACGCGCCTTCACCCGGCAACTCATCCCATTCCACGCCGCAAGCAGTCAATGCTTCGCGCAGACCTTGTTCTGCCTTATCCCACACGTCGTCTGAACCGGCGCGCTTCTCAGGACGCAGTGAAAGTTTGACGGACACATCATGGAAACCGAATTGCTTGTAAATACGAACCAGCAATTCATTGAATGCCCGCGCTTCGCTGACGATTTGATCTTCGGTACAGAAAATATGCGCATCGTCTTGTACAAAACCGCGGACACGCATCAGTCCATGTAATGCACCGCTCGGCTCGTTGCGATGGCAAGAACCAAATTCTGCTAAACGCATTGGCAAATCGCGGTACGAGCGCAGACCGTTATTGAAAATCTGAACATGTCCCGGACAGTTCATCGGTTTAACCGCGTATTCGCGCTTTTCCGAACTGGTTACGAACATATTGTCTTTGTAGTTATCCCAGTGACCGGATTTTTCCCAAAAGGTTTTATCCATGATTTGGGGGGTTTTAACTTCCTTGTAACCAGCGGCATTCAGCTCTTTACGCATATGCTGCTCGATAGTCTGCCACAAAGCCCAACCTTTGGGATGCCAAAACACCATACCCGGCGCTTCGTCCTGCAAGTGGAACAAATCCAGTTGCTTGCCCAATTTGCGGTGGTCACGTTTTTCTGCTTCTTCAATGCGTTGGATATAGTCTTTTAATTCGTCTTTCGTCGCCCAAGCAGTGCCATAAATACGTTGCAGCATTTCATTATTGCTGTCGCCGCGCCAATATGCGCCTGCCAGCTTGGTCAGCTTGAAGTTCTTCAGGAAGCGGGTGTTCGGAACGTGCGGACCGCGGCACATATCGACATATTCCTGATGATGATACATACCCATTGCTTCAACTTCGGGCATATCTTCAATCAGGCGCAGTTTATATTCTTCGCCGCGATCTTGGAAAATTTTGATGGTTTCAGCACGCGGAGTCATGATTTTGATTACATCATAATCTTGTGCAATCAATTCTTTCATGCGCGCTTCGATGGCAGCGACATCTTCAGGCGTAAACGGTTTTTCCGTTGCGATATCGTAATAAAAGCCCTCTTCAATGACGGGGCCGATAACCATTTTTGCATTAGGATAGAGCTGTTTGACTGCATGACCGACAAGGTGGGCGCAAGAGTGGCGGATGATTTCAACGCCTTCTTGGTCTTTCGGGGTAATGATTTGGACGGTTGAATCTTCGGTAATCGGATCGCACGCATCGACCAATTTGCCGTTTACCTTACCCGCCACCGTCGCCTTCGCCAAACCTGCTCCGATAGACGCGGCAATCTGTGCCACGGTAACGGGCGATTCGTACTGGCGGACTGAGCCGTCCGGCAAGGTAATGTTCAACATCAAAAAAGCTCCAAAACATTAAAAAATAACGGCATAAATGCCGTTTGGGAAATTTGGTAGGCACGATTGGATTCGAACCAACGACCCCCACCATGTCAAGGTGGTGCTCTAACCAACTGAGCTACGTGCCTGTTTAACAGGGTTCGGATTATAGACGATATTTTGACGCAATGGCAAGCATGAAAACGAGGTTTCAGACGACATTATCGGAACATTGTGATTTTTTTGAAACATTTTCAACAGTGAACATCTCGATACGAATAAGGTCGTCTGAAATATTCAAACACCGCTATTGCGATGAAAATCCTTTATAATCGCGTTTTACCTCAATCGTTTGACTGCACGGCGGCTTCACACGCCGTTTTCTACATTTATAGATACAACCTATGCTCAAATTTACCTTACATAAAAAAGACGGTCATGCCCGACGCGGCACGCTGGAACTGAACCACGGCAAAATCGAAACGCCCGTATTTATGCCGGTCGGCACTTACGGCTCGGTTAAGGCGATGAATCCGCAAAACCTGCACGATATCAAGGCACAAATTATTTTGGGCAACACTTACCATTTATGGCTGCGCCCCGGTTTAGAAGTCATCGAACAATTCGGCGGTCTGCACGAATTTATCGGCTGGAACAAACCCATCTTGACCGACTCGGGCGGTTTTCAGGTTTTCTCGCTCTCCGATATGCGCAAACTTACCGAAGAAGGTTGCACCTTCCAAAGCCCGATTAACGGAGACAGACTCTTCCTCTCGCCCGAAATCTCCATGAAAATCCAGACCGTACTCAACTCTGACATCGTGATGCAGTTGGACGAATGCACACCGGGCGAAGCGACGCACGAACAAGCGCAAAAATCCCTGCAAATGAGCCTACGCTGGGCTGAACGCAGCAAAAAAGCCTTTGAAGATTTGAAGAACCCAAATGCCCTATTCGGCATCGTGCAAGGCGCGATGTATGAAGATTTGCGCGAAGAATCGCTGCACGGCTTGGAACAATTCGACTTCCCCGGCCTTGCCATCGGCGGCCTGTCCGTCGGCGAACCCAAACCCGAAATGTACCGCATGCTGCGCGCCGTCGGACCGATGCTGCCCGAACACAAACCGCATTACCTGATGGGCGTCGGCACACCGGAAGACTTGGTGTACGGCGTGGCGCACGGCGTGGACATGTTCGACTGCGTCATGCCCACCCGCAACGCCCGCAACGGCTGGCTGTTCACCCGTTTCGGCGATTTGAAAATCAAAAACGCCAAACACAAGCTAGACAAGCGCCCGATAGACGAAAGCTGCACCTGCTACGCCTGCCAAAACTTCAGCCGCGCCTACCTGCACCACCTGCACCGCGCCGGCGAAATCTTGGGCGCGCAACTCAACACCATCCACAACCTGCATTTCTACCAAGTCATCATGGCAGAAATGCGCGAAGCCATCGAGCAAGGAAAATTTGCCGATTGGCAGGCTCAATTCCATGAAAACCGCGCCCGCGGGATAGATTGAGATTGAACCATGCTTATCGAGGTCGTCTGAAAACGTTATATTCAAGCAAACACCGTTTTCAGACGACCTTGCTGTTATAATGCAAACATTAATTTACATTATTTGAGAGTGCGATATGTTTACCCAAGCAGCCCAAGAATTGACCACCGTCCGCGATATCCTGCGTTTCGCCGTCAGCCGTTTCAACGATGCCGGTTTGTTTTTCGGGCACGGCTCGGACAACGCGCACGATGAAGCCGCCTACCTGATCCTACACACCCTCAACCTACCGCTGGACACGCTGGAGCCCTACCTCGATGCCAAGCTGCTGCAAAGCGAGAAAGAAGAAGTGTTGGCAGTACTGGAACGTCGTGCAGTCGAACACATCCCCGCAGCCTACCTCACCCATCAGGCATGGCAAGGCGATTTCGATTTTTATGTTGACGAACGCGTCATCGTACCGCGCTCGTTTATTTACGAGCTGCTCGGCGACAACCTCACCCCATGGATAGAACACCCCGAATTGGTTCACCGCGCATTGGACTTGTGTACCGGCAGCGGCTGCCTCGCCATTCAAATGGCACACCACTACCCCGCCGCTGAAATTGACGCCGTCGATTTGAGCTTGGATGCACTGGAAGTAGCCGCCATCAACATCGAAGATTATGGATTGGAAGAGCGCATCAACCTGATTCACACCGATTTGTTCGAAGGATTGGAAGACACATACGACCTGATTGTTTCCAACCCGCCTTATGTCGATGCCGAATCGGTCGACATGTTGCCCGACGAATACCTGCACGAACCCGAACTCGCCCTGGGCAGCGGCGAGGACGGTTTGGACGCCACCCGCCAAATCCTGCTGCACGCAGCCAAATACCTCAATCCCAAAGGCGTACTGCTGGTCGAAATCGGACACAACCGCGACGTATTGGAAGCCGCCTATCCCGAATTGCCGTTCACTTGGCTGGAAACCAGCGGCGGCGACGGATTCGTATTCTTGCTGACCCGCGAACAATTGCTGGGATTGGAATAATCCCTTGCTGATTTTGATACGGTCGAAAATCTTCTGCATATAGGTTTTCGGCCGTATTTTCATGATTGCGCTCGCCCCAAACCATTATAGTGGATTAAATTTAAATCAGGACAAGGCGACGAAGCCGCGGACAGTACAGATAGTACGGCAAGGCAACGCCGTCCTGGTTTAAAGTTAATCCACTATATTATTAACGTTGAACATATCCGTTTAATCTGTTTTCAGACGACCTCCCTACACACAAAATCAATATTCCAATCGGAACCATTTCTTATATTTATTGTCTGTATTTCAACAAGCATTCATAAAAATATTATATTTAACCCGCATGACCTGATGGATTATAATGACGAATAACAGCCGGAATATGCTTTATTCAAATATTATCGACTTGACAACTCAACTAAATACCTATTATTTACATCTCCGCCACATCGGAACAATCAGACAATGAACCACTTTTGGACAAACAGCCTGACCGCCTGCATCCTGCTTGGCGCGTCACTTCAAGCTTCGGCACAAACCCACTCCGTTTATTTCAATCAAAACGGCAAAATTACCGCGACAATGTCATCGGTAGCTTACGTCCGCCAATACACCGTCGAATCCGGCGTAGCGCAAGTGCAGGACTTTTACTATCCGTCCATGAAAAAATATTCCGACCCGTATGAAATACCGGCGGCGCAGATCAAAACCTTCGTTCCCGTCCTCAACAACGGTACTTTGACACTCTGGCATTTCAACGGGCAAAAGAAAATGATCGGCAGCTACCGCAACGGCAAGCCGAACGGCGAATGGACCAACTGGTACCCCAACGGTAAAAAATCGGCAGTCATGCCCTATCTGAACGGCTTGAGCGAAGGCGTCGGCTCACGCTATTACCGCAACGGCACGAAAGAAAGCGAAATCCAGTTCAAACACGACAAGGCAAACGGCTACTGGAAGCAATGGTATCCCAACGGCAGCCCGAAAACCGAAATGACCATGGTCAACGACAAACCGACCGAAATCATGAGTTGGGACGAAAACGGCCGCGCCCTTTCTGAAATTACCATTACCAACGGCAAACGCAACGGCGTTGTTCTGGAATGGTATGACGACGGAGCCAAAAAGTCCGAAACAGTTTACGCCAACGACCAAATAGTGAAAAAGACAAATTGGGACAAAGAAGGTTACGTTATTGAATAACAGAAAAGGGAAACGATATGTTTCCTTTTTTTGTTTAAAACATCACTACCCCTACCAAATCATGCCGGCCTGACAGAGGTCATCTGAAACCTGCCGTCCCTAATGTCATAGAATTTACATTTAAATATCAACCGCTCCCCTTGTTCCTTTACAGATTTCGTTTAAAATACAACCCAAACAACAACTATTCAAATTACATAAAACTATGCGCTATTACGGTACGATTACACGCTGGAATGACAACCGCCAATTTGGAGCCATCCGCGAAGAAAGCATGGGTACAGAAGTATTCGCCCCGCTTTCCGCCTTTACCACACTGACACGTCCGCCTGCCGAAGGCCAACGCGTCTCATTCGACATCGTCAAAGGCAGACGCGGACGCGACGAAGCCGAAAATATCTGCTTCTCCCTTGACTGTGTCGATGAATTCGACTTTTTCGACACCGAACCTGAGCCGTATAAAAAAACCTTTTCCAAGCTCTTGCTGATTATCCCCATCATCGCCCTGCTTGCCGCCGGCGGATGGTTTGGCTGGGATTACTGGCAGAAATACCAGCAACAGGCGCAAGCGGCAGCAGCCGCGCCGCCGAAGACGATGGTGGAAGAAGTTGCAGCCAAAATAAAAGCCGAACGCGAAGAATGGTTGGATGCGGTAAACAACCGCAAAACTCAAAAACAAACAAAACCCGACAACGGCAAAGCCGCCCGCAACAGCTCCTCCAAAGAAGAAAAATAATGGCTGCGTAACAATCAAAACCGAGCAGAACCAACTTCATGCAAAAGGTCGTCTGAAAACCCAAATCCAAGGTTTTCAGACGACCTTTCACCTTAGCCCTGTTTCAACACCCCAAATTCTTTTAAAATACCGCCTGATTTGAATTTAACCGAGAGACCGAACTTCATGAACCTACATCAAACCGTCGAACGCGAAGCCGCTGCTGCCTTTGCCGCCGCAGGCATCGCCGACAGCCCTGTTGTCTTGCAGCTGACCAAAAACGCCGAACACGGCGATTTCCAAATCAACGGCGTGATGGGTGCGGCGAAAAAAGCCAAACAAAATCCGCGCGAATTGGCGCAAAAGGTGGCCGAAGCATTGGCGGGCAACGCCGTGATTGAAAGCGCGGAAGTGGCCGGCCCGGGTTTCATCAACCTGCGCCTGCGCCCCGAATTTCTCGCCCAAAACATTCACGCGGCTTTGAACGATGCGCGTTTCGGCATAGCAAAAACCGACAAACCGCAAACCGTCGTTATCGACTATTCCTCGCCCAATCTGGCAAAAGAAATGCACGTCGGCCACCTGCGTTCCAGCATCATCGGCGACAGTATTTCGCGCGTGTTGGAATTTATGGGCAACACCGTCATCCGCCAAAACCACGTCGGCGACTGGGGTACGCAATTCGGCATGTTGGTTGCTTATTTGGTTGAGCAGCAAAAAGATAATGCCGCGTTTGAGTTGGCGGATTTGGAGCAGTTTTACCGCGCCGCCAAAGTGCGCTTTGACGAAGACCCCGCCTTTGCCGACACCGCGCGCGAATACGTTGTGAAGCTGCAAGGCGGCGATGAAACCGTGTTGGCGTTGTGGAAACAGTTTGTCGATATTTCGCTCTCGCACGCCCAAGCCGTTTACGACACGCTGGGCTTGAAACTGCGTCCTGAGGACGTGGCGGGAGAATCGAAATACAACGACGATTTGCAGCCCGTGGTCGATGATTTGGTTCAAAAAGGTCTGGCGGTCGAAGACGACGGCGCGAAAGTCGTGTTCTTGGACGAGTTCAAAAACAAAGAAGGTGAACCCGCCGCGTTTATCGTGCAAAAACAAGGCGGCGGCTTCCTTTACGCCTCCACCGATTTGGCGTGCCTGCGCTACCGCATAGGTCGTCTGAAAGCCGACCGCCTGCTCTACGTCGTCGACCACCGCCAAGCCCTGCACTTCGAACAACTTTTCACCACTTCCCGTAAAGCAGGCTATCTGCCGGAAGATGCAAAAGCTGAGTTTATCGGCTTCGGCACCATGATGGGCAAAGACGGCAAACCGTTCAAAACGCGCAGCGGCGATACCGTGAAACTGGTTGACCTGCTGACCGAAGCCGTCGAACGCGCCACTGCTTTGGTGAAAGAAAAAAATCCCGAATTGGGCGCGGACGAAGCCGCTAAAATCGGCAAAACCGTCGGCATCGGCGCGGTCAAATACGCCGATTTGAGCAAAAACCGCACCAGCGATTATGTGTTCGACTGGGACGCCATGCTCTCGTTTGAAGGCAACACCGCCCCCTACCTGCAATACGCCTACACCCGCGTGCAAAGCGTGTTGCGCAAAGCAGGCGAATGGGACGCAACCGCGCCAACCGTTTTGACCGAACCGCTGGAAAAACAGCTTGCCGCCGAGCTTCTGAAATTCGAAGACGTGCTGCAAAGCGTGGCGGACACGGCGTATCCGCACTACCTCGCCGCCTACCTCTACCAAACCGCCACCCTGTTCAGCCGCTTTTACGAAGCCTGCCCGATACTCAAAGCCGAAGGCGCAACCCGCAACAGCCGCCTGCAACTGGCGAAGCTCACCGGCGACACGCTGAAACAAGGCTTGGATTTGCTGGGCATTGATGTGTTGGATGTGATGTAAGGCATTTCCCCATAGCCAAGGTCGTCTGAAAACGGATTTTCAGACGACCTTTTTCTCTTCTTTGCCCCTTACGCTATACTGTCGGAAATATTTTCAATTCCGACAATTCTTTATGCCCGATTTCCTTCCTGTCCCGCCAGCCGAACTGTGGCAGGCGACGCTTGAACACCTCCGCCTCTCCCTGATTGCCCTACTTTGCGCAGTCGCACTTGCCGTACCGCTCGCCGTGTGGCTGGCGGACAAACGGCGTTGGGCGGAAGGTGTTTTGCAAGTGACCAATATCCTGCAAACCATTCCGTCCCTCGCGCTGCTCGGCTTGCTGATTCCCTTTGTCGGCATCGGTTCGCCGCCGGTTTTGATCGCGCTGACGCTCTATGCCCTGTTGCCGATTTTTCAAAACACCTATCTTGGTTTGAGCCAAATCGATCCCGCCATCAAAGAAGCGCACACCGCGTTCGGCTTGTCCCGTTGGCAGGCGTTGTGGCGCATTGAATTGCCGATGGCGCTGCCCGCCATGATTTCCGGCATCCGCACCGCGTCCGTATTGATTATCGGCACGGCGACACTCGCCGCGCTTATCGGCGCAGGCGGCTTGGGCAACCTTATTTTGCTCGGCATCGACCGCAACAACATGGCGATGACGTTTACCGGCGCGCTGCTGTCCGCCCTGCTCGCCGTACTGGTCAGCGGCGGCATCGGCATACTGCAAAAGTCAAAACACAAACTGCCGATTACCTCCGCCCTGCTTGCCATCCTTATCGCCATCGGTTTGGCACCGATTTTTCAAACGAACCCATCCGCACAAAAAATCACCATCGCAGGCAAGCTCGGCAGCGAACCCGACATCCTCATCAATATGTACAAACAGTTGATTGAGGAAAACAATCCGCGCGCGCAAGTGATGCTTAAACCCAATTTCGGCAAAACCTCATTCCTGTTCAACGCCTTAAACAGCGGCGAAATCGACATCTACCCCGAATTTACCGGCACCGTCCTTGAAAGTCTGGTCAAAGTCCCCGCCGAACAGCAAAACCGCCTCCTTTCTCCCGAACAGACCTACCAAACCGCCAAAGATCTGCTTGCCCGACAACACCGGCTGACTTTTCTGCCGCCGATGGCATACCAAAACACCTACGCCCTCGCCGTCAGTCAAGACTACGCCGCCGCGCACAACCTGCACAAAATATCCGACCTCAAGCGCGTGCAAAACCAAATCCGCGCCGGTTTTACCCTCGAATTTACCAACCGCGCCGACGGCTACAAAGGTCTGCAACAACACGGCATACAGTTTAGCCACCTCTCGACGCTCGAACCCGCCCTGCGCTACACCGCCCTCCTAAACGGCAAAATCGACCTCGTCGAAGCTTATTCCACCGACAGCGACCTCAAACAATACCGCCTTGCCGTCCTTTCAGACGACATCGCCCTTTTCCCTTCCTACCAAGGCGCACCGCTGATGAAAACCGAGTTTGCCGAACAGCATCCCGACGTCGTGAATGCATTGAACAAACTGGCAGGCAAAATCAGCGAAGCCGAAATGACCGAAATGAACTACCGCGTGAAAGTAGGTGGAGAAAAACCGGCGGACGTAGCGCGGGATTATTTACAAAAAAACGGTTTAATAAACGATAAGGGCAAATGATTCAGGTCGTCTGAAAAACGGTTTTCATTTTGTTGAAACAGATTTTCAGACGACCCCTCAAGTTGCAACAAGCCATCGATTAGACTATAGTGGGTCCTCGATCAATATAAACATCAAGGAAATGAATCATGAGCGGCAAATTAGACCAAATCAGCGGTAATGTAAAAGAAAAAGCCGGAGAACTGTTAAACGACTCCAAACTCCAAGCAGAAGGCGTGATCCAACAAGGCATTGGCAAAGTCAAAGAAGTTGCCGCCGACATTGAGGAAAAAGCAAGCGACGTATTGAAAAAAGGCAAAGAAGAAGCAGGACATCTGGTTGACGAGGCAAAGGAAAAAGCCGAGAACCTGATTGACGACATCAAAAGCAAGTTCTAATCCGTCATTGTCTTAAACTATGCCCAAAGGCCGTTTGAAACACGATTTCAGACGGCCTTTATTTCAGGCAGCGCAGCCACCCTAAAATCGCCTGCTCCCCATCTAATCAAGCTTTCAGACGACCCTGCCGGATAAGTTGGATAGATGAATCCAATGTTTTAACGGCCTTGTCGAATCCCGACTCAAGATACGCATCGCTCAACCCTCAACAGGAGAAGCACCATGCCTTCCGCCAAGCTCATCCAAAAGCTCAAACCCGCCTTACAAAACCCGCTTCCGCCCGAACAAGACGGTATCTTGTTGTGCCTCGATTCCGACAACGTCACGGGCGACAACGCCAAATACATGAAAATGTACAACCGCCTCGCCCGTTGGTACGATTTCGGCGAACGCTGGATAGCCCGCCTCAAATACGGCAACAGCATCAACGAAATGCGGCGTAGCCTGATGGATGAACTGGAATGGCGGCAGGACTGCACCGCGCTCTACGTCTCCATCGGCACAGGTACCGACTTAAACTACCTGCCCGCCAACATCGACCCCTCCACGCTGGACTTGACCGGCGCCGACCTGTCGCTCGGCATGTTGGAACGCTGCCGCAACGTATGGCGGAAAAAAGCGGCGGGCTTGGACTTGGTACACTGCAACGCCGAAGATTTACCCTTTGCCGACAATATGTTCGACGTCGTATTCCATGTGGGCGGCATCAATTTTTTCAGCGACAAGCAAAAAGCCATCAACGAAATGCTGCGCGTTGCCAAGCCCGGCACCAAAATCATGATCGCAGACGAAACCACCGACTTCATCCAACAACAATACAAAAAAAGCCTATTTACGCGTAACTACTTCCAAGACTCCGATTTCGACCTGACACAAATCGAAAACTGCATTCCCGAAACCGTACAGGAAAAGAAAACGCGGCTGCTGTGGAGCAACCGCTTTTACTGCATTACCTTCCGCAAACCTGCCTAAAACAGCCGCTGCGTTTGCTTTTTCAGACGACCTCGAAATCTGAAAAGGCTACCTGAAAAATAAAAGGGGCTGACGTAGATTAGCCCTAAATTCCACACTAATCCCAAAGGATTTTAAGCTGTTGGGACGGTGTGCCGAAGTTAAACCGAAATTCGCATTTTAATTTTATAGGCAACTGTCAAGTGCCACAGAAAGCTGATATAGAAAATGGCTTAAATTTGTATAATATTAAATAAAATAAGAATGTAAGGAGGTATTTTTATGTCGACAATTAAAATTGAAAACCTCAGTTTCTCATATCATGGATATGTAAAACCTATATTTGAAAATGTATCGTTTTCCTTTGAGACAAACTGGAAAATAGGGTTGATAGGAAGAAATGGAATTGGCAAATCAACGCTATTTAAGTTACTTTTAAATGAAGAAACTTATCAAGGTAAAATAATTAAGGATGTTGAATTTATTAAATTTCCACCAAATATAACTGATACTTCAAAATCAGGGATTGAGTTATATAAAGAACTCATACCAGATGGGGAAGAATGGAAATTATTTAGAGAACTTAGTTTGCTCAATGTAGATGAGAACCTTGTTTATAGAGAATTTGAAACGCTTTCTAAAGGAGAACAAACAAAAATCCTTTTAGCTATTTTGTTTACAAGAGAAGATGGTTTTTTACTTATTGATGAACCAACAAACCATTTGGATATGCACGGCAGAAAAATTGTAAGTGAATATCTGAAAAGTAAAAAAGGTTTCTTGCTTATATCTCATGATAGAGATTTTTTAGACGGCTGCATCAATCATGTTATTTCTATTAACAGGAATTCTATTGATGTTCAATCAGGAAATTTTACATCATGGTATGAAAACAAATTGATGAAAGACCAATTTGAAATCAGTAAAAACGAGAAATTAAGAAAAGATATTAAACGATTAAAAGAAGCTGCAAGACAATGTCAAATTTGGTCTGATAAAATTGAAAATACTAAAAATGGTGTGAAAATATCAGGTGTAAAACCAGACAAAGGATATATAGGTCATAAGTCAGCCAAGATGATGAAAAGATCTAAGAATTTGGAGAATAGACAAAATAAGGCAATAGAAGAAAAACAGAATTTACTAAAAGATATTGAAACAAAGGAAAATCTATTATTGCATCCGTTACATCATCGCAAAAATCCTCTAATATCGGTTAGTGATTTATCATCATACTATGGAGAAAAACAGATATTAAGTAACGTGAGCTTTGAAATAAAACAAGGCGATATAGTAGCTATATATGGTAGTAATGGAAGTGGAAAATCGACCTTGATTAAAATTTTATTAGGTCTAAATCATGAGTATACAGGTGAGATAAAATTAGCAAGTAATTTGAAAATATCGTATATTCCTCAAGATACATCTGATTTAACAGGTAGCCTAAATGAGTATATTCATAAGCAAGATGTTGATGAAACATTGTGTAAAACAATTCTTAGAAAATTAGATTTTTCAAGAGAATTATTTGAAATGGATATGAAGAATTATAGTGATGGACAAAAAAAGAAAGTCTTAATTGCCGTCAGTTTGTCAAAGCCGGCTCATTTATTTGTTTGGGACGAACCATTAAATTATATAGATGTAATATCCAGAATACAGATTGAGGAAATCATAAGAGAAGCAAAGCCTACACTTATATTTGTGGAACACGATAAGCGATTTGTAGAAAATATAATCAATAAAATCATACAATTATAAATAAAATAAACAATTAAAGTTTAGAAAAAGACTAACACAGAAACAGTAAATCAAAAAAAGGTTTACTGTTTTTTCTTTGCCAAAAAACTGAAAGAAAGGAAAACATAGATGAAAAAATTTTAATGGCAGAAGAAGAAATCAAGCAGTTACAAAATCAAAAGCCATCAACGAAATGCTGCGTGTTGCCAAGCCCTGCACCAAAATCATGATTGCAGACGAAACCACCGACTTCATCCAGCAACAATACAAAAAAAGCCTGTTCACGCGGAATTACTTCCAAGACACCGATTTCGACCTGACACAAATCGAAAACTGCATTCCCGAAACCGTGCAGGAAGAGAAAACGCGGCTGCTGTGGAGCAACCGCTTTTACTGCATTACCTTCCGCAAACCTGCTTAAAACAGCCGCTGCGATTGCTTTTTCAGACGGCCTCGAAATCTGAAAAGGTCGTCTGAAAACCGAATTTACAAACTCAAATATCAGCATATCCATACCCAAGACGGCTCATGCTGAAACCCAATATCTCAGGCAAATTTAACGTCTTTACCAGTTCTCAACCCAAGCTGCATTTACCGATTTGAATCGGCTATACTACCGCCTTTCCTTAACACACACATTGTCATGAGTACCCGAAAATTTCCCGTCCCTCTAAGCTATTTCAGCATGCCCTTGGGGCTTTTCGCGCTCGGTTTGTCTTGGCGTTACGGCGCGCATATCGGGCTTTTGCCGCATTGGGCTGCGGAAACGCTTTTAGCCGCCGCATTTATGCTTTGGCTGCTGCTGGTTATTGCCTACGTCATCAAAATCCGTTTTTTCCGCCCCGAATTTTTGCAGGATTTGCAGGATTTGGTGCAATGCTGCTTCATCAGCGCGATTCCGATTACCACGATGCTGGCAGGTTTGGCAGCCTTACCCTATCAAACGCCACTGGCAAAAGGGTTGATTTTGCTGGGAACGGCGGGGCAGTTGGCATTTGCCATGTACCGCGCAGGCGGCTTGTGGCGCGGCGTTCATACCCTTGATGCCACCACGCCGATTGTTTACCTGCCCACCGTTGCCACCAATTTTGTCAGCGCGACCGCAATGGCGGTATTGGGTTGGTCGGATTACGCCTGGCTGTTTTTGGGCGCGGGTCTGTTCTCATGGCTTAGCTTGGAAGCCGCCATATTGAGCCGTTTGCGTACCGGCACACCCGTCAACGCCCCTGTGCGCGGTATTGTCGGCATTCAGCTTGCGCCCGCTTTTGTCGGCTGCGGCGCCTATTTTGCTGCATCAGGCGGACACATCGATACCTTCGCGCTGCTTTTAATCGGCTACGGCTGCCTGCAATTCCTGCTACTGCTGCGCCTTCTGCCTTGGATGCTGGAACAAGGTTTCAGCCCCAGCTTTTGGGGTTTCTCGTTCGGTTTGGCGGCAATGACAGGCTGCGGTTTCCATTTGATCGCCGAACAGCGTTTACTGTTTTTAGGCTATTTCCTCGCTACCGCAGGCTCCGGTTTGGTGATGTTGCTATTGTTGGCGACTTTGAATTTGGCGAGACAAGGGCGCTTGTTGGTGAAATGAAAAATCGTGCGGCTTAAAGGCGTGATAAAACGAACATGGTCTCAGGTCGTCTGAAAACTATATTTGGAAATTCAAACCGATGAAGATAAACCCTGAAAACGGCAGCATCATCCTGCCAGACGGCAACATTATTGGCGCACGCACCACGCTTGATGACTGGATTGCATCCTTCCCAAAATCCAGCCCGAATCATCTGCAAGCGGGAATAACCTTTTTCAGTTTGTCATTTACCAAACAGTCCGAACAATACACCCTTACCGCCCAGTTCGAGCAGCAGCGGCTGGAGCGCTTATCCATATTCTTCTGCCCGATAGGCGAGGACAATAGCTGGGCAGCATGGTCGGAGGAGCGCGAATTGCAACGTAGAAAACAGTTTGATCGATGGCTGGATAAACAACTGGGCGACGCCCCTTGCGCCATTGAAACATCGGCATCTGGCAAATGCCGTCAATTCGCCTGGGGCAATGCGGGCGCGTATTACCACAATAAAGACGGCAGTACGATGATTGTCATCAGTTATCGCTGAACGCCTTACAAAGGACACCCCATGCACTACCGATCGCTAACCGCCGCGCTGGAACAATACAGCGGCAGCCTGACCCACCATCCCACCTCACCCAACAGCCTTGCCCTGCATATCGACCGTCAAACGCAAGGTCGTCTGAAACTCCACACACCCGACGGTATCAGCCTCAGCCTGACTTACAACGATGAACCCGTGTTCTGGTCATTCTTCAGCCACGATTTATACGACGTTTACCTCATCCGCAGCTACGCCGAAAGCTGGCAGACATACCAGCCCGTCGGGCACATCGGCAGCCGCGTAAACGAACACATCGCCCGCCAACCCGCCGCAAAGCAAGGCCTGTTGTAGAACAAATATTTCATCAAACAACTCGCCGCCCACAACACAGAGCTGCTCGGCATCGGCGAATGGCATCTCGACTACCGACCCGCCCAAAGCCTGCCGCCGCGATGGGGTGAATACCGGCACGACACCGCCGTAGGGCAGCCTGAAACCGACAAAAACTACGCCCAATGGCTGTTTTCAGGCAGCCGTTTCGACGCGCTGGACAACGATTTCTACACCCAAGCCGAACGCTTCATCGCCCTGAAAACCCACCACGCCGAAGACGGTCGTCTGAAATATTGGCACAAACGCGCACGGCAAAACCAACTGCCGCCCGTCTTGATGTACGAACTCACCACCCTGTCTAACCACTGGCTGATTTTAGACGGACACCTGCGCCTCGCCGCCGCACTCGCCGAAGGGCAACTGCCACCCCTAATCGTCATCCAAGCCACCACCGCCCGACCCGACCCGCGCACCGCCGCCGAACACGAAACCGCAAAAACCGCCGCCCTGTCGCAATACGAAAAAATCGCCTGACAAACCGACCACAATCCCCAAGCCTTAAACGCCGTCAGCCAACACATCGTCCAAGCTTTCGATACCCGCCCCTACCTGCTGCACACCACCCACGCCGCCGCCGACATCGCCCCGAAAACCTGGCTGCAACAATTGCAAACCTACGCCGCACAACACGGTTTCGCCGAAGAATTTGAACGCGTTTGGACAACGGAATCATGGCCGATGAAACGGGTTGCTGCTTTTCAGGTCGTCTGAAAAGGTCAGGTTGTTTTAAACTTTTCAGACGACCTCAACAGGTAAACCCTTCCCACCCTGACCCACACCAATAATTTCCACCTAATTTTCCCCACATACAATCCCCACAAACGGCGCAGACCGCTTCATATTCCCATCCGTAAGGACCACTACCATGAAAAACATTAAATTTACCTTAGCCATATTTTTCGGCGGCATATTCGCTTTATGGCTGCTTGCTACATCATTTCCAGATCAGTGGGGCGTATTTCCCGTACGCAACCTATTGCTGCAACCAACCGGCACCATCAGCATACTGGCCATGAGTGGCTGCCTGATACTTGCCGTGCGCCCCAAAATACTGGAGACCCCGCTCGGCGGGCTGGACAAAATGTACCGCCTGCACAAATGGCTCGGCATCATTGCCCTTTCAGGCAGCATCCTGCATTGGACCTGCAAACAATTCCCCAAATGGCTGGTAAAGCTCGGTCTGTTTGACGGCAAAAAGCCGCCACGCCCGCCGATGCAGGAAATATTGACATTAAAAGATTGGCTGGCTACCCAACGCCACTTTGCCGAAGAAGTTGGCGAAATCGCTTTTTATGTTGCCCTCGTCCTGCTTGTCGCCGCCCTCATCAAGCGCATACCCTACCGCTGGTTTGCCAAACTCCACATACTTATCGTCCCCGTTTATCTCGCGCTCGTGTGGCACACCATCGTACTGGCAAATTTTTCCTATTGGTCGCAACCGCTGGGCTGGCTGCTCATCGCCGCCATGCTTGCAGGCATCGCCTGCTCGCTGATTGCCCTATTCAAACGCATCGGCAAACCGCAAAACGCTACCGTATCCGCCCTAAATCAAAACGGCAATCTGCTCTCCCTGACCCTGAACGCCCCGAAATGGCAGGGACACCGCGCAGGACAATTCCTCTTTTTACGCGCACATGGAGAAAGCCACCCCTTTACCATCGCCTCCGACTGGCAGCCTGATAACCAACAGCTCACACTCGTTATCAAAGACTTGGGCGACTACACCCGCCGCCTGCCGCAGCGCCTGAACATCGGCGACACCGTGCAAATCGACGGCGCATACGGACGTTTCGATTTTTCCGATGGACAAGCGCAAATCTGGGTCAGCAACGGTATCGGTTTTACCCCTTTTCTCGCACGACTCAACGAACTGGCCAAACAGCCCGCCACCCAGCCGATAGACTGGTTTCATGCCGATAGAAACCTGCCTGCCGAAACGCTCGCCCACTGGCAAAATTTAGCGCAGCAAGCCAATGTCAATTTCCACTATATCCCCTCCGAAACCCAAAGGCTCTCCGCCGAACATATCGGGCAGACTGTCCGCGACAGTGCAAACCGCAGCCTATGGCTTTGTGGCAACCGCAATTTCACTCGCAGCATCTCAGGCAGCCTAAAAACGCGGTCGCAACATTTGGAGTTGTTTGAATTCCGCTAAACGGTCGTAGATGCAAGGCAGCTTGAAAGCACAACCTTAACTGAGTCCAAACAAAAGCAGTCCGCACCTTCAAAATGAAGTTGCGGACTGCTTTTTTACTTTTCAGACGACCTTTACAGCCAATCTGACGGTGACTTAGACAATTTCGCCTCCCAAACAAGTAGGCTGGGTTGATAAACCCAACGTTTTAGAAAAATTAAACGGTTTTGTTGGATCTCGACGCAATTTACGCCTGTTGCACCCCGCCGCTTGCTGTAACCGCATGATATTCCTAAAATCCCCATTTCCCTCACTTTAAGGAAACACCCATGAAATCCAAACTATCCGCGCTTGCCGCTACCGCCCTTCTGGCCGCCTGTTCTGCCGTTCCGCATCATAACGAGCAGGCGAAAGCCCTGCTGGACGAAGGCATCGCCCTGTATCAAAAACAGGATTACCAACACGCCAAACCCTACTTTGAGCAGGCGCAACAGGCGGGGCATATGAAGGCGCCGCGTTATCTGGGCTTGATGTATCTGAACGGCGAAGGCGTCGCCAAAAATGCACAAACCGCTTTCGCCTACTTCACGCAGGCTGCCGCAGCGGGCGACATCACGGGGCAATACTGGCTGGGCTATTGCTACGAAAACGGTATCGGCACGGCAAAAGACATGACCCAGGCCGTGCGCTGGTATCAGAAATCCGCCGCACGTGGCGACCATGTTTCCCAGCCTGCTATTGACGCGCTGAACCGCTTGGGCGTGAAAGCAAATTAACTGTTTCCCTCAACCTTTTAGGGAGTAATCTCATGAAAAAAACCGCCACCGTCATCGCCGCCGGCCTGCTGCTGGCAGCCTGCACCGCCACGCAAAACACCGCTGAAAACAGCCCCGCCGCCCAAAGCACACAAAATCCCGCTTGGGACAAACAGTATGGCGGAGCGGACAAAGCCTACGACAGCCGCCTGCTCGCCCTGCGCGAGCAAATCGCCCCGCGTTTTGAAGTGCTGACCTTCAAAGACCCGCAAACGGGTAAAGAAATGCAGTACAACCTCTACACGCCGAAAAACCTCGAACCCGGCCGCAAATACCCGCTGGTGATGTTCATCGCTGATGCCAGCACCGCAGGCAAAGGCGTGAAAGCCCCGCTGATGCAGGGCTACGGCGGCATTATTTGGGCTACCGACGAAGCGCAGGCGAAACACCCCGCGTTCGTCCTCGTGCCGTCCTACACCGAAACGGCGGTAAACGACCAATGGCAAACCACGGACGAAGTCGGCATGACCCTGCGCCTTGTCAGAAGCCTGATGGCTGAAAAACCGATTGACCCCGACCGTGTTTACACCACAGGCCAATCCATGGGCGGCATGATTTCCTTTTATCTCAACAGCATCGAGCCGAATCTTTTTGCCGCTTCCATGTTCGTCGGCAGCCAATGGGACATCAACGTGTTGAAACCGTTGGCGCAGGCGAAATTCATCTATACCGTTTCCGCCGGAGACCCTAAGGCATCGGCAGGCATGGCGCAAGTCGGCGAAATGCTGCAACAAAACAAAGTCGCCTACGCCGAAACCGAGTTTTCCGCCAAACTGCCGCAGTCCGAACAAGACGCGAAAGTCCGACAAATGCTCGCCCAAGGCAGACGCATCAACTTTATCCGCTTCACGCCGAATACGGTGATTCCCGCAAACACCACCCACAAAGGCGCGGAGCATATGTATTCGTTTGATTACGCCTACCTGATCGAACCCGCCCGTGATTGGCTGATGCAGCAGAAACGGGGTAAATAAGTCCTGTGATTCGAAGGTCGTCTGAAAAATCTTCATATCGGTTTTCAGACGACCTGCCAAAGTTTTTGGAACGCGAGCCGCGCCGTTTTGTCGAAGTTGCAAAGGATATTTATGATGCAGCCTGAACATACTCCCTTAATCGAATTCAAAAACGTCAGCAAACGCTACGACAACCACACCGCTGTGAACGAACTGAATCTGACCATTTATCAAGGCGAGTTTTTCGTGTTGGTGGGCGGTTCGGGCAGCGGCAAATCGACCACGCTGCGCATGATTAACGCTCTGACCGAGCCGACCGACGGCGATGTTTATTTCAACGGTAGGCGTATCAAAGATTACGACATCCGCGGGCTGCGCCACCGCATCGGTTACGTGCTGCAACAAATCGCCCTGTTCCCCACCATGACCGTGCGGCAGAATATCGAGCTGATGCCCGACATTTTGGGCTGGGACAAACCGAAGCGTACATCGCGCGTGAACGAACTGCTCGAGCTGGTCGGTATGCCGCCCGAAACCTACCTAAACCGCTATCCGCACGAACTCTCAGGCGGCGAACAGCAGCGCATCGGCATCCTGCGCGCCATCGCCACCAAACCCGACATCTTGTTGATGGACGAACCCTTTTCCGCCCTCGACCCGCTCGCCCGCGCCTCCCTTCAGGAAACCGTTTCCCTGATTCACAAAAAACTCGGTACCACCATCGTTTTCGTTACCCACGACATGAACGAAGCCGCCAAACTCGCCTGTCGCATCGGCGTGATGCAACAAGGCAGGCTGGTGCAGGTCGATACGCCGCAGGATATTCAAAACCATCCGGCGGATGATTATGTGCGCTCCCTGTTCGGCGTGGCACAGCCGGAAAACACCGCCTCCGCCGACGAAGTCATCAACCTTTACCGCCGTTTGGACGCAGACGGCAAAGCGCGGGTAAGGGAACACTGGGCAAAAGAAGAAAACAAAAAAGATTAGAAAAAGGGTCGTCTGAAAACGTCAAAATGGTTTGAGGCAGCTTACGATATTTGTTTGAACGCTGCCGAAGCGTCGTTTTCAGACGACCTTTTCCCAATCCGTATCCTGATATTGTTATAATCCGAGCTGTCCGGACAACCACCGATTTATATTCATATGAACACCTTCATCCTCCACGACACACGCCCTTATCCGCAGACTCCGGTTAAAAACCATTTACTGATAAACGCCTCCCTGCTCGCACACGGCACGACCGCCGCAACCCGCAAGATTGCTGTGGGGCAGTTGCAAACCGAAATCCGCAACCAGCTTCATCAAAACTACTACGTCAACTTGTCCGTTGCCATGACCATGGCGCCCGATGTAGAGACTTACAACGCGCTGATGCAGAGCATCAACCAAGTGTTATCCGCCGAAAACGAAGACGAAGCCCAATGGTTTGCCCTGCCCGTCGTCATCGTCGCCGGCTGCAAACAGGAGCGATCGCTGCCCCTGACGCTGCCTACCGAGGCACTGACCGCCTGCCTGTCCAACTATCCCCACTTGCGCGCCTTAACGCAAAACACCCAATGGCTGCCCTTCCTCGCCCATTCAGACGACCTAAGCGGCATCACGCCCGAACAGTGGTGGAACGCGAAACAAAACAGCGAATCCGCCGCCGTATTCCTGCAAACCTTTGAAGACAAACCGCTGATCTGCCCCGAAGGACAGTCCGTCCACGTCGTTTACGCGCTGGGCTACGGCGATAAAAACCTGCAAACCGCCTTGGGTGTCAACCTGCAACAGGCAGGCCTGCCGCTGATGCAAGTTTGGCAGGAAAGCCTTACCGCCGCCGGCGTTACCCTCTTCACCAATCCGCTGTCCCCGAACACCCCGCTCCAAGCCCTGACCGACGGCAGCCACACCCGTCAGCGCATGGCGATGGACGTGTTCGCCACCAACGCCATCCGTGCCATCCGTATGCAGAGTCCGCGCGTCGGCGTCGTCATCGCCGCAAGGGCGGGCGGGCAGATTCTGTTCGGTTTCAACGCGACCGACAGCGCGTTTGAAGTCGTCCCGCAAGTGTTCGTGTGGAACCTTTCGTCTTCCGACAACATCGCCGTCATCCAACACAACTTCCTCGACCTGATGGCGGAATGCCGCGTCGAGCATATCCGCATCCTGCACGACGTTTTGCCGGAAAATGCCGACCTGCCGACCTACGCGCAATCCCTGTCCCTGGACGGACACAACCCATTCTTCTCCGAACACGCCTAAACCGCCTATGAAAAACCATTCCGTACTCTTCGTCTGCCTCGGCAACATCTGCCGCTCACCCATGGCAGAATACGTCCTGCGCCACCGCGCCCGCGAAGCAGGCGTAGCCCACCGCGTCCGCACCGACAGCGCAGGCACATCCGGCTGGCACGATGGCGAAAACATGCACCAAGGCACGCGCAAAACCCTCGCCACCCACGGCATCGACCATCAAGGTTTTACCAGCAGCAAAGTGCGTTCCGAAGATTTCGATAAATTCGACTTCATCATCGCCATGGACGACAACAACCTTGCCGAACTGGAAAAAATGTTCGGCAAACACCCTGACAAAATCTTCAAACTCACCGACCTCATCCCCGAAAGCGGCTACCGCCACGTCCCCGACCCGTGGTACACCGGCGACTTTGACGAAACCTTCAGGCTTGTGGACGCAGGCAGCACCGCGCTGCTGAAAAAGCTGGGTTTGGTTTGAATCGCTTTGCAGTGTTTAAAGTTGAACGCAACGCAATAAAAAAGGTCGTCTGAAACCTAAAATTTGGGTTTCAGACGACCTTTTGTTCTATCTTTATCTATGCCGGATTATGAGGGCTGTCCGATTTTCCTGACCTTTTTAGCATGCAAACACGCAATAATCACCAAACAGGAGACAATGAAATATATACCCGAAACAAACATAAACAGCATAGACATCAAGCCTTGCCCCATATCACCGCAGCAAAGCGGCGTCGAATTGCTCCAATACAAAAACAGATAGGTGCCATTAAGAATCGATGTCGCCAAAAGAGTGGTAAGAATATATCTCTTGAAATAAAGATAAGGCAGGCATAGGAAAAATTGCACCAACAAACCAAACCCGGCCATCTCAAGCGCCTCCTTCGGTTCATTCGCCCCTAAATCAAAATATTGCGCCCAAGCATAAGACCATAAGGTCATAACGATGACAATCACAACAGCCGCGCTCAACAAAGAAAAAACCCGCTGTTGCTTGTTTTGAAATTGAAAAAACACGATACGTCCAAACCTCCTCAGAGCGGCACTTTCAAGCCCATTGACATCATAGTGGATTAACTTTAAATCAGGACAAGGCGACGAAGCCGCAGACAGTACAGATAGTACGGAACCAATTCACTTGGTGCTTCAGCACCTTAGAGAATCGTTCTCTTTGAGCTAAGGCGAGTCAACGCCGTACTGGTTTAAAGTTAATCCACTATAAGGGTTCGATTTTTATTCAAAACCCTTATTCAGTCAACATGACGCCACTGATTTCAACCCGCCTTTTCAGACGACCTCTCGGTCTTTTGCACAACAACACCATCAAATCGCACTCGCCAACCCCATGCGCCTTGGTTTCCTATACAATATCGCGCAATACAAACCTACCCTACCACCATGTCCAAAAAAATCCTTATCATCACCCCGAGCTGGATTGGCGACTGCGTCATGACCCAGCCGCTTTACCGCCGCCTGCACGAACTCCATCCCGGCTGCACCATAGACGCATTCGCGCCCAAATGGTCGATGGCGGTGTTCGATCGTATGCCCGAAATCAGCCGCGTTATTGAAAACCCGTTCGGACACGGCGCGTTGGAACTGAAAAAACGCTGGCGCATCGGGCGCGAACTGGGCAAACAAGGTTACGACCAAGTCATCGTCCTGCCCGGTTCGCTCAAATCCGCCCTCATCGCCTTCGCCACTGGCATCAAGCAGCGCACCGGCTACGTCGGCGAATCGCGCTATCTGCTACTCAATGACATCCGCAAACTCGACAAAGCCGCCCTGCCCCTGATGGTCGACCGCTACACCGCCCTCGCCCACCCGACGCAGGCAGACTTCAACGGACATTCCGATAACCCGCGTTTCACCATTTCCCCCGAAAGCCGCGCCGCCGCGCTTGCCAAATACGGCTTGGACACGGACAAACCCGTTCTCGCCTTCTGTCCGGGCGCGGAATACGGCCCCGCCAAACGCTGGCCCGCACGCCATTTCGCCGAACTTGGTCGCCGCTATCTGGCGCAAGGCTGGCAGGTTTGGCTGTTCGGCTCGCAAAAAGATTTCGACATCGCCGAAGAAATCAACCGACTTTCAGACGACCTCTGTACCAACCTTTGCGGCAAAACCAACCTTTCCGAAGCGATTGACCTGCTTTCCTGCGCCGACACCGTCGTCTGCAACGACAGCGGCCTGATGCACCTCGCCGCCGCCCTCGACCGCAAACTCGTCGCCGCTTACGGCTCGTCCAGCCCCGACCACACCCCGCCCTTGAGCCAAAAAGCCAAAATCGTCAGCCTGCACCTCGAATGCTCGCCCTGCTTCAAACGCGAATGCCCGTTGGGACACACCGACTGCCTGAACAAACTCACGCCGGACATGGTTCAAAAAGCGGCGGAGGAATTAGCGCAAACGGAATCCGAATAAGCCATCAACCGAAAAATTCTAAATCCGCAACAAAATCATACGACAAAAGGTCGTCTGAAACCTTATTCCGGTTTTCAGACGACCTTTCAGATGCTCAAAATCTGGGTATTTAATCTTGCAACGCGGCGGCGATTTCGTTGCGCAGTTTGTTTAAAAACCTGCCGTGGCGCACCCATTGGGCGGCGGTTTCATGGTCTTTCCCGGCAAAGGCCGTCCGCAAATCTTGATATAGCTTGTCTTGTTCGCAGCTGATTTCTTGGTCTAACGCGCGCAGGGCTTCGTTGTTTTGCGCCATTTGCGCATCCATCAGCGCTTCGCGCCATTCCATTTGCTGCATGAGAAATTCAGGAGCGAAAGAGGTATGCTCCGGCGCGTCGGCGTCTATGCCCAACGTTTTCAGCAGATACGCCGCGCGGTCGATGGGATTTCTCAAGGTACGGTAGGCATCGTTGATGGTGGAAGACATCATCACTGCCTGCTTTTGCTCGAAGGCGGAGGCTGAAGCGAATTTGTCAGGATGGAAACGTGCAGCCAAGGCGCGGTAGGTTTGCTCCAAGTTTTCGGCGTCGATATCGAAAGCAGGTTCAAGCTGGAAGAGTGTGAAATATTGAGACATGGCAGGATAATTAATGTGAAATTTTCGGCAGAAACCTGATTTTGCCTTATAATCCGCTGATTCTTAACCAAAAGGACTGAATATGAGCAGTAAAGTGCAACACAATAAAGGCAAAATACGCGACAATGCCTTAAAAGCCTTAGTGAAATCCGATTTGTTCCGACACAAGGTGGAACGGAAAAGAAAAGGCAAAGGCAGCTACAACAGACAGGAAGCGAAAAAATGGCGGGACGGTTTTGATACTGTCCCGCCGTTTTTATGTCTTAAACGTGGAAGCTCTCGCCGCAGCCGCAAGAGTCTTTGACATTCGGGTTTTCAAATTTGAAACCTTCCTGCAAACCTTCTTTGGTGTAATCGACTTGCGTGCCGTCCAGATAAACCAAGCTTTTCGGGTCGATATAAACGCGCGCGCCGTGTTCTTCAAAAATCAGGTCGTCCTCGTTCGCTTCATCGACAAATTCAAGGTTGTATGCCATGCCCGAGCAGCCGCTGGTTTTCACACCCAAGCGCACGCCCAAGCCTTTGCCGCGTTTGGTCAGGTAGCTGTTGATGTATTTGGCTGCGTTTTCTGTGATGGTAATCAAAATATTTGTCCTTTTTATATAGATTGAAAATACTTGTTTTCAGGTCGTCTGAAACTTGAGTTAACTTTTTGGCAACCTGCGGCGCCGCTGACGATACAGCAACACAGCCCAAATCAGCCAAACACCCAGCCAAACGGGGAAGAGTGCTAACAGACTGAGCCAGCCATAAATACTGCCTGTCCAATCACGGTTAAGCGGCGTACGGAATGCAGAATCCAACCAGGTCCGAGAGGCTAAATATACCCGTGCAGTTTCGCCCCGTATCTCAGGACGCAAAGACAAGATTTCCACTTCGATATGGTTTAACCCAATCGGCGTATCCGCGCAGTCCAAACAGCGGATATCTATCCGCCGCCGCGCATGTGCTGCGCTTTTGCTTGTGCTTTGTGGCGTATAGACTTGATAAGTAATGTCGTCAGGCGAGGATTCCACACTTGCCGCATGCAGTTTCGCCTGCCCGGATTCACGCTCAATCGTGATAAGGGGCGGTTGACTGTTTTGGAGCGCAACATAGGATAATTTTACCCGTGCACCTTCTTTTAAAACAATGCTTTGTGCAGGAGGATAGTAATTCACCACCGCAAGTAAAGCATATCCGACCAGCAGTATCAAACTATATGCGTAAAACAGTATTTTCGCGATACCGCATTTACCCATTTATCTAACCTTGTTCAATTTTCCGTTGCCTGTCGCTGCTGCGCCCAAGCAACAGCAGCCTGCATGGCTGCACGCGCCTGCGGACTGTTTTTCCAACAGGTCGAGCCGGTCAATTTTGCGCCCTGTTCCAAAACATCGTCCAAATCCGCTGCCGCCAGCGTGGCAACATCATCCAAACCCATTTGCTGCAAACGCTGCAATACGGTTTTACCTATGCCTTTGACGGCAAGCAGGGATTGGGCTTCTTCATCGGTAAAAGGCATTTCGTCTCCTTCGATTTTGCAGGCATATCGACTAAATATAAGCCTACAGCTTATCGCCCTCTCCCTAACCCTCTCCCGCGGGGAGAGGGGATAGATTGGTAGGCAGTCCCAAATTTGGCGGCAACTTCAAAAGGATTAAGTTTCTGTATCCTTACCCTCTTCTTTACAAGAAAAGGCATGCCGTTTCTTTTGATTTTGCAGGCGTATCGATAAATATAAGCCTATGGCTTATCGCCCTCTCCCTAACCCTCTCCCGCGGGGAGAGGGGATAGATTGGCAGGCAGTCCCAAATTTGGCGGCAACTTCCAAACGATTAAGTTTCTGTGTCCTTGTCTTCCCTCCTCTGAGGGAGAAGGAAACAAACCGTCGGGTTTGCTTTTCCTGAAAACCCTAAGATTTTCAGGGGTCCTATGAACGTCTGCCGACAAAGCGCCCGCTGAATCAGGTTATTTGTTTTCCTGACGTTTGCGGTAGTCGGCAACGGCTGCCTTTACCGCATCTTCCGCCAGAATGGAGCAGTGGATTTTCACCGGCGGCAATTCCAATTCTTCGGCGATTTCGCTGTTTTTGATTGCCAGCGCGTCATCCAGACTTTTACCTTTGACCCACTCGGTAATCAGGCTGGACGAAGCGATGGCCGAGCCGCAGCCGTAGGTTTTGAATTTGGCGTCTTCGATGATGCCTTCGTCATTCACTTTGATTTGCAGGCGCATGACGTCGCCGCAGGCGGGGGCGCCGACCATGCCGGTGCCGACGGAATCGTCGCCCTTGTCGAAAGTACCGACGTTGCGGGGATTTTCATAGTGGTCGATTACTTTATCGCTGTATGCCATGATGTGGTTTCCTTAATGTTTTTTGATAGTTTAAGTGGTTTGTTTGCTGGTTTTCAGACGGCCTGAAGTTTAGATTTTGCACGCGCCGCCTTCGCAGCCGTCGTCGTTGTCCGAATCGACGCCGCCTTCTACGGTAACGCCGTCAAAATCTTCAAGCAGGTTGTCGAGATTATCGAGGTCGAGTTCTTGTTCGTTCATAGGTTGCATCCTTGATTTGAAGGTTGTGGCTTTTAGGCCGTCTGAAAAGGTCTTTATGGTTTTCAGACGACCTTTTTTGTTTGTAATCTTTGGCTGGCTGAGCTGGATTGCAAAATCCAACGTTCCATCAGTTGTAACGGATTTTTTAGGCTTTCAACTGACATACGTTTGCTGTTTGTTTTAAGGTCGTAAACTTGGACGGTCAAATTCCAAGCAACATTCCTCATGGCAAAAAGGACATTTTGCGTATTTTTTACAGCCACCACTCCCTTTAGGTACTGGTTTAGGGAAGCTATTTCCACTTTTTGGGTATGTTGCACCACATTTCTTGCAAACAATATCGTTACCTTGGCAATTACATTTTTCATATCTACTCATAATACTTTCCTTCATCTCCAATTAGAAAATTAGAAAATAATTTCTTAGTTTACCCAAAATTTGAACGTCCAAACTCTATTACGGCATTTACTTAGTGGACAACTTTAATGCGCCGCCCATTCAATCGAGTTCAAATCAATTCCGTCTTTGAACATTTCCCACAGCGGCGACAGTTCGCGCAGTTTGCCGATTTTGGATTTAATCAGTTCTGCGGCAAATTGCACTTCTTCTTCGGTGGTCATACGGCCGAAGGTGATGCGCAGTGATGAATGTGCCAGTTCGTCGTTGCGGCCGAGCGCGCGCAGGACGTAGCTGGGTTCGAGCGAGGCGGAGGTACAGGCGGAGCCGCTGGATACGGCGAGTTCTTTCACCGCCATAATCAGGCTTTCGCCTTCGACGAAGTTGAAGCTGACGTTCAGGTTGTTTGGGGCGCGGTGTTCGAGGTCACCGTTGATATAGACTTCTTCGATGCCTTCGATGCCTTTGAGGAAGATGTCGCGCAGTTTGCGGTAGTGCGCCATGTCTTGCTCGAGTTCTTCTTTGGCGATGCGGAAGGCTTCGCCCATGCCGACGATTTGGTGGGTCGGCAGGGTGCCGCTGCGGAAGCCGCGTTCGTGGCCGCCGCCGTGCATTTGGGCTTCTAGACGGACGCGGGGTTTGCGGCGGACGTACAGTGCGCCGATACCTTTGGGACCGTATACTTTATGACCAGACATGGACAGCAGGTCGATTTTGGCAGCTTCGACATCGACAGGCACTTTGCCGCAGGCTTGGGCGGCATCGACGTGGAAGATGATTTTGCGTTCGCGGCAGATTTCGCCGATGGCGGGAATGTCTTGTACCACGCCGATTTCGTTGTTCACCCACATCACGGAAATCAGGATGGTGTCGTCGCGGATGGCGGCTTTGAGTTCTTCCAAGTCGATTAAACCGTTTTCCTGTACGCCGAGGTAGGTTACTTCAAAACCTTGGCGTTCGAGTTCGCGCATGGTGTCGAGCACGGCTTTGTGTTCGGTTTTGACGGTGATGAGGTGTTTGCCTTTGGTTTTGTAGAAGTTTGCCGCGCCTTTGATGGCGAGGTTGTCGGACTCGGTCGCGCCGCTGGTGAAGATGATTTCTTTGGGGTCGGCGTTAATCAGGGCGGCGATGTCGGCGCGGGCTTTTTCGACGGCCTCTTCTGCTTCCCAACCGAATGCGTGGCTGTTGGAAGCGGGGTTGCCGAAGGTTTCGGTCAGATAGGGAATCATTTTTTCGGCAACGCGTTTGTCAACGGGGGTTGTGGCGGCGTAGTCGAGATAAACGGGGGTTTTGACGGTCATGGTTTGCTCTTTCGTTTTTATTTGGTTTCTACTTAATGGATGTGTGTAAAGGTAACGACTTGGCTGCCGTCGTTACAGTTTTTCTGTTCAATGATGCTTTGCAGCGTAACGCTGCTGAGGTAATCGTTGATGGTTTTGTTCAGGTTTTCCCAAAGGTCGTGCGTCAGGCAGGGCGCGCCGTGGTGGCAGTTGGCTTTGCTGCTGCATTGGGTGGCGTCCAGCTTGTCTTCGGCGGCGGAAATGATTTGGGCGATATTGATTTGGGCGGGAGGGGCGGCGAGGATGTAGCCGCCGCCGGGGCCGCGCAGGCTTTCAACCAGCCCGGCACGCCGCAGTTTGCTGAATAGTTGTTCGAGATAGGAAAGCGAAATGCTTTGGCGTTCGCTGATGGCGCTGAGTTTGACAGCGCCGGTTTGCGCGTTCATCGCCAAATCGATCATGGCGGTAACGGCAAAACGCCCTTTTGTGGTCAGTCTCATGGTAGGTGCCTGTGTCGGCTTTTTTATAGTGGTGCGATTGTCTAATATCTGAGTGATTCAGTCAAGTATATTCGGGCATCTCCCGATTGTTTGTTTAAATGACTGTGCGAATTGATTTTTATCTCCCTAAAGATTTCTCTTTTTTTATCTGAAACTTGAATCCGAGGTCGTCTGAAAAGTGCTATTACCCCGCTTTTGGCGGGGTTAAAACCATTTGCTTTATAATTGCGATTGATATAGATTATCTAATTCATACTAAATCATTATGGTATTGTAAAAGGTCGTCTGAAAACGCCCTACCCGTTTCAGACGACCCAACCCATAAGCAACCCCTTAACAGAGGCAATCAACAATGAAACGCGATTTGAGCAAAATGACCTGTATCGAAGACCTGCGCCTTGTCGCCAAGCGCAAAATGCCGCGCATGTTTTACGATTACATCGATTCAGGTTCTTGGACGGAAACTACCTACCGCGAAAACACTTCGGATTTCAAAGACATCCGCTTCCGACAAAAGGTATTGGTCAATATGGAAGGTCGTAGTTTAGAGACCAAAATGATCGGTCAGGATGTGAAAATGCCGGTAGCGATTGCGCCGACGGGCTTTACCGGCATGGCGCACGCTGACGGCGAAATCTTGGCGGCGCGGGCGGCGGAGAAGTTCGGCATTCCGTTTACGCTCTCGACCATGTCCATCTGCTCGATTGAAGACGTTGCCGAGAACACCAGCGCGCCGTTTTGGTTTCAGCTTTATGTGATGCGCGACCGCGAGTTTATGGAAAACCTGATTAAGCGCGCGAAGGATGCCAAATGTTCGGCATTGGTATTGACCGCCGATTTGCAGGTTTTGGGCCAACGCCACAAAGACATCAAAAACGGCCTGTCCGCACCGCCGAAACCGACCATCGCCAATTTAATCAATCTGGCAACCAAGCCCGAATGGTGTATGAAAATGCTGAACACGGAACGCCGAACGTTCCGCAATATCGTCGGACACGCTAAAAACGTCGGCGATTTGTCTTCACTGTCTTCGTGGACGTCCGAACAATTCGACCCGCGCCTGAGCTGGGACGACGTCGCCCGCATTAAAGATTTGTGGGGCGGCAAGTTGATTATCAAAGGCATTATGGAACCTGAAGATGCGGAAAAAGCAGCGAAAAGCGGCGCGGACGCATTGGTCGTTTCTAACCACGGCGGCCGCCAGCTCGACGATACCGTATCCTCGATCAAAGCCTTGCCCGACATCGTCAGCGCAGTCGGCAGCGACATCGAAGTGTGGATGGACAGCGGCATCCGCAGCGGTCAGGACATCCTCAAAGCATGGGCTTTGGGCGCAAAAGGCACGATGATAGGCAGGGCGTTCCTCTACGGCTTGGGCGCATACGGCGAAGAAGGCGTTACCCGCGCGCTGGAAATCCTGTATAAAGAAATGGACGTCTCCATGGCGTTTACCGGCCATCGCAATATTCAAGACGTTGACGCCAGCATCCTGCAAAGCACGCGCTGGTCAAACGATAAGTTCTGATTGTTTTTAAACACCAAACCGGCGATTAAACAAATTAACTGCCGGTTTGCTTTTTCATATAAAAAGGTCGTCTGAAATACGGTTTCAGACGACCTCATCATTATCAGGCATTCATCTTGTCTTCAAACGCCGCCAAAATCCGCGCGACTTCTTCCGCGTCTTTGACTGCCCTTACCGCATCAAACAATTCCTGCGCTTCCCCAAATTCTTTCTTCATCATGCCCAGCCATTGTTTCAGGCGGGCGACGGGGTATTTGTTGTTCGCTTCTTTGGCGAGACACAAATGGAAAAACTGGTTTATCCACACCGAAACTTCGGCGAAATCGGTATCGCGGACGGTTTCGCCGTTTTCGTATTGTTTGATTTGGCGCGCCAAATCGGGGCGGATGACGGCGCCGCGACCGAGCATGACACTGTTGCAGCCCGTCATCTCTTTAATGCCGATATAGTCTTTGAGGCTGAACACGTCGCCGTTGGCGGTTACGGGGATGGCGACGTGTTCGCGGATTTTGCGTATCCACTCCCAATGTGCGGGCGGTTCGTAGCCTTCGACTTTGGTACGCCCGTGTACGGTCAGGGCGCAGGCTCCGCCTTCGGCAATGGCGGCGGCGCATTCGAGCGCGAGGCTTTTGTCTTCGTAACCGAGCCGCATTTTGCCGGTGAGCGGGATGTGTTCGGGCAGGCGTTGGCGCAGGGTTTTGACGATATGGTGGATAAGGTCTGGCTCTTTGAGCAGGACGGCGCCGCCTTTGTGTTTGTTGACCGTGGGGGCGGGGCAGCCGAAGTTGAGGTCGATTTTGTCCGCGCCGAAGCGGACGACTTCCAAGGCGTTGACCGCCATATTGTCGGCATCGCTGCCCAAAAGCTGGACGGTACAGGGCGTGCCGGCGGGGGTCTTGTTGCCGTTGGCGATTTCGGGGGCGTATTTGAGCCAGGTGGAACGGGAATGGACGGTGTGGGTAATGCGGACGAACTCGCTGACGCATTCGTCGTAGCCGCCGATACGGGTCAGCAAATCGCGCATCACATCGTCCACCAGCCCCTGCATAGGCGCAAGGATAAGCTGCATATCGGAGGAGGTCGTCTGAAAAAAAGGAAATGCGTATTGTAGCGGTATATCGGTTAAAATACACGCTTGCCACGAAGAACTGACCGCCGCCATTGCCGAACTGCCTTGATTTCCCGATTTTGATTTTTCAGACGACCCCTTTTCAGACGACCTCATCATGAACCCGAAAATTCCCGCCACAGCAGCCATGTTGGTCAAAAATTCGGAACGCTATCTGCACGAAGTTTTGACCGCGCTTCAAGACTTCGACGAAGTATTGCTGCTCGACAACGGCTCGACCGACCGCACTTTTGAAATCGCCGAACGCTTCACCAACGTCAGTTATTACAAATACGACTTCATCGGCTTCGGTCCGATGAAAAACCTCGCCGCCCGCCTCGCGCAAAACAATTGGATATTCAGCATAGACAGCGACGAAGTGGCAGATAGCGAACTGATTGCCGCCATCCGCAAAGCCGTGGCGGAAAACAAAGAACAAAACATCTTCTCGCTCTCGCGCCTGAACCACTACAACGGCCGCCTGATCAAAGCCTGCGGCTGGTATCCCGACATTATCCCGCGCCTTTACCACCGCCGGTTTACCCGCTTTTCCGACCGTCAGGTGCATGAATCGCTGATTTTGCCGCCCGATGCAAACGTCCGTCCGCTCGAAGGTCGTCTGAAACACTATTCCTTCGAAAACGCCGAAGGGCTGATTCAAAAAATGCAGCAATACAGCTCACTCTACGCCGAAGAAAACCGCTACAAAAAAGACAGCTCGCCCTTCAAAGCCCTGTTGCACGGCAGCGTATCGTTTGTCAAAAACTACCTGCTCAAACGCGGTTTCGCCTACGGCGCGGACGGCTTGACCATTTCCATCGCCAATGCCCAAGGTTCGTATTACAAATATGTCAAACTTTACGAGCGCAACCGCAATATCAGCGTCGCCTTGATTATTACCACCTACAACCGTCCCGACGCGCTGGAGCTGGTTTTAAAATCCGCACTCGCGCAAACCCGCCTGCCCGACGAAATCATCGTCGCGGACGACGGTTCGCGCCAAGACACCGCTGAAGTCGTCGAGTTCATCCGCAGCCACACCGACATCCCCGTCAAACATTCTTGGCGGCCGGACGACGGCTTCCGCGCCGCTGAATCGCGCAACCGCGCGCTGGCGCAGGCAAAAAGCGACTACATCATCCTTATCGACGGCGACATGATACTCGACCCGTCCTTCATCGCCGACCACCTCAAGCTCGCATGCAAAGGCAGGCTGATACAGGGTTCGCGCGTTATCCTGACCCAAAGCCGCACCCAAGAAATTTTAGATTCCGGCGAATTGCCCGATTTGTCCGTGTTCAGCCAAGGCATAGAAAAACGCCTGTCCGCCCTGCGCTGCCGCAGCCTGTCCGCCCTGATCGGCAGACAAAGCAGCCGCAAACACAAAGGCATCAAAACCTGCAATATGGGCTTTTTCCGCAGCGATGCGCTCGCCGTCAACGGCTTCGACAACCGCTTTGTCGGCTGGGGGCGCGAAGACAGCGAGTTCGTCGCCCGCCTCTTCCATAACGGCATGAAACGCCACAACCTCAAATTCGCCGGCATCGCCTACCACCTCTGGCACCACGAAGCCGAACGCGACGCCCTGCCGCAAAACGACGCCCTGCTCAAAGCCACGCTGTCCGAACAAAAAATCCGCTGCGAAGACGGCATGGACGAGTTCATAAAATAAATCGTTTTCTGCGCGTTTCCCCCTCAAACGTCGTCTGAAACCTTTCAGACGACGTTTTACCGCCAAGCAACCGTCCGCACATCAAATCTTTACGGAAACCAAACACTTGCAGTGTTATACTATCAATACAACGACAAACTACTCACACACTACGGTTACACATCATGTCCCCCCGCCCGATTACCATCACCTCATACAACATGCACAAAGGCATGTCCGCGCTCAACCGCAAAGTCCAAGTGGACAGCATGGCGGAAGAGCTTCGCGGCATAGGCTCGGATGTCCTGTTTTTGCAGGAAGTGCAAGGTCAACACCTGACCCGCAGCAGCAGGCTGCCCGATTTTCCCGAAAAACCGCATTACGATATCCTCGGCGACCGCCTTTCCTACAACCGCAGCTACGGCAAAAACGCCGTATACCCGCAGCGCCACCACGGCAACGCCATCCTCAGCCGCCTGCCGCTGGAAACCCGCCACAACCTCAACATCAGCGTCAACAAACTCGAACAGCGCGGCGTACTCCATTGCGAAGTCTTGCCCGAAGGCTGGGACACCCCGCTCGTCTGCCTGTGCGCCCACCTCAACCTGCGCGAACCCGACCGCGCCAAACAATACCGCGCCATCTTCGAATACGTCGTGCATCACATCGACCCGCAAAGTCCGCTGATTCTCGCCGGCGATTTCAACGACTGGCGGCAAAAATCCGCCCTATCCTTAGGCAACGCTTTGAACCTGAACGAAGTATTCGTGGACAGCAACGGCAAACGCCCCAAAACCTTCCCCGCCCGCCTGCCCGTCCTCAGCCTCGACCGCGTCTATACCCGCAACTTGGAAGTCTTAGATTCCCAAATCCACAACGGCAAAAACTGGCAACGCCTCTCCGACCACTTGCCCTTGAGCGTCAAAGTCAGACCCAAACTGCCTTGACCGCACCCATGCCAAAGGTCGTCTGAAAACCTGAAATCGGGATTTTCAGACGACCTCTTTATATCGGCAAATCAACTTCAAGCCATCATTCAATCAACTTCAAACTCAGCAAACTTTTTACGAAATCCAATACAACCCCGGCCCGTCCAAACTCAAAAATATGATTTTCTGAGGTACCCAAATGCCAAAGTTGTATTGTTTGGCATCTGTTTACACATTATCAAGTTTTAGTTAAAATTATTATATAAATAGTAATCATAATCAATTTATGTTATTTTGCAGCTCTAAAGGAACAAAGTATTTTGTCCGCGTTCCTTTCCACACAATCGGTAACCTACGGATATTTTCCTTTTGTTTTGTCAAAATGCCCTTCCCTTGCGTGAAGCAAGCGCATCCATATCAACGGTCCGAACAAACCGTTTAATCAATTGGCTGCAACCCCATTACATTCGGTTCGCGTTTTATTTTCCGATGCCATCTGGAAGCATTTCAGATTTCGCCTATTTTCAAGCTGTTGCGAACAAAGGAAAATCCATCATGAAACCTGTCAAATCCGTCGAATTCCCCTCTACGCCCAAAATATTGGTTTTATTCTTGAGTATGCTGTGGCATACGCCGTTATGGGCGGAAAATACTACCCCCACCCAAAGCGTGCAGATGGATACCATTACCGTCAAAGCCCATCGCAACCGGGATAAAAGCGGCTACACCCAAGTCTACAGCCGTGACATCAGCAATATGTACAAAGGCAAACAGGAAATCGAAACCTACCGCGGCAGCAGCGTGGCCGATTTAATCGGCGGCATGGCGGGAGTTTACAGCGGCGACGCGCGCAACAGCGGCGCGCTCGACCCCAACATACGCGGCATTCAGGGCGAAGGCAAAGTTCCAGTAACGGTAGACGGCACGGAACAGGCAATCAGCGTATGGCGAGGATTTGAAGGCATATCCAACCGCAACTACATCGACCCGAATCTCGTCAGCAGCGTCTATGTGGAAAAAGGCGCATCAACAAACCGTGACATCCGCACCGGCATAGGCGGCTCGGTCAGCATGAAAACGCTGGAAATTGATGACGTTGTGCCGAAAGACCAAAAATTCGGCATGGAAGTCAAAATGGAAACCGGCAACAACAGCATCAAACAGCGCGAATACGCCCATGCCGCATCATGGAACAAAGACTACCGCCGCTACCCGAGCCCCTACTCCTTCGACCGTATGGACTGGGCGATTATGCTGGACGACAGCGACCGCCAGAAACAGCGTTTCGGCGGGCGTGGCAAATTGTTTAAAGACAACGCGTTCCGCATTTCTGCCGGTATGCGCGGCGAAGTGTTTGACGGCCTGATTGCCTACGCATGGCGGGACAAAGGCAATTATTTTACCGGTAGCAAGGGCGCAGAACGCTACGGCTACCTCCCCAATGCCAGCTCTATGACCGAGGAAGAATTTACCAAAAAAGTTACGGATATTCAGGAATATACCGCCAACATCGGCTCGTATTACCATCCGTCCGGCGAAGTGGCCAACACCTCCCTGAATATGCGTTCGTGGCTGGCAAAAGGCACGCTTAAACTGTCCGACAATCAAAAAATACAGCTCGGCATACGCCGCACCCACGCCCGTTTCGGCGAAATCATGCCGTACAGCATCCTGTTCGGCAACATCGGCGGCAGCATGCTCAAACCGGACGGTTCCGCCCAAACCGACATGAGCAAGCTCACCAAAGGCACGCTGATGGCAGAATGGCCGCAGGCATGGGTGAAGCAGACCGCCGTCAACCTCGACTACACATGGAAACCCGAAAACAACCGCTGGATAGATTTGAAGGCGGGGATTTGGGGGACGTTTAACAATTCGCAAACCAATTCCACCGGCGGCTATCCCGCATCCACCCTGTTCCTCGACAAAATATTCAACGAAAAATACGCCGAAGACTGGTATTACAAAGGCAAAGAACCCGAATGGGACAAACTGCCGCCCAATACCAACAACCGTTTCAACGTTTTTAATGCCGCCGCCTACCGCGCCAAAAACAACCGCCTGGGCATCAACCTGTCCAATAAAATGAAATTATCCGACAAATTGGAACTGACCCTGATGGGCGACTACCAGCGCGAAAAACTCAAAGGCAGCAGCGATACCAGTTGGATACTCGCATTGCCCGAAGAAGAATCCCAAAAATTGTTCTGGGAAGACCCTGAGACCACCTTAAATTCCAACTTCGCTCTGACCATGCCGCGTAAAGGCAAACGCGACGAATGGAACCTTGGCTTCAACTTCAAATATCAGCCCACTTCCTGGCTGACTCTGAACGCAGGCGGCCGCTACACCGACTACCACCAAACCGACAACTTCCTCCGAGACTATATCGACAAAAACCGAACATGGTTGGAAAGAGAAAACAAATTCGACGTACTGTCGGACAACAGCAGGGATTTCGTCTATCTGCAGAGCCGGCTTGCCACACCTGAAGAATACCGAGCCTATCGAGAATTGTCCGACCAATATCACGCCGCGCAAAAAGCTTACGACCAAGACCCTGCGACCATACGGGCGAAAGCCGAATATGATGCCTACGACAAGCGTTTTTGGAATTGGATAAACAGCCTGCCCGTTCCCGAATATCTCTGGGCATTAGATAACCGACCCGAAGAAACACAACGCTGGCAAGATAATCACCCCCAACTTCCGGAAGAACCCGAAAAACTGACAGAGCTGCGCAACCGTTTTATGGAAGCGGAAGATCTAAGCAGCGGCTGGAAATCAATACCCAACTGCACCGAAAACGAAGCAAATGGAAACTGTATCTACTGGCGGCGTTCGCATCCCGAAGAAAACCCCGTCCGGACAGGCGCACTCAATTTCTTAAATGAAACCGGCATCAACCCTGCCACAGGCAAAGTTGAAAAACGTTATGCTGCCGCCGTAACAACCGATGTCAACAATCCCGCTATCGAATACCGGCATCTGACCGAAGAAGAACTGCGCAAAATGTGGAACAAACGCGGCCATGCCTTCGCTCCCATGTTCTCCGCCACCGTCCAGCTCGGCGACAACACCCGCCTGTTCGCCCGTTATACCGAATTCAAACGCTTCCCCAGCATGTATGAAGGCACATTCGGCTTCGGCAACCACAGCATCGCCAAAGGTTTCAGCGTCCCGTTTGGCAGACTCCTAAACCCGCTCAAACCCGAACATGCCAAAAACTGGGAAATCTCCCTCAGCCACGACTTCACCCGCCTGCTGCCCCAAATGCGTTACGCGGACGTGCGGCTGACCTACTTCCACAACAAAACCCACAACGTCATCGACCGCAACTATGCCACCTGGCAAATCAGCAATTACGACAAACAAGTCATCAGCGGTTTAGAGCTGCAAACCCGCTTCGACAACGGCCGTGTTTTCGGCGACTTGGGCGTGGTGCGCAACATGAAAAACGAAGTCTGCGACCGCCGCGCCATCGAGCAGCAATATGATGTAGACCAATACGTCTCGCACGGCCGCACCTTCCCCGTACCTTACTGTCAAAACGGCGGTTTCGCCAGCGGTTGGCTGATCAACCGCATCCAGCCGCGCTGGTCGGTCGTTGCCAACCTCGGCGGCAGGTTCCTAAACGAAAAACTCGAAATCGGTTCGCGCCTGACCTTCCACAGCCGCGTTGAAGACAAACAACAGCCGTCCGCCCGCTGGCGCGAATACTACCTGCAACGTGACGGCGCAAACAGCAAAGCTTTCAACAGCGACAACGGCAACGCCAACTGGCAGCCCGTTACTGTCGTGGATGCCTATGTGCGTTACAAATTCAACAAACATTTCAGCGCAGAGCTAACGGGCAGCAACCTGACCGACCGCTATTACCTCGACCCCATGAGCCGCTCCTATATGCCCGCCCCGGGACGTACCCTGCGCATCGGTTTGACAGGGAAATGGTAATTTCTTCTAACAGAAAACAGCCTCTTTGCGTACTGGCAAAACATTAAGGTCGTCTGAAAAACAATTTTCAGACGACCTTTGGACCAGCTCTATTTTTAAGAAGCCAATACGCGCGGGAACAGGATTTCATTTTCCAAATGGATATGGTTGGTCAAATCGTCCACCATTTCGCGTGCCAATGTATACAGGCGCGTCCAGCTTCCGCAAGCATTTTCGGGAACGGTCAGGTTATTGGTCAACTCAAGCAGCTTGGCTACGGCTTGGTCGTGTTCCTCATGCTCGTGCATCATCACATTAATCGGCATTGCCGCTCCGCGACCGACGCCTTGTTTGATCATCGGAAACAGCATGCGCTCTTCCTTCATCATGTGCATCAGCAGTTCGTTTTGCATATAGGCAAGCAACTCCGGCACTTCAGCCGGAAAACTGTCGGCGTGTACCTCTGCGACTTTTTGAGCCAACGGAACCAGCTCTTTAAATTGCCCGCGGTGTACATCATGGTAGCGTAGCAGGATATGGTCGATGGTTGCACCAAACGGCGCGGTTTCCCATACGGTAAAATCAGTCATGGCAGTGTCCTTGGATTTGTGTCAGGCCGGCGTATTCAGACGACCTTTTTAAAGATGGATTTTTTATGAATGTATATAACGGAGTGAAGGATACACCTGCAAAACTGATTTGTATAGATGGAGCCGAAATGTATAACAAATTGAGAATAAAAGTAATTTCTTTTTTGAAGAGAGACTGAAGCAGCTTGTCACCTGAATTGAAGGCAAGAAAAAAGCCCGTCTTGATTAAGACGGGCTTTTTAAAATCTGGCAGAGAGGAAGGGATTCGAACCCTCGATACGCTATACACGTATACACGCTTTCCAGGCGTGCGACTTAAACCACTCATCCACCTCTCTGTGGAATCAAACATATTTTATTGCCTGATATTGTAGCTTAATCAGACAAATAAATCTATTCAATAAAAAATCCGGATAAGCCGGATAATTGATTTGGTGCCCAGGAGAAGACTCGAACTTCCACACCCGTGAGGATACTAGCACCTGAAGCTAGCGCGTCTACCAATTCCGCCACCTGGGCAATTAGGATGGAGATAAGCAAAGCGGCGACCAAAGGGTTTGGTGCCCAGGAGAAGACTCGAACTTCCACGCCCGTGAGGACACTAGCACCTGAAGCTAGCGCGTCTACCAATTCCGCCACCTGGGCTTTGCTTTATTTCCTGTTTTGCGTTACAGTGATTGACTATTTCGCAAAGAAGCGGTCATTATATATTTTAGAAAAAGAATGTCAACCAATAAAATGAACAAAAATATTAAATCTTTAAATTTACGAGAAAAAGACCCGTTTTTGAAACGGGAGAAACAACGTTACGAACATCCGCTGCCAAGCAGGGAGTGGATCATTGAATTATTGGAGCAAAAAGGCGTGCCGTCGAAAATCGAAGTCTTGGCACGCGAGTTGTCGATTACGGAAGAAGAGTACGAATTTTTTGAACGTCGTCTGAAAGCGATGGCGCGGGACGGTCAGGTTTTAATCAACCGTCGCGGTGCGGTTTGCGCGGCAGACAAATTGGATTTGGTCAAATGCCGTGTCGAGGCGCACAAAGACGGCTTCGGCTTCGCCGTACCGCTCACGCCCACCAAAGACGGAGATTTTGTTTTATACGAACGCCAAATGCGCGGCATCATGCACGGCGACATCGTGACCGTCCGCCCTGCCGGTATCGACCGCAAAGGCCGCCGCGAAGGAACGGTTTTAGATATTGTCGAACGCGCGCAAAGCAAAGTGGTCGGACGTTTCTATATGGATCGCGGCGTAGCGATTTTGGAAGCGGAAGACAAACGCCTGAACCAAAGCATTGTCTTGGAACCTGACAGCGTCGCGCATTTCAAGCCTGAATCCGGTCAGGTCATCGTCGGCGAAATCGAGACTTATCCCGAGCAAAACCGCCCTGCCGTGGCGAAAATCATCGAAGTATTGGGCGATTATGCCGACAGCGGTATGGAAATCGAAATCGCCGTGCGCAAACACCATTTGCCGCACCAATTCAGCGAAGCGTGTACCAAAGCCGCGAAAAAAATCCCCGACCATGTTCGTAAAAGCGATTTGAAAGGCCGCGTCGATTTGCGCGATTTGCCTTTGGTAACCATAGACGGTGAAACGGCGCGCGATTTCGACGATGCCGTGTTTGCCGAAAAAATCGGGCGCAATTACCGTTTGGTCGTGGCAATTGCCGATGTCAGCCATTATGTCCGCCCCGATGACGCTATCGACACGGACGCGCAGGAACGCAGCACCAGCGTTTACTTCCCGCGCCGCGTGATTCCCATGCTGCCGGAAAACCTGTCCAACGGCATCTGCTCGCTCAATCCCGATGTCGAGCGTTTGTGCATGGTGTGCGACATGGTCATCACTTACGCGGGCAATATTAAAGAATACCGCTTCTACCCTGCGGTTATGCGTTCCCATGCCCGCCTGACGTACAACCAAGTCTGGGATTGGATTTCAGACGACCTCGACCATCCGCACAAAGCCCAAATCGATACCCTCTACAAACTCTTCAAAATCCTTCAGAAAAAACGCTTCGAACGCGGTGCGGTGGAATTTGAAAGCGTCGAAACCCAAATGCTTTTCGACGACAACGGCAAAATCGAAAAAATCGTGCCCGTTGTCCGCAACGACGCCCATAAGCTGATTGAAGAGTGCATGTTGGCGGCAAACGTCTGCGCGGCAGAGTTCCTGATAAAAAACAAGCACACCGCCCTCTTCCGCAACCACTTAGGCCCGACACCCGAAAAACTCGCCACCCTGCGCGAGCAGCTCGGCTTATTGGGTTTGCAACTGGGTGGCGGCGACAACCCGACGCCGAAAGACTATGCCGCACTTGCCGAACAATTCAAAGGCAGACCCGATGCCGAATTGCTGCAAGTCATGATGTTGCGCTCCATGCAGCAGGCAGTTTACGAACCGCATTGCGACGGACACTTCGGCCTTGCCTACGAAGCATACGCCCACTTCACCTCCCCCATCCGCCGCTATCCCGACCTGACCGTACACCGCGCCATCAAAGCCGTGTTGAACCAGCAAACCTACACACCAAACAAAAGCTGGCAGGCTTTGGGCGTCCACACCTCGTTCTGCGAACGCCGCGCCGACGATGCCAGCCGCGACGTGGAAAACTGGCTGAAAACCTATTACATGCGCGATAAAGTCGGCGAAATATTCGAGGGCAAAATCTCCGGCATGACCAACTTCGGCCTCTTCGTTACCTTAGACGGCATCCACATCGACGGCTTGGTACACATCAGCGATTTGGGCGAAGACTATTTCAACTTCCGCCCCGAAATCATGGCGATAGAAGGCGAACGCAGCGGCATCCGTTTCAACATGGGCGACAAAGTCAGCGTCCGAGTGGCGCGCGCCGATTTGGACACCAGCAAAATCGACCTGACCTTGATCAGCGGCGGAAGCAGCGGCAAAAAACGCCGCGCCAAAACCACCGCCCAAACCGGCTCGAAAACCAAACGCAAACTGACGGCGAAAGAAATCGACGACGCGATGAAAACGCCTGTAAAACAGGAAAAACCCGCCGCCAAACGCCGCAGCAAAGTCCAACCGGAAAGCGCAGCAACGTCGTCTGAAAACGGCAAAAAGAAAACCGCCAAAGCCAAAACGGCAATGGAAAAAGCCAAACGCAAAGACAAAAAGCCAAGCAAAAGCGTGAAAATCAAGGTGAAAACCTCGGATACCGCGCCAACCAAGCGCAAAGGCAGAAGCAAGGCTAAATAGTTTGTCTTTTGGCTAACTTCAAAAGCCGTTTAACGGACAGGTGCGATAAAAAACGGCGGTTGTTCATCATCTACATTTCTACATAACCACCGTTCCATTTCTCCTTAATTCAAGACCAAAAAGGTCGTCTGAAAACCTGTTGCCAAGTTTTCAGACGACCTTGCTTCATTTGTTCTTCAAGTAAATTGTTATTTCACCTTAGTCGCCATCAGCGTATGCAACCGACGGTTGTCGGCACGGGCAACGGTGAACTGCAAACCGCCGATAACAACTTTCTCACCGCGCACGGGCAGGTGTCCCAATTCCTGAATGACCAGTCCGCCGATGCTGTCGGCTTCTTCGCTGCTGTAATCCGTACCGAAAAAGGCATTGATGTCTTCGATTTCGGTTACGGCATTGATACGCCAGCGCTCGGTGGAAACAGCGTGGATATTGTCCGCGCTTTCGTCTTCGTCAAACTCGTCTTCAATGTCGCCGACGATTTGTTCGATAATGTCTTCAAAAGTTACCAAACCCGACGTGCCGCCGTATTCGTCGATAACGATTGCCATGTGGTTGCGCTGCTCGCGGAATTCTTTCAAAAGCGCGTTCAGCGATTTGCCTTCGGGTACGAAAACGGCGGGACGAAGGATGGCTTTGAGGTTGAACTGCTCGGGATTAAACATGTATTTGAGCAGGTCTTTGGCGTGCAGGATGCCGAGGACTTCGTCTTTGTCTTCGCCGATGACGGGGAAACGGGAATGGGCGGTCTCGATGACGTAGGCGGTGATGCGCTCGATGCTGTCGTTTTCTTTCAAAACGTTCATGTGGCTGCGGGTAATCATGGCATCGCGCACTTCCAAATCGGCAAAGTCGAGGACTTTTTCCAGCCGCAAAAGTGTATCCGCGTCAAACACTTCCTGCTCGTGCGCCTGCCGCAGCAGGCTGAGTACGTCTTCGGCGGAATCGGGTTCGCCGGCAAGTCGGGAAATCAAACGTTCGAAAAATGTCGGTTTCGACCGGGTGTCGTCCATTTCAGTATTCGTCCTCTTGGTAGGGGTTGGGATAACCTGCTGCCTGCATCAGGCGGATTTCGAGCGCCTCCATTTCTTCGGCCTCGGTCTCTTCGATGTGGTCGTAGCCCATCAGGTGCAATGTGCCGTGCATGGTCAGGTGGGCAAAGTGCTGCTCGGCGGTTTTGCCCTGCTCGGCAGCTTCTTTCAATACGACTTGCGGGCAGATGATCAAATCGCCGCAAAGCTCGTCTGAAAACTGATCGGGCAGGATTTCGCCTTCGTTCAAGGCAAAACTCAACACATTGGTGGCGTAGTCTTTGCTGCGGTAATCGCGGTTGTAGGCGCGGGCTTCTTCTTCGTCCAGCAGAATCAGGCTGATGTCGGCGCGGCGGTATTCGTTTTTCAACGCCGCCCATGCCCAGCGGTAGAAATCGCGTTCGCTCGGAAGGTCGGCGGCGGTTGAGGCGTTTTCAAAATTCAGGCAGAAACGTTGCCGCTGCAACGATAAGAAGGGATATTTTTTGGCGCGCTTCATGCTGTAAGGCTATTGGTTTAAAATGTTTTTAGAGAATAAGTTTTATTTTACGGCAGTATGAACTACCATCATGCCGGTACACATTATAGTTTATTTCGTTGCAACAGATATAGTGCAACGGCTTCTCCGACAGCTTCGCAGCGGAATACCTTTATCAACCACGGTAATTGCAAATGAACAAATTTCTTTTCCCCCTACTGATTGCCCTGACAGCCTGCTCCCCGCAAAACAAAATCGAAACGTCGGCTGCCAAACCGACGGAAACTCAGGTCGAAAAAAGCGGTGGCGATACGGTCAAAATGACAGGGACAGTCCATTATTCGCTCGAACAGGCTGAATTTACCGCCGACGGAAAAACCTATTTCATCAACGGCGGCGACAGCCTGATGGACCAAGTAGAAAAGAACCGCCTGAGTTCCGGCTCATATAACGTTACCCTGAACAATGTCTGCATTCAGGGAAAAGTGCTGACCAAAGAACAAAACCAAGGCAACGGATTCGGCCCCTTGGGCAAGTACAGTCAGGCAGTTACCGTAGAAAGTTTGTGTTAGACTGTCGACCTTCCCGCCTCATGAATTAGAAAATCAGAAACTGCAAATGAACCCGAAAAAACTCGTTATCGCCAGCCGCGAAAGCCTGCTTGCCATGTGGCAGGCAAAACATATCCAAGGTCGTCTGAAAACCCTGTATCCCGACTGCGAAGTCGAAATCTTGGGCATGACCACGCGCGGCGACCAGATTTTGGACAAAACCCTGTCGAAAATCGGCGGCAAAGGCCTGTTTATCAAAGAGTTGGAACAAGCCTTGCAGGACGGACGCGCCGATTTGGCGGTGCATTCGATTAAAGACGTGCCGATGGATTTGCCCGAAGGCTTCGCCCTTGCCGCCATCGGCGAGCGCGCCAATCCGTTTGACGCGTTCGTATCCAATCAATACGCGCGTTTGGAAGAAATGCCCAAAGGCGCCGTCGTCGGCACATCCAGCCTGCGCCGCGAAGCCCAGTTGCGCGCCCGCTATCCGAACTTAGTCATCAAGCCCCTGCGCGGCAACGTGCAAACCCGCCTGTCCAAACTCGACAACGGCGAATACGATGCCATCATCCTCGCCGCCGCCGGATTGCAGCGTTTGGAACTGGACGAACGCATCCGCCTGATTCTCTCCGAAGCCGACAGCCTGCCTGCCGCAGGACAAGGCGCGTTGGGCATCGAAATCGCCGCACACCGCACCGACCTTCTCGACGTATTGAAACCCTTAAACCACGATGTCACACACGCCTGCGTGACCGCCGAACGCGCCCTCGCCCGCGCTTTGGGCGGAAGCTGCCAAGTGCCGCTTGCCGCGTATTGCACTGAAGAAAACGGCCTGCTCACCCTGCGCGGACTGGTCGGACACCCCGACGGCTCGGTAATCTTGCAGGCAGACGCGCAAGCCCCCACCGCCTACGCCGACGCGCTCGGACGCGCAGTCGCCAAAAAACTGGCGGACGACGGCGCGCAGGAATTGATTGAAGCCGTTTTGAAAGAACAAGCCGAATAAATCGGTTCGCAAGAAAAGGTCGTCTGAAAACTGTATTTTGGTTTTCAGACGACCTTCTTTTGATTCCTGATTCCTTTCCATTTACATCTATATTTGAAAACTATCGATGTAATTAAATAATTATATAAATCTAATCAATTTCTTGGCCGTTTATAACTATTGGTTTTATCAAAATAATTATCAGGTCTTTCAACTTTGGGATTTGTTTCCCTACTATGCCCTCCATCTTTTGACAAATCGCAAATAAAAAGGAAACCAATATGGCACGCTTAACCGTACACACCGTCGAAACCGCTCCCGAAGCAGCAAAACCCCGCGTCGAAGCAGCGCTGAAAAACAACGGCTTCATCCCCAACCTCATCGGCGTATTGGCAAACGCGCCTGAAGCGTTGGCGTTTTATCAAGAAGTCGGCAAACTGAACGCCGCCAACAGCCTGACTCCCGGTGAAGTCGAAGTCATCCAAATCATCGCCGCCCGCACCAACGAATGCGGTTTCTGCGTGGCAGGCCACACCAAGCTGGCAACCCTGAAAAAACTCCTGTCCGAACAATCCATCAAAGCCGCGCGCGCGTTGGCGGCAGGCGAGTTTGACGATGCCAAACTGGGCGCGCTCGCTGCGTTCACCCAAGCTGTGATGGCAAAAAAAGGCGCGGTATCCGATGCCGAACTCAAAGCCTTCTTCGACGCTGGTTACAACCAGCAGCAGGCTGTCGAAGTCGTGATGGGCGTTGCCCTGGCGACTTTGTGCAACTACGTCAACAACGTCGCGCAAACAGAAATCAACCCTGAATTGCAGGCGTTCGCCTGATTCTGATCCAAGGTCGTCTGAAAAGCGGCGGCAAAACTATTTGCCCGTTTTCAGACGACCTTTTTCAAAAACGCCGTCCCTGTAACGGACCGCTTCCCCTTTCCAACGGAACGCTCCCGCGCCGTCCGCACACATTTTCAAGGATAAGACCATGAACCGTGAAACCTTATTGTCTCAAGTTGCCGAACTCGTCAAAACCAAACTCAAACCCTTAGTGGACGAAATCGACCGCAATGGCTTGTATCCCGAAGATTTTATGCGCGAACTCGGCGCCATCGGCGGATTCGGCGCAGTCGGTACGGAAGTGGAAGGCGGCAACGGCTTGGGTTTGGCGACGCAAATCGCCGTCTTGCGCGAAGTCGGCAAAGAATGCGGCGCGACCTCGTTCAGCGCATGGTGTCAGGCGGCTTGCGCTTGGTATCTGCACCAGACACCCAACCAAGCCGTCAAAGACAAATACCTCGCCGACATCTTGCAAGGCAAAGTCTTGGCGGGTACGGGCATGTCCAATACCGTCAAACACCTCGCCGGCATTGAAAAACACAACCTTCAAGCCGAGCGCGTGGACGGCGGCTACAAAGTCAACGGCGCGCTGCCGTGGGTATCCAACATCGGCGAAGACCACATCTGGGCGAATACTGCCCAAATCGGCGACGGCTACGTCATGTTCATCACCGGCGGACAATGGGAAGGCGTGACCCTGCAAGCCTGCCCCGAATTTTGCGCCCTCGAAGGCACGCGCACGTTCAGCCTGAACTTCAAAGACGTATTCATCCCTGACGAAGACGTGATCGCCGCGCCCGAACAGTTCTCCGACTACATCGCCTCCATCAAGTCCGGCTTCATCCTGCTGCAAATCGGCATCGGCGCGGGTGTGATCGACGGCAGCCTCGGCATCATCCGCATCGCCAACGTCGTCAACGCCGAGGTCAACAGCTATCTCGACGACAGCTACGACAGCCTCAAAGCCGCCTTGGACGAGGCATGGCAAACCACCGAACGACTGGCAGACTTGGCTTGGAACAACACGCCCGACAACCTCGCCACGCTGAAACTGCGCGCCGCCGCCGCCGAGCTGACGCTTGCCGCCGCCCAATCCGCCGCCTTACACGCCGGCGCCAAAGGCTACCTCATGCGCAGCCCCGCCCAACGCCGCGTCCGCGAAGCCATGTTTGTCGCCATCGTTACCCCCGCGTTGAAACACTTGCGCAAAGAAATCGCGGCGCTGGAAGCGGCATAAGGGCTGAAACAGACCAACAAGGGGTCGTCTGAAAACCTTTTGCCGACCGTTTTCAGACGACCTCAACCATTAGAAGGAACACACCATGGCACAATACATGTGCGGCCCCTGCGGCTGGATTTACGACGAAGACCTCGGCGACCCCGAACACGGCATCGCCCCCGGCACCAAATTCGATGACATCCCCGACGATTGGAAATGCCCCGAATGCGGCGTGGGCAAAGAAGACTTTTATCTGCTGGACTTCGTGATATAGCTTTATATAGTGAATTAACTTTAAACCAGTACGGCGTTACCTCGCCTTAGCTCAAAGAGAACGATTCTCTAAGGTGCTGAAGCACCAAGTGAATCGGTTCCGTACTATCTGTACTGTCTGCGGCTTCGTCGCCTTGTCCTGATTTATAGTTAATCCACTATACAAACTAAAAAGGTCGTCTGAAAACGTTGGGTCAAACGGTTTCAGACGACCTTTTTGATTTTGTTGTGACGCGGCTGCGATCAAGCGTTTTCATCCCGCCAGCGTTTGAACACCAACGAAGTATTCACGCCGCCGAAAGCGAAATTGTTGCTGACCACATAATCCGTTTCGATTTCGCGGCCGCCGCTCAAAATATAGTCCACCTTGCCGCAGCGCGGGTCGATGTCGTTCAGATTGACGGTCGGGGCAAACCAGCCGCTGTTCATCATTTCAATGGTAAACCACGCTTCCAGCGCACCGCATGCGCCGAGCGTATGGCCGAGATAGCTTTTTTGCGAACTCATGGGAATGAATCCGAACACGGCTTCGGTCGCCAGCGTTTCGGCGATGTCGCCTTTTTCGGTCGCCGTACCGTGGCCGCTGACGTAGCCGACTTTGTCAGGCGTAATGCCTGCGTCTTGCAGCGCGAGTTCCATACATTTCTGCATGGTTTCTTTTTGCGGCTGGGTAACGTGGCTGCCGTCGCTGTTGGCACCGTAGCCGACGAGTTCGGCATAGATTTTCGCACCGCGCCGTTTGGCGTGTTCCAATTCTTCCAACACAAAAATCCCTGCGCCTTCGCCGATGACCAAGCCGTCACGTCCGCTGTCGTAAGGACGCGGGGTCAGTTCGGGTTCGCCGTTGCGGCGGCTGGCGGCGTAGAGCGAATCGAAAACATAAACTTCGGACGGACAAAATTCTTCGCCGCCGCCCGCCAGCATCATGTCTATCATGCCGTATTTGATGGCTTCGTAGGCATAGCCTATGCCTTGGCTACCGGACGAACACGCGCTTGATGTCGGGATGATGCGCCCTTTCAATCCGAAAAAGATGCCGATATTGGCGGCGGTCGTATGCGGCATCATGCGCACATAAGTATTGGCGTTGAAATTGCGCGATGTCCCCGTAGTCAGCAGTTCGCCCATGTCGCCGATGTCTTTGGTACTGCCGACAGACGAGCCACACGCCACGCCCATACGTCCGTCGGTGATGCTTTCGTCTCCAAGCAAACCTGCGTCCGTCAGGGCCTGCTCCGCCGCATCGACACACAGGTGCGACACGCGCCCCATACTTCTGAGCTGCTTGCGCGTCCAATGTTCGGGCGGGGTGTAGCCTTCAATCGGCGCACCCAGTTGCGCTTCCAATTCGGGGAAACGTCCGCGCCAATCCATATATTTGACGGCATTTTTTTCGGCTTTAAACGCCGCCTGTATGCTTTGCCAATCGCGGCCGAAGGCGGTAATGCCGCCTATGCCCGTTACTACGACTCTTCTGGTATTCAACACAAACCTCCGTTCACCGCAATCACTTGGCGCGTGATGTACGCCGC